>NZ_JBCLNF010000002.1:0-379739 GCF_039062465.1 Collinsella sp. 1033st1_E11_1033SCRN_220408
AGGACCTCGGGGGCGTTCGGTTAACTGCGGGAGCGTGCCGTCAGCTCAATGTGTTCGGTTGGGATCGGAAATCAACCCACTAGATTCAGTCGCCAGAGCTAGGGCACTAGGTTCAGTCGCCAGAGCTAGGGCACAGCAATCTATCCGACGGGCACACCAACATAACGCGCGAGAATGACGCGCCGGCAGCCGCCAAGGGCAAGCTGCCGGCGCGTTTGCTTTATGCACCGGCCGCGCCATTTGACTCGAACAATGTGACGTATATGTCATATCTGCTGCTAATGACGTTGTTCTTGTGCTTGCTGGATATGACGTATATGTCATATCCGCAGCTAGATGTACTGGAAGTATTACCTACCTCTCAATATGACTTATATGTCATAAGGCCAGGTAGATAAATCCGTCTTCATGCAGCTATCGTTTGTTGTGAATATGACTTATATGCTATATCCGCAGCTCAGAAGCGCACAAAGGGGGCTGCCGCCCATCCGGACAGCAGCCCCATCAAAGTGGTCTTTGTTGACTCGTCGCTAGCAAGCTCCCACGAGGCACACCGCCGGCGGGCGAATCACCTCCGAGACTTGCGCCTTACGCCAGAGCGGCCTCAATGGCGGCGCAGAACGCCGGCAGGTCATCCGGGCAACGGCTCGTGATGAGCATCTGACCGTCAGAGTCATCGACGTGAGCCTCCTCGTCAACCCATACGAAACCGCCGTTCTCCATGTCAATGCGATTGAACTCGCAGCTGGTCACGGTCTTACCCTCGGCAACGCCGGAATTCACGAGCAGCCATGGGCCATGGCAGATGCACGCGACGACCTTCTTGGCCTCCATGAACTCGCGCATGATGCGGTGCGCCTCCGGGTTGATGCGCAGGCGATCCATGTTGACAGTGCCGCCAGGAACGATCAACACGTCATAGCCCTCAGCCCCAGTCTCCGCGAGCATCTTGTCAGGAACGATCTGCTGCGAGTCATAGCGATCGCCCGTCACGCAGTCAATCGGGTTCTGAGCTGCGGCGATATCAACCTCCGCACCGCGCTCGCGCAGGAACTCGACAGGCTGGAGAAGCTCGGGCTCCTCAGTGCCATAGCCCTCGACGATGACGAGAGCGCGCTTGCCAGTAAGATCTGCCATGGTATCCCCCTGTCCGGCGCCTAGGCGCCAACGCATACGTGCAATGGTGTAACGATACCCACGCAGAAGGGCCATCGAGCGTCGCACCCGCCAAATGGTTTGAGGGCATCGGCAAGGAGAAACCGGTATCGTGGGCAATCACGACCGTTGGCACTCGCGTAGGCAAGGCCGCTTTCCTCGCGAATGGGCAGCGCGTCAATATCGGCACGCAGGGCAACCGCAGGCCCGCTCGAACGGCACCATAGCCTCCGCGGTCTTTAGGCGCCCGGGACGGGACGGTAAGGCCGTCTCGTGTCTTGACCAAGACGCTCACCGGGGAGACGATTGCACCCACACACAAGCACTCAACGCTCGGGAGACCTATGAGGCAGACGGTTGTCGGCATATTGGCGCACGTCGACGCAGGTAAGACCACGCTCGCGGAAGCGATGCTGTTCGACGCGGGCACCATCCGCACCTGCGGTCGCGTCGACCGCGGCGACTCCCACCTCGACACTGACCTCATGGAGCGTGACCGTGGCATCACGATCTTCTCCTCCCAAGCGGCTCTCGAGCACGCAGGCACCGAGATCACGCTGGTGGACTCCCCCGGTCACGTCGATTTCTCCGCTGAGGCGGAGCGGACGCTCGCCGCCCTCGACCTCGCGGTGCTCGTCGTAGGCGCAAATGACGGCATCCAGGGTCACACCCGCACCCTCTGGCGTCTGCTTGAGCGTCACGGCATCCCCACCATCATCTTCGCGAACAAGGTAGACCTTTTGCCTGACGCGGGCTCTCTTGCCGAGAGAAACGCCCTGCTTGCGGCCCTGCGCGCAAGGCTCTCCGAGGGATGCCTCCCCATCGAGGAGCTAACCGGCGAAGCCGCTGTCATGACGGACGAGGCGGCGCTCGAGGAGTTTCTCGAGACAGGCGAGCTCAGCGACGCGACCACTCGACGCCTCTTCGCTGAGCGCCACGTCTTTCCGTGTCTGTTTGGCTCGGCCCTCAAGAACGAGGGCGTGGCCGAGCTTCTGGATGCTATCGCCAAGCTCGCGCCCGACCGCGCCTGGCCCGGCGAGTTCGCCGCTCGCGTGTATCGCGTAAGCCGCGGCGACCGCGGCGAGCGAATCGCCTGGCTCAAGATCACCGGCGGCGAGCTCCGCGCCCGCCAGCAGGTAGACGGTGCGACGGACGGCATCCCCTGGTCCGAAAAGATCAACGAACTCCGCATCTACACGGGGTCGCGCTTCGAACCCATATCAAATGTCTCCGCCGGCGGAGTCTGCGCCGTAACGGGCCTCTCGCACGTTCGCCCAGGCGATGCGCTGGGCGCCGAATCCGCGCCGGAGCGCCCCATCTTGGCGCCCGTCCTCACCTACGGCGTGCTCACGGGCGGCGCCGACATCCACACGGTACTCAGCGCCTTGCGAGAGCTTGCCGAGGAGGACCCCATGCTCGCCGTCTCCTGGGACGAGCACCTGCAGGAAATTCGCTTGAGGCTTATGGGGGCGGTCCAGCTCGAGGTCGTCCGCGACCTCATGACGCGTCGCTTTGGCCTCGATATCGACTTTGGCCCGGGCAGCATTCTGTACGAGGAGACCATCTCGAAGCCAGTCGTGGGCGTTGGCCACTTCGAGCCCCTGCGTCACTACGCCGAGGTTCATCTCCGCCTTGACCCGGCGCCGCGCGGCAGCGGCGTGACGTTTGGCTCCGAGTGCTCCGAGGATGACCTTGACCGCAACTGGCAGCGCCTAGTCCTCACGAACGCGCAGGAACGAGAACTCGTTGGCGTTCTCACCGGCGCGCCCGTGACTGACGTTCGCATTACCCTCGTTGGAGGCCGCGCGCACCTCAAGCACACCGAGGGCGGCGATTTCAGGCAAGCAACCTATCGCGCGATGCGACAGGCACTCATGACTGCCCGTGAGCTCGGAGAATGCATGCTGCTGGAGCCGTGGTACGCGTTTGAGCTCGAGCTGCCCACGGACAAGGTCGGCCGTGCGATGTCTGATCTCACGAGGATGTCCGCTCGCTTCGGCTCTCCCGAGCAGATGGGTGACGAGGCTCGGCTCACAGGCGAGGTTCCCGCGTCTGAGCTCGGCGACTACGCCTTACAGCTCGCCGAATACACGAGTGGCCAGGGAAGGATCTCTCTCGAGTTCTCCGGCTATGAGCCGTGTCACGACGCGGATCGCGTTATTGCGGAAGCGGGATATGACCCCGAGGCGGACCTTCCCAACACGCCGGATTCGGTCTTCTGCAGTCATGGCGCGGGGTATACCGTCAAGTGGCATGAGGTGCCAGAGCACGCTCATGTCGAGGTTGATCCGTCGCGACTGCGTCCCTGGCGCTCGGCGGCAGAGGTCATGGGCGAGGCGGGACGGTAGAAGGCGCGGCTCGGCACGGGAGCATCTCGGCATGGGGCATCTCGACACGGGGGTGCCTCGCCGCAGGGGGTGCCTCGCCGCAGGGGGTGCCTCGCCGCCTTGGAACGTTGTGCGGGAGGCTAGCTACTCGACGCCCGTTTGGGCAAGGCCATCGATGCCGCGCCGCTCCACATCCTCATCGGCAAGCGCGCGGCGAAGCCTCGCGAGCGCGTCGCAGGCCTCGTCCACACTCGTCGATGCGGCGTCGACGAGCAGACGGGCAACACCCGCCTCGGCAAGCTTGGCCGCATAGGGCACAAGATCGAGAGGCTCATCGAGGTAGATGCGAGAGCGACCGCAGGCATCCGTGCGTACGGGCAGGGCGCGCCCGTCGATGTTCACGAGCCAATGGGCCTCGCTCCGATGCGGACAATGCACATGGTCGCGGTCGCAGTCATAGGCGACCTGCAAGGCACAGTGCTCGCACGTCATGATGCGCGGACGGCCATAGACGGACACGCCAAGCGGCAAGGCATCGGCTCGTGCAAGCTCGCACGCCTCATCAAGCGAGAGCTCCGGAGACAGCCAGGCGAGCCGAGCACCAAGATCGCCAATAAGCCGCAGCGTAGACGTGTTGTGCACAGGGATACAGGAGCGCGTCTCGACAAGGGCGCCACACTCGCGAGCGAGGGCGAGCTCGGAGACGTTACCCACCGCCGCCGGCATCCCGACGCGCATCCACGGATCGATGCGGGCATGGTCTGCCTCGCGGCAAACCTCGTCCAGCACGGGGATGACGCCCTCCTCCGCCACACGGGCGAGAAGTTCAGGCGCGGACTGCACGTCAATAACGTCGAGGTAAATGCGGGTGGCACCAGCAGCGCGCACAGCGGGCGCATCATCAATGCTGCGCACGAGCGCGCAGAGCTCACAGTTCTTGCTCAAGCTCGCTCACCGCCTTTGCCGCCGCAAGCTCCAACGCCACGGATTTCGTGACTCGAGCGAGAACACCCGGCTCCATCGGCCTGGGGCAGAAGCACTCGATGACGTCTCCCGCTCGTGAGTCACACGGGACCTTGACCACGAGAAAGCGCCCGGGATCCCTCTGCGGTCTGAGCTCGATGGAGTCGCCCTCCCCCACGGGTGCGGTGAGGTGCACGCGCACGGTGCCGCGCAGCTGCTGGCCATCGCGCGGCTTGAAGCCGGGCTCGGGCTCGAACCCCACGACCTCGCCCACAAACAGGCCGCGGTTGCCGCTGCGCTCATAGCTCATGAGCTCGTTTCCCGAGGTGCCATGTAGATATGCGTCGGTGAGGCCACGGTTGAACGTGCGCTTGAGACGGGCCCGCGCAGAGCCAGGTACATCGGCGTTGACGGCGATCGCATCAAGCGCCGCTCGATATGCCGAGGTAACGGCCCAAACGTATGCCGCCGGCTTCATGCGTCCCTCGAGCTTGAAGGCAGAAACGCCCGCGTCAATCATGGGTCCCAAGTCATCAATCACGCAGTTGTCATGCGTGCAGAGCGGGCGTTCGCGATCCGGCACCTGAAGGCGCACGCCGCGCTCGTCCACAAGATCGAACGGCAAGCGACACGGCTGGGCGCAGAGGCCCCGATTGGGAGAGCGGCCCTCGCGAAGGAAGCTCGAAAGCATGCATATGCCCGAATAGCTGGGGCAAATTGCCCCGTGCGAGAAGACCTCGAGCTCCGCGTTCGTCTCCGCGGCAATGGCGGCAATCTCCGCCAGCGGCAGCTCGCGAGAGAGCGTCACGCGCGAGGCGCCAAGCTGCTCGCACAGGCGGACCCCACGGGCGTCATGCACGTTTGCCTGGGTCGAGACGTGAATCTCTGCCGCGGGGAACGCGCGATGCACCTCGGCAATAAAGCCCAGGTCCTGGATGATGAGGGCGTCAGCACCCGCGTCGAGCACACGACCCGCCGCGGCAACGGCGCCAGCGAGTTCCGCCTGCTTCACGACAACGTTCATCGTCACGTAGACGCGAACGCCGCGAGCGTGGGCGAAGTCGCATAGCCCCGCGAGCTCGCCAGGCCCGATACCTCCCGCACGGCGGCGGGCGTTGAGCTCGCCGGTAACGCCGCAATAGATCGCATCCGCCCCCGCCGCGACAGCAGCGAGGAACGCCTCGCGATCCCCCGCCGGCGCCAAGAGCTCCGCTATGTCATCCCTGGTTCTCATCCCAAACAAGTTGACAAAGGGACAGTCCCTTTGTCAACCCGCGCGCCGCCACCTGCAAAAGGGACAGTCCCTTTTTCAGGTTTCGCGCGAGGCCGCTAGCTCATGGAGACGAGGGTGGTTTGCCAGGTGAAGTCATGGAAGGTGAGCCCGCGGTCGCCGACGACCAGCTCGCCAACCTGGTTGTCATACGGGTCCGCGCGCAGAATGTCACACGCAGGCGTAAGCGGAGCCATGAACTGCGAGTTCGCGACCATGCGCCACGGGCCAAGGTTGCCAAAGTAGAAGCGACGGCGCGCTTCGTCGCCGTCGCGGCGGGCAGAGGAGCCGAACGAGCAATCGGCCCAGAGCCACCCAAGGCCCTCGATGAAGAACATCGCCCAGTCATGCGGCCCCACGTAATCGGGCGCCGCATAGAGGCCGCTCTGCCAGCGCGCGGGCACGCCGCCCAGGCGGCACAGCGTGATGAACGTGACGGCAAACACGCCGCAGTCGCCGCGAAGCGACTTCGCGCATGAGTCTGCGATGGGATCGAGCAGCAGGTACTCAGGCTGGAAACGATAGTCGACGTTGTTCGTCACGTAGTCATAGGCGGCACGCGCACGGCCAAGCGCGTCATCGGCGGGGATGGTCGCAAACAGGCGATCCGCAAGTTCGCGCAGGTAGGGCGTGAACGTAACGTGTGGCCGCTGCTCGGCGACATCCGCCACCTCGGGCGCGGGCGCGGAGGCAAAGCGCGCGTCCTTCTCGGCAGGAGCCGGCGCCTCGCACCAAAGGTCCACGTACGGCGCGCGAATCGTGTACTCGTAGTCCACGTAGAACTCACGCTCGCCGCACGTCTCCCAATAGGCCGTTCGCTGCGGCGCGTCGGTGGGCGCCACCTGGACGCCCGACATGGCATCTCGCAGCTGGATGTCGCAGATCTGCGGACACTTAGCGGGCAGGGGCAGCCAGCAGCGCACGGGCGTATCCGACGCCACGTCAACGTCCTCGCCCGCTGCGATGCTCGCGCGGATGCGGATGCGCCGCTCGGCGAAGCCCCTCTCGCGCATCTCATCGAGAACGGCAAGCTGCTCTGCGCGGTCCTGCACGGGACACGCGAGACCAGGCACGTCCTCGGGATACTTCCGCAGCGAGTCGACGAAGTTGTCGAGAAAGCGCTGCTCTCCCTCGACGAGACGCCAATCGATGCGCCGCGCGTCAACGAGGCGGTCGAGGTCGTCCTCGGAGAAATCCGGCCACTCCGCGCGCACCTGCTCGAGGGCCGCCTCTCGCGTCACGCAGAAGTCGAGCGGCGTACGCAGCATACGGGCGCGCTCGGCACGCAGGCAGGGCGCGAGCTCGGGGCGCGTTCCCGCACGCAGCTCGCCCTCGATGAGGCGGATGGCACGCTTGAGCTGTCCCGCGTCCTTGAGCCGCTGAATCTCCGGCGGAAGGCCGTCATCCAAGTGGCGGAAATCGTCATTCGTAGCCTCGAACTCGTTCATAGCGAAAGGCCTCCCTGAGCCGTCAACCCGCGAGCGACTCAAGCATAGCGCCAGGCAGCCCGAGCTCACGCACGCAACCTGAAAAAGGGACTGTCCCTTTTTCAGGTTGCGGCCCGCGCAGGGTTGACAAAGGGACTGTCCCTTTGTCAACTTGCGGCCAACACGCTGGGCGGTATCGCGGCATAATAAGGAGTTGTGCCAAAGGCCGCCCAGCTGTGCCGCGGCACGCGCGGCTCCAGGTCTGACCGCCTAGCCAGCCGCATTCACATCGCAAGGAAACCAAGCACCGCGAATCGGCCAAAAGCCGAGAAGGGCAGGATCAATGGTCTCTCGCATCTACGTTGAGAAGAAGCCGGGCTTCGACGTGGAGGCGCAGCAGCTCGCACAAGAGCTGCGCACCATCCTCGGTATCGGTGGCCTGACGAGCCTCCGCGTCATCAACCGCTATGACGTCGAGGGGGTCGATGAGGCCCTGTTCCAGCGCTGCGTCCCCATCGTCTTCAGCGAGCCGCAGGTCGACACCGCCACCGCCGAGCTCCCCGTCGAGGGCGTCGAGCTTGATGAGCGCGGCTTCGTCGCCTCCGCCCCGGCCGGCACCGCCGTCTTCGCCGTTGAGTACCTGCCCGGCCAGTTCGACCAGCGCGCGGATTCCGCCAGCGAGTGCGTCCAGCTCGTGAGCGCCGGCGAGCGCCCGGACGTTCGATCCGCCAAGGTCTACGTCCTCTCCGGCGAGCTCTCCGCCGCCGACGTCGACGCCATCAAACACTACGTGATCAACCCCGTCGAGGCCCGCGAGGCGACGCTCTCGACCAAGGCGACGCTCAAGATGGAGGTCGCCACCCCGGCCAACGTCGAGGTTCTCGACGCCTTCCTCGGTCTCGATGAGGCCGGTCTCGCCGCCTTCATCGCCAACCGCGGTCTCGCCATGGATCTCGCGGACATCAAGTTCTGCCAGGAGTACTTCGCCGGCGAGAAGCGCAACCCCACCATCACCGAGATTCGCGTCATCGACACCTACTGGTCTGATCACTGCCGCCACACCACCTTCGGCACGCAGCTCGAGAACGTCCAGATCGATGACGAGGTCGTCAAGGCTGCGTTCGACAAGTACCTCGAGGTCCGCCACGAGCTCGGCCGCGACGCCAAGCCCGTCTGCCTCATGGACATGGGCACCATCGGCGCCAAGTGGCTCAAGAAGCAGGGCATCCTCAAGAACCTCGACGAGTCCGAGGAGATCAACGCCTGCACCGTCAAGGTGAAGGTCGACGTCGACGGCGAGGACCAGGACTGGCTCTTCCTCTTCAAGAACGAGACCCACAACCACCCGACGGAGATCGAGCCCTTCGGTGGCGCCGCTACCTGCGTCGGCGGCGCGATCCGCGACCCGCTGTCCGGCCGCAGCTACGTCTACCAGGCCATGCGCGTCACCGGCGCCGCTGACCCGACGGTCCCCGTCTCCACCACCCGCGCCGGCAAGCTCCCGCAGCGCAAGCTCGTGACCACCGCCGCGGCCGGCTACTCCAGCTACGGCAACCAGATTGGCCTCGCCACCGGCCAGGTCTCCGAGCTCTACCACCCCGGCTACATGGCCAAGCGCATGGAGGTTGGCGCCGTCGTGGGCGCCACCCCCGCCTCCCACGTGCGCCGCGAGTGCCCCGCGCCCGGCGACAAGATCGTCCTTCTCGGCGGTCGCACCGGCCGTGACGGCATCGGCGGCGCCACCGGCAGCTCCAAGACCCAGAACGTCGAGAGCCTGGAGGAGTGCGGTGCCGAGGTCCAGAAGGGCAACGCCCCTGTCGAGCGCAAGCTCCAGCGCCTCTTCCGTCGCGGCGACGCCTGCCGTCTGATCAAGCGCTGCAATGACTTCGGCGCCGGCGGCGTCTCCGTCGCCGTGGGCGAGCTCGCCGATGGCCTCGACATCGACCTCGACCGCGTGACCAAGAAGTACGAGGGCCTCGACGGCACCGAGCTTGCCATCTCCGAGAGCCAGGAGCGCATGGCCGTGGCCCTTGCCGCCTCCGACGTCGACGAGTTTATGGGCTACGCCCGCGAGGAGAACCTCGAGGCCACCGTCATCGCCACCGTCACCGAGGACCCGCGCGTCCACATCACGTGGCGCGGCGACACCATCGTCGACCTCTCCCGCGAGTTCCTCGCCAGCAACGGCGCCCCGAAGCACATGGACGTCCACGTCCTGAAGGCAGAGCGCTGGGAGCCCGAGTGGGCAGGCGACACCCTCGCCGAACGCATGACCTCGCTCGTCCGCGACCTCAACGTCGCCTCCAACAAGGGCCTGTCCGAGCGCTTCGACTCCACCATCGGCGCCGCCACGGTCCTCATGCCCTTCGGCGGCAAGACCCAGCTCACCCCCACCTCCGCAATGGTCGCGAAGTTCCCCGTCGACGGCGAGACCACCACGGCCAGCGCCATGGCGTGGAGCTTCAACCCCTATCTGATGGAGAAGAACCAGTTCGCCGGCGCCTATCTCTCCGTCGTCGAGAGCATCTCCAAGCTCGTCGCCGCCGGCTTCTGCCACCGCGACGCCTACCTCTCCTTCCAGGAGTACTTCGAGCGTCTGCGCACCGAGCCCGAGCGCTGGGGCAAGCCCATGGCCGCCGTCCTCGGCGCCCTCATGGCCCAGATGGACCTTGGCGCTGGCGCCATCGGCGGCAAGGACTCGATGAGCGGCAGCTTCGAGGATGCCGAGGGCGAGCTCAACGTCCCGCCCACCCTCATCAGCTTCGCCGTCGCCGTGGGCAAGGCCGCTCGCGCCACCTCGCCTGAGTTCAAGGCCAGCGGCCACCGCGTTATCTGCGTCGAGCCCGCCGAGTACGGTGACGACTACCGTCCGAACGCCACCGGCCTGCTCGAGACCTTCGACGTCATCGAGAAGCTCGTGGGCGACGGCGCCGCGCTCGCCATCTCCACGCCTGGCTATGGCGGCGAGGCCGAGGCCCTGTTCAAGATGTGCGTCGGCAACCAGCTTGGCGTCGGCCTCGTCGAGGACGTCCCCGCCGACAGCCTGTTCGACCCGGCCTACGGCAGCTTCCTCGTGGAGCTCGCCGACGGCGTCGAGCTGCCCGCCTCGACCGACAACGTCTCCGTCGAGCTCCTCGGCACCACGACTGACGCCTACGAGTTCGTTGCCGCCGGCGAGACCTGCGACCTCGCGACCCTCCAGGAGGCTTGGGAGAGCGGCATCGAGGGCGTGTTCCCCTACCGCACCAAGGGCGAGGCCGAGAAGGTCGACGCAATCGACTACCAGGCCAAGGACGTCCACGTCTTCAGTGGCGCCAAGCTCGGTCGCCCGCGCGTGACCATCCCCGTCTTCCCGGGTAACAACTGCGAGTACGACTCCGCCCGCGCCTTCACCGCCGCCGGTGCCGACGCCGACGTCTTCGTCATCAACAACCTCACGCCCGCCGCTGTTGCAGAGAGCACCCACGAGCTCGCCGAGCGCATCCGCAAGAGCCAGATCGTCATGATCCCGGGTGGCTTCTCCGGCGGCGACGAGCCCGATGGCTCCGCCAAGTTCATCACGGCCTTCTTCCGCGCCCCCGAGGTCACCGAGGCGGTTCGCGACCTGCTCCAGCAGCGCGATGGCCTCATGCTCGGCATCTGCAACGGCTTCCAGGCCCTCATCAAGCTTGGCCTCGTTCCCTACGGCGACATCGTCGACGCCACGCCCGAGGCGCCCACGCTGACGTTCAACACCATCGGCCGCCACCAGAGCCGCCTCGTGCGCACCCGCGTCGCAAGCAACCTTTCGCCGTGGCTCGCCCAGTGCGAGCAGGGCAGCGACTACACCGTCGCCATCTCCCATGGTGAGGGCCGCTTCGTCGCCAGCGACGAGGTTCTCGCCCAGCTCATTGCCAACGGCCAGATTGCCACGCAGTACGTCGACGAAGCCGGCGTCCCAAGCATGGACCTCGACGTAAACCCCAACGGCTCCATCGCCTGCGTCGAGGGCATCACCAGCCCCGACGGCCGCGTCTTCGGCAAGATGGGCCACGTCGAGCGCCGCGGCGACGGCCTCTACGTCAACGTGCCGGGCAACAAGTTCATGCCCGTCTTCGAGAGCGGCGTGAAGTACTTCATGTAGCCCGCAAAAGTTGACAAAGGGACTGTCCCTTTGTCAACTTTGCCAACCAGGCGCCCCGGCTCCCTTGCGAGCCGGGGCGCTTTTTGTGCGCCGCCGCTCGAGCCGCGGCGTCGTTCGCCCCGCGTCTGACAGATAATGGAGGACAAGCAACAGCCACGACCACGGAGCAAACCTTGGATTCCAACCTCAGCTACATCGCGGAGCGCCTCACGGAGCTCACCGCCATCCCCAGCCCCACCGGCTACACCAAGCATGCAACGGACTACCTCGTGAAGACCCTCACCGAGCTCGGCTTTTCGCCCGAGGTCTCCAACAAGGGCAACGTGCTCGTCCAGCTGGGTGGCGAGGGCAACCCCCTCGTGCTCGCCAGCCACATCGACACGCTCGGCGCCATGATCCGCTCCATCAAGGACAACGGCCGCCTGCGCCCCACGACCCTCGGCGGCCACCAGTGGCGCACCGCGGACGGTGAGAACTGCACCGTCCACACGCGCGACGGCCGCACCTACACCGGCGTCGTCCTCAACACCGAGCCCTCCGCCCACGTCGCCGACGACAAGGTCGAGCAGGTCGAGAAGAACATGGAGATCCTCCTCGACGAGAACGTAACCACGAAGGACGAGGTCCTGGCTCTGGGTATTCAGACAGGTGACATCATCGCCATGGACCCTCGCACCACGGTCACGGAGAGCGGCTACATCAAGAGCCGCTTCCTGGATGACAAGCTCTCCGCCTCAATCCTCATCGGTTTCGCCCGCGCCGTCGCCGCCGGCGAGATCACGCTCGGCCGCAAGGTCTCTCTGCTGTTCACGGTCTACGAGGAGGTCGGCCACGGCGGCAGCGTTGTGCCGGAGGATACCCGCGACATGATCAGCGTCGACATGGGCTGCGTAGGTGCGGACCTCGGCTGCACCGAGCGTATGGTTTCGATCTGCGCCAAGGACTCGGGCGGCCCGTACAACTATGACGTCGTGAGCGACCTCGCGGCGGCGGCCAAGGTAGCCGGCCTCGACTACGCGATCGACGTCTACCCGCACTACGGCTCTGATGTCGAGGCCACGCTCACGGCCGGCTTCGACATCCGACACGGCCTCATCGGCCCTGGCGTCTACGCCTCGCACAACTACGAGCGCTCCCACATGGACGGCGTCCGCAACACCTTCGAGCTTCTCCGCGCCTACGTCGCGCTGTAGGTCGAACTACTCCGCGCCTACGTCGCGCTGTAGAGACGCCAAAGCCCGCTAGACGCAAAAGCGCGCCCGCACGGTCAACGTGCAGGCGCGCTTTTTGTAAGAACAGGAATTGGCGGGCAATCGCCCCGAGCCCAATCTCACAGCAAGAGGGCGAGCCAGATCGTCAGGCTCGCCCCCCGTCCTCGTTACAGCTTCTTGTGGAGCTTCAGCAGCTCGATAAGCATATGGTCGCGGTACTCCGCTAGGCTCTCGGGCGTATTACCCGTCTCCGCGGGACGCGCGGCAAGCTCGGCGTTCACGCCGTCCTGTACCACCTGCGCAAACTCGGGCGGGAAGCTCTTCCAGTCCGCCATGTCCTCAAGCCACAGGTTGATCGAGTCATTGAGGTGATTCATGAGGCCGGACACGCCACCCTTGCCGCCGCCCAGCTCAAACACGAGAGACGGCCCCATGATGCCCCAGCGAATGCCCGGGCCAAAGGTCACCGCCTTGTCAGCGTCCTCGACGCTGCACACGCCGGAAAGCACGAGGTTCGCCACCTCGCGGTACAGTGCCATCTGAAGCCTGTTGCAAATAAAGCCGAGGGCCTCCTTCTGCAGCACGACCGGCTCCATACCAATAGCCGTATAGAACGCCTTGGCACGTTCGACGGTCTCCTCGCTGGTCTTCTCGCCCTTCGTGATCTCCACGAGCGGGATGAGATGAGGCGGATTGTAGGGGTGGCCGCCACAGAAGCGCTCCGGATGCTTGGCGTTCTTGGCGATCTCGGTCACGAGCAGGCCAGACGTCGAGCTCGCGATGATGGCGTCCGGCTCTGCCGCCTCCTCGATCTCCTTCACGAGCTCCCATTTGACCTCATAGTGCTCAGCCGAGGACTCCTGGATGAACTGCGCTCCCGCGACCGCCTCGGCAATGGAGGTGGTGTAGTGGATACGCTCCGCGATTGCCGCCGACTCTTCCTCCGTATAGACGCCATTCTTCACGAGGGACTCCAGCGAAGCCGCCACACGCTCGCGCGCGAGCTCGCTCGACTCCTCCGTACGGTTCTGCGCCCACACGTCAAGCCCAGCCATCGCAAACTTAAGCGCGTAGCTATACCCGATGACGCCGGCACCGACCGACGCCACCTTCTTAATCTGGATGCCGTCAATCTCCATGCAATGCCTCCCAGCCGAGGAAACGCGGGTCTCGTAAGCCCGCCTCCCCTGAGTATAGGTCTGGCTACACCGCCTCGGCTGCGAAGACATCCGCCTCGTCCTCGCCGCCAATGACCCCGAGGTCCGCCAGCTCGACCGGCTCCTCAAGCACGGTCCCCACGGGAAACGCGCGACGGAACACAAAGCGTGCGAAGGGGCCAGCGACGAGGAGGTTCCACGGCAGGGCCATCACGAAGTTCCAGGGGATGTTCGCGATCCAGGCCATGGGGACAATGGCGAGCGTACCGGCATGGAAGGCCCCCTCAAAGGCGCCGTAGAGCGACATGATGATCACCATCGGGACGACCATGCAGCTGGAGACCGCGAGCGTCATAGCGCGAGGAGAGCTCTTGCCCGGGGTCACGAGATACTTGAACGCGAAGCCCTTGGCGAGCGGGCCTGCGACGAACACGTCGCACAGCATCGCGAAGATGTAGGCGGGCGGGAAGCCGACCCACGCGTCGACAATCACGTCAATCCCAACGTGTCCGTACATGCGCGCGACGTTGTAGATGGACATCCAAAGCACCATGCAGAAGCACATGATGACGGTGAAAATCAGGCTCTCTCGCTTGTTGGTAGGCATATGCGGGCGATTCCTCTCCGTTTGTCTCCGCAGGCTGTGCCTGCGGCGGTAGCCGCGCCAACAAAAAACGGGCGAGATGACGATGAACATCATCTCGCCCGTCTGCGTATGCATGGCTGCGACTACATTCTCTGTTTGCCCGGCTACTCTAGCACGAAACGCCGTCCCTTCGTAAGCGTTAAGTTTGTGGAGACACCCAGACAAGCGGGCGCAGCCCGAGAGGCGCACGCGGCGCGAACGAAGCCGCAGGTCAGGCGTGAGCCATCAAAGCACGCGGAAATTAGCCGAAGAAGGAGTGCCCTACTTGGCCCAGGGCACGCTGCAGCTCGGGTTCTCCTCGGAGGAGAACTTCTTCTCGAGGAAGGCCCACATCTCCTCCGCGGTCTCCATCTCAGAGAGGGCAGCCTCGACAGGGCAGACCTTCGAGGGGTCCTTCGAGGACTTCACGAGCTCAATGTCCTCCTCGGCATAGAACTCGACGCCGGCAGCCTCGAGGAAACGACGGCCCGGCTTGGAGAGCTGGCGGCATGCGTACCTCTTCACGCCAAGCTTGCTGCCCACGGTCGAAAGCGCGGCGCCAAGCTGAGTGGCCACGAGGGCGTACGCGTCGGGAACCTCGTTGGCGAGCATCGCCTTGACGATGGTGCCAGCCGGGCTCTTCTGAGCGCTCCAAACGACCTCGCCGGCCTCGGAGACAAGCGCGACAAGCGCGCCATCAGCGGTGCCGATCTCAAGCAGTTCTTCGTTGGTCATCGTATGACCCTCCTATCGCACTGACATACGAGGCGCAAACCCCGCTCTTCTCTGCCGCACTTCTACCCGCATAGTTTCGTTACTAAACGGATGAGACCAAGCAGAAGCGGGGTGGAACGGATTTCTCCGCCCCACCCCGCTGTCAGCTACTTAGTGCAGCTTGGCTTTAGTCGCTTGCGCGCAAGAACTAGGCGCGAGCCTTGACGGCAGCCTCGATGCGCTTAGCGCCCTCCATAACCATGGAGCGCGGAGCGGCGAAGTTGAAGCGCATGAAGCCGAAGCCCTCCTTGGCGCCGAAGGTGGTGCCGTCGTTCAGCAGGACCTTAGCGTCGTTGAACATGAAGTCCTTGAGCTCCTGCTGGGTCTCGAAGCCGAGGCCGCGGCAGTCGAGCCAGCTCATGAAGGTGGCCTCGGGCTTGATGGCGGTGATGCCCGGGACGTTCTCGTTGATGTAGTCAACGAACATGTCGCGGGTGCCGTTGAGGTAAGCGAGGCACTGATCAGCGTAGTCGTCGCACTGGCCGAAGCAGACCTCGAGGGCGATGTTGCCGAAGATGTTGCGGCCCATGCCCTTGGCGTAAGCCTGCTGGTTCATCATGCGGCGGTAGATCTTCTCGTTGTGCGTGAACCAAGCGGCGGTGCGGAAGGCAGCGATGTTGAAGGTCTTGGCCGGGTTGACGAAGGTGACGGAGTGGTTGGCGAACTCCTCGGAGATGGAGCAGAAGGGGATGAACTCGCCGCCGTCGAAGACGATGTCAGCGTGGATCTCGTCGATGCCGACCATAACGTCGTTGGCGATGCAGAGCTCGCCCATGCGAGTGAGCTCCTCGCGGGTGAAGTTGCGGCCGGTCGGGTTCTGCGGGTTGCAGATGAACATGATCTTGAGGGCGGGATCCTTGAGCTTCTTCTCGAGGTCCTCCCAGTCGATCTCGTAGCGACCGTCGATGAGCTTCATCTCGTTGTAGACGAGCTGACGGCCGTTGTTCTTGATGAGGCCGTGGAACGGCGGGTAAACCGGGGTCTGGAGGAGGACCTTATCGCCGACGGCGGAGAACTCCTTGACGACCCAGATCATGGCCATGATGACGTTCGGCGAGAAGTCGATGTAGTCGGGGTTCAGCACGGTGTTGTGACGAACCTTGTACCAACGAGCGACGGCGTTCTCGAAAGCGGTGTCGATGTAGGGGTAGCCGTAGTGGGGCATGTCGACGCGCTTGTGGAGGGCCTCGGTGAGCTCAACCGGGCTCTGGAACTCGGAGTCAGCGATCCAGAAGGGGAGGACGTCGTCCGGGCAGAGGGACGGGTCGAACTTCTTGGCGTCGGTGCCGCGGCGATCAACGCCCTTATCGAAATCGTAAACGTGGCTCATGATTTGCTCCATTTCTTTCTGAGTTAGAACGGACTGCAAAACAACGCATTACCTAAATAGTGCTGGTGGTTAGGCCGGGCAAATTGCGAATGGCCTAGAAGAACAGGGTCCAGCCGTAGCCGATGATGACGTTCAGCAGGAACATGGTGATGCAGGGGATCATGCAGCTCTTGGAGAGATCCTGCAGGTCGATGCCGCCCATACCAGCGGTGGCGATGATGACACCGGCGACGGGGGACATGGAGCGGCCCATAGCGGTGGCGAGCTGCATCGGGACGGCGATGCTCTGGGTGGTCATGCCCATGGTGGCGCACATATCCGGGACGAGCGGGCCGAAGGCGTACCAAGAGGCGTTGCCGGAGCCGAGGATGAAGGCACCGAAGAACGTGATGAAGGACATGCAGAGGACGACGATGATCGGGGCACCGTTGGCCTCGGCGAGGAGGCCGGAGACGACCGTCAGGCCACCGAGGAGCTTGATGCCCTCAGCGAAGATGGCGGCGGCAGAGAGGATGGAGACGACGCGAGCGAAGGCGCCACCCATCTCCTTCATGACGAAGCTCATGTCGTCGGTGACGGCCTTGTCGCGCTTACGGACAAGCTCGATGAGGAAGACGACGAGCAGGCAGAGCAGGTTCGCGACAGCGACGTCCATCTTGATGGGGCTGAAGGCGCAGGCAATGATGATGACGAGCGGGGCAACCGGGAAGATGGAGTACCAAACCGGGCAGTCAGAATCCTTGACGGCCTCGTGCTGAAGCTCCTGGACACCCTCGGCAGCGGCGGCCTTCTTGTCGCAGTGGTTGAGCCACATGGGAAGAAGGATGGCGGCGATGACGGACAGGATGACGCCAACGGGGAGCTGCCACTGCATGAAGTAGTCAATCATCGGGATGCCGACGACCTTCTCAGCGGCGAAGATGGCGGAGGAGTCGTTGGGGCCCCAGTCAAGGAAGCTGCCCATGACGACGGCGGTGCACGCGGAGAGCGGGCTGATGCCAAGGGAGATCATGATCGGGAAGGCGATGGACATAAGGAGCATCGCGTGGCCGGAAGCGCTGGGGATAACGAGCTTAAGAGCGCAGCCGATGAGGAACAGGAAGCTCAGAACGATGTAGGGGTTCTTGATGCCACCGAGGGGCTTGGTGGCGAGGAAGGCCAGCTTGGTGGAGGCACCGATGTGCGTCATGTACATCGCGTAGCCGGTGACCATCATAAGCGTGAGGCCGACGCCGCTCATGTTCTTGGAGAAGCAGTTCTTCGCGAACACGACGCAGTCGAGGAGGATGTTACCGGTGGTGTCCTCACCGAGGACGGAGGTGCCGGTGAAGGCAGAGTAGGCCATGAGGACGGCGATGCCGGACATCATGAAGATGAAGACGGAGTTGACCTTCTTCAGGACGCAACGCACGACGAACGCGATGTAAATCAGCGTCAGAAGAACAGAGATTGCAGGACTCATCGACTCACTTCCTCTTTTCTTTGAGGTTATAGAACGACGGATGCGAACTGGCTTGCCATGGCGTTGTTTAGCATCTACATCGCCGAAGTTTAGACGCTAACTTGCGTTGTTTTACGCTTAAACTATGAACGGTAGTTTATCGGCCGCGAACGGTATCGCCATTCCCCTATTAATACTGTATGTTTTAGTAGTAAACTTGTTCGATTACCTCGAATGAAGGGAGGTTGCATATGACGCAGCCAGTACCCAATGACGGCATTCGTCACCCCATTGACGACGTCACGGCATGTGACATCCTCCATCAGATGTCTTCTTTCTATTCCGGAACGAAGAAGCCCCATGACTACGGCACCGGCGAGGCATACACCGCCTGGGAGACCCACGTCATCAAGTACATCGCCGATCACCCGGGCGTCACGCTCACCGACATGGCGCTCGCATTTGGCAAGACCAAGGGCGCGTTCTCCCAAATCGTGAACAGACTCGTCGCGCGCGGCCTTATCGTCAAGAACAAAGCGGAGGGTATGGACAACCGCCAGTTCCTCGAGCTGAGCGAGAAGGGCCTCGAGCTCAACGCCGCGCATGAGCACTATGATGCGATTCACTTTGGCGAGTCGATGTCCATCGTGAGGTCTCAGTACACGGACGAGGAGGTTGACCAGGCCTTTACGGTTCTGCTGTGCTGGCTCAACGCGCGTCGCGCTATCCACAAGAAGCGCATCGAGCAGCAGAGGGCTTCTGGCAACGACTCCTTCTAGGGATTGCAAGGCGGCAGGCCGCGCAAGATGTGCGCCGGTTCCAATGCCAACCTCTTCGCGCACATATCTTCGCGCACATATATTGTTTGCACGCACTACTACGTGGCCGGCAGGGGACGCTCCCCTGCCGGTCCTTTTCGTCCTGGATCTGTAGCTAACCGCGATTCTCGTTTCCGCCTAGTCCACGCTCTTGAGCGCCTCGAGCATGTCGACGCGGCGCAGGTACCGGTTGACGACAGCATACATCGCCGCAACCACGAGCACGATGACGACCGTCGACACCACGAACGGGAGCCACCCGCAAGCAGGATCGAACATCACGTTCTCCGGCGGCATGGCGGCGATGATGTACTGCTGCAGCATCCAGCCGAGTAGCCAGCCAACCGGCAGCGCGAGACACGAGTTGATGATCGTCTCGCGATAGATGTACATCGTGACCTCGCGTGGATAGAACCCAAGGACCTTGATCGTGGATAGCTCGCGGATGCGCTCGGCCACGTTGATGGTCACGAGGTTATAGACGATTACCACCGCCAACAGCACCGCCACCACGATAAGCACGCCCATAATCATGTTGAGGGACTTCACCACGACGTTGATCTGGTCGATAAGCGCCGCACTCTGCACACACCCCATCACGCCCGAAAGGCTCATGAAGCGCGCCGCCTCGGAGCGAATCGCCGTCGTGCCGTCATCCGTCAGGTTCACGACAAAGGCATTCGTCTCCAAGGGCTTGCCGAAGCAGTTCTGGTAGGCCTCCGCACTCATGAACATGAAGTGCTCCATGTACATCTCGCAGATGCCAGCCACACGCACGCTGCACTCGCGGCCATCCGCGTCCTTGAACGTGAGGGTATCCCCTACGCGCAGGCCAATGAGGTTCGCGAGGCGCTCGGAAATCACGGCGCCGTCCGGGGAAAGCTCGAGCGTCCTACCGGTCGAGCGCTCGCGAATGCGCAGATAACCAGCAAAAGCGCTCGCGTCCTCCGGGACAAGGAGATTGATCTTCTGGTCATCGCCCTTGGCGCCACCCCGCTTGGTCACGCTTTCGTAGCGCACAGGCAGGTGGCTGGCGACGGCACCGGAGGCGAGCTCGGCATCTATCCCCGCGCGCTCATCCTCACTCACGTGGCTATTCTCGGCAACGATTAAGTCATAGCCGATGATGTCGCCAAACTGAGCCTCGGCAAGGCCGTTGATGGAGTTGCGAACGGCAAAGCCGCAGAACATGAGACATACGGCGCCCGCCACGCCAATGACGGTCATGAGCATGCGCTTCTTGTAGCGAAGGAGGTTTCTGCAGGTGACCTTCTGCGTAAAGTTGAGACGATTCCACACCAGTGAGACGCGCTCGAGGATGACCTTCGAGCCGGCGGCCGGAGCTTTGGGGAGAAGGAGCTGGGCGGGTTTCTCCGCTAGGCTTCGCTTGGCCACCGCTGCCGCCGGGCCAACCGAGACGGCCAGGGCCAGCGCAAAGGCAGCCGCGCTCACCAGCGGGTGGAAGTGCATCTCGATGGGTGGCAGCACGAACTTCGAACCATAGGCGCTAAAGACGATGAATGGCATCAGCGTATGGCCGAGTGCGATGCCGACAAGCGCGCCAATGCCTCCCGCCGTAGCCCCATAGACCACAAACTTAAGCATGACGTCGCGGTCACGGTACCCCAAGGCCTTGAGGGTGCCGGAGTTCACGCGTTCCTCATCCACCATGCGAGTCATCGTGGTCGATGCCACGAGTGCCGCCACCAGGTAGAGAAAGTAGGGAAAGACGTCCGCGAGAGAATCGACGATCTCGCTCACGCTGCTGTAGGTCTTATAGCCTTCTGAGCCCGGGGTTTCTCGACGCGAGTCGACGGCGTAAGCCGGTTGGTCGATGGAATCTCGTTGCTCGCGCGCATCGACGAGGGAGGCTTCGCCATCGGCGATCTCATGCTCGGCATCGGGCAAGGCGTCGTTGTACTCCGCGAGAGCGGATTCGTACTCGGAGCGCTTTTGGGCAAGCGTACCCGCCGCCTCGTCATACGCGGCGCGGCCCCGCTGATAGGCAGCAAGTCCCTCGTTGTACTCGGCCATGCCGGCGTCATAGGTGGCCTTGCCGGCAGCGTACTCAGCCTGGCTTGCGGATAGCTTCTCGGCGTTTGCGTCAATCTGCGCGGAGACGGCATCGAGTTCCTGCTGCTTGGCGGCAAACTCCGCCTGACCGTTCGCGACTTGCTGGTCAAGAGCCACCTGAGCCGCGGAAAGCTGCTGCTCAGCGGCATCGAGCTGTGCCGACTGCTGGACGTAGCTCGCGTCGTCGATGAGGCCGGCGGCGTGCGCCAGCTCGAGCTGATCCCTCTTTTGCGCAACGTCCGCACGCTGGGCATCAATCTGCGCCTGCACCTGAGCCGTTTGCTGCTCCGCTGCCACCTTGGCGTCATCGAGAGCCTGGACGGACGCCGCGTATTGGGAGTGCGCCTCGGCAAGCTGCCGCTCTCCTTCGTCTAGCTGGGCGCGGGCATCTGCAAGACGATCGCGGGAAGCGAAAAGCGTTTCGCGCGCACCCGCCAGCCGCGCGGCAGCTGCCTCAAGCTGTGACCAAGTGTCATCGAGGGTCACTTGTCCATCTGCGAGTCTCGCGGCAGCATCATCTAGCGCTGCTTTGGCATCGGAGAGCTGCTGACGAGCGCTGTCGAGGGTCGCCTGGCCGTCAGCGATCTTGTCATCGAACTCCGCGCGTACCGCAGCAAGACGGCGCTGCGGTGCGTGTGCGAGCACGGTGGCAAGCTCCTCCTTATGAGCCGAGACGCGTGCGAGATACTCCGCGCCATACGGGTCAAGGCCCTCGGTGTCATCAAACGTAAGGCGCGCAACCATGCGATAGCCCGCATTGAAGACGTCGGGCGTTACCACGGCATATCCCGTAAGGTCGCCCGTTCCCACCATTGTCTTGCCCTTGTTCACGCTCGCGATGATCTCCGTCGAGCTCACATGTCCCACAACGCGGAAATGCGTCTGCGTCAGCACCGTGCTGCCACCCATGCCGGCCTTTTCGACCAGGTCGATCATCGAGCCGAGCGGAAAACGATCCGCGAGGAAGGAGTCGACGGCTATTTCGTCAGGAGCCAAAGGCATGCGACCGTCAACGATCTCAAACTGACTTACGCGCTCAGGGACCGACTCGAGTCGAATGGAGTCATTGGTGTCCGCAATCGTAACGTCCTTGAGGTAGCCGAACTCGACCTCGCGAATGCCGGGAGTCGCTTTGACATCCGCCTGGTCATCGGCGTCAAGGCCAAGGTCGCCAATAACGGTAACGTCTGCCATGTCGTAGCGGTCGAAGAATCGGGCGGAAGTCGCGCGCATATCCGGACCCGCAACCTTGAGGCCCACGAGAGCGAAAGAGCCCAGGGCGATAAGGCAAACGATGGAGCAGAAGCGCCCCTTTGACTTCTTGAACGTGGCGAGGACGTCACGCCAAAGCATGGTCTTCTTTACGCGTGCCATGACGCCCTCTCCCGTACTAGGCCCGGCCACCTGCGGTTATTGTATCCATTCGATCGAATGGGATTACATAAGTCTGCCTGATAAGCCAACCAGCATGGCCCAGGCCGTCACCTGCCCGAAGAGGCGAACGGTAACTACTGGCGAAGCGGGGCACACGCGGCGTTCGCACGCAACGCAAAGCGCACAACATGGCTCTTGGTCATCAAGCGGCATCGTTTCAGGGCGTCAAACCCGGTTAAAAACAGGTGGGGCGCGGTTTTGCCGCGTCCCACCTGACACACGCTCAGTTTCCTGGCCCTACTTTGCCAGCCAACTCGCCATCGGACGGCAAATCTGACGCGCATTGTTGTATGCCATATCGAGCGTAAGACACGTTCGCGCAGAATAGAACCCGTCCTCACGACAGATAGTCAGTGCGAGCTCCGGCTGGTTACCCGTAAGGCGAAGTGGCAGAAGCAGCTGGATGCGCCCGTTGTAGTACTGCGGCACCGCAATGGTGTAGTTCGCAGCCGCGCGACGCTCGGCCTCCGCAACGGCGCCCTCAAAGGCCCGGCGCAGTAAGCACTCGTTTTCCTCGCCACGAAGTTGTTCCGGGATGCGAGCCAAGTTGTTCTCATCGCCCAAAATATGATCGATATTCGGACGAACCCGCAGGTGGAAATCATAAATGAGGTCTGCGGGGTTATCAGTGTAATGAACGCGGGCAGGAAGCACGTCAACCTCTGACAGCGCCAAGTCGCTCGACTTAAAGAAGCCCTTGAGGAACCATGGCTGGGCACCCGGGCGATTGTTGGGCTGGAACAATGCGTATATCGCCTCGAAGCGCGGCGTGAAAAGCCCCGTATTGAAACAGGCGAAATCGCCATCCGACACGATGAAGGACTTCCCTCTCCCCTCTTCATCGACACGTTCCTGCAGGTACGCGGCACGACGGTACGTGAAGTCGATGTAGTTGAGCAATATCCTGTTATCCGGGCCCCAATCCTCGGGGTCAGCCAGATCTGCCAGGTATTGGTAGCAGGGATAAGGACAGAAGGCGAAGTCGACAATCCTGTCAGGGTAGACCATGTGTCCTCCGTTTCTCGGGTTTGAGGCTACTATACGCGCCATCCATACCGCACGCATCGCAAGAATCGAGGCGCGAGCGCAGATGCCGCTTGTCGGCCGCCTGTATACTAAAGGACCGCGCAAACCAGTTAAGGAGCCCAATGCCCGGCCTCGGTACCCTCATCAACGTCACCCTGATCATTATCGGCGGGCTCATCGGCCTCGCCGCCAGCTCGCTCGTCACGGAGCGCCTGCAAGACGCGCTTCTCCGCGCATGCGGCGCGTGCATCGTATTCGTTGGCATCGCAGGCACGCTCCAGCACATGCTCGTCGCCACCGTTGCGGAAGACGGAACCGTTCTCCTCTCCACGACGGGCACGATGATGCTTGTCGTGTCGATGGCGCTCGGTACGGTCATCGGCGAGGTCATCGACATCGACGCTCGCTTCGATGACCTCGGAAAATGGCTGCGCGACCACACTGGCAGCTCCGGCGACCCCCGCTTCGTCGACGGCTTCGTCACCGCATCGCTCACCCTCTCGGTCGGCGCGATGGCCATTGTGGGTTCCATCCAAGACGGCCTTGCGGGCGATTGGTCCGCCCTCGCGCTCAAAGGTTCCATCGACGCGATCATCGTCTGCACGATGGCGGCGTCTATGGGCAGGGGCTGCATCTTCTCCGCGCTCTCGGTTGGCGTTTTCCAGGGACTCGTCACGGCACTCGCCACGCTTATCGCCCCGGTCCTGTCCGATGCGGCGCTCGCCAACCTCACCCTCGTAGGCTCAGTCCTCATCTTCTGCGTAGGGATCAACCTCATCTGGCCTCGTACCTTCAAGCCGGCAAACATGCTGCCTGCTGTGGTCATCGCCGCCGTATGCGCGGGGCTCCCCTGGTTCTAAGCTCAAGCGGTCCAAAGCCCGGCTCCAGCCCGCAGCCTGGTTCTGGCGCGCGGCCTGGTTCTTGCCCAAGGCCTGGATTCCATCGTGCTGCCCGGGAGAAGCTAGTCAAACAGATGTTCGCAATCAGTGCTATCATAGGCGTCCCTAAGGCTGGCTCGGGAGGGAGGCATGATGCGATCTACCGCTCAAGAAGTGCTCGACATGCTCCTCCAGAGCCCCAGCCTCCGCCGCAGCGACTTCGTGGACCGCGTCTTCACGGATGAGCCCATCCTCATGCGCGGCTCCCAAATGGCCAGCTACATCCCCCCGCGCATCCAAGAGATGCGCGAGATGGCGCTCTCGCCCGAAGGTCGTGTGATGATTGGCGCCCAGCTCTTCACCAAGCAAGCGCTCTTCATGGAGGATTACGAGGACGACGTCGAGTATCACGGCTCGTTCGAGCGCTATTTCCCCACTTACGTGGATATGAATGACCGCCAGCTCAGAGGCTATTTCTCATGGAGAAGCGCCGTCCGTCGCGGAGAGGAGACCCCTAAAGCGCCCCTCTCCTTTGCGTTCGTTCACCTCTATGAGCTAATCGCCAGCATTGGCATCGAACTCGAGCCCATCGGGCGTAGCCGCGAAGGTCTCACTAGGGCTGAGCAGGGTTTCCTTGCCATCGAGCATTTCTGGAAGACTCACGAGGACACCTACCCCGAGCTGCAACGTTACGTGACGCGTTGGCTCCGCGATTACGCGGTCTGGCATGGGCTTGACACGTCCTACCTCGCTCCGTACGTAAATACCGCCTTTGACGAAGCACTCGTCAGCCTCACGGAGTCCCTCGGCTCTTGGATGGCGGCGACGCCCCAGAAAAAGCCTCGCAAACAAGATGCGCGGGCAATGGCTCTCGCTGGCGCAGACAGGCCGGAGGAGGAGCGGCTCTTCTCCGCACTCGACCCGCTGTCCACCTACCGGCCACGCGTAAGTCGCCTTTATCGCGACCGTCCGGAGACGCTCCGCCATGTGACCTGCTCCGTTATCGCTGAGCTTGCCCTCTATTACGAGAAGCACCGCAAATCCGGCCTTGTCGAAGATCTTTTCGGCAGCTCACAGGCCTTCCCCTACGTCATGTTCATGAACGCCGTCTTCTGGACGGGTAGCCCCCACGAAGACACGATCTACGAGATAAGCCCATGCAATCGCTACGGTTGCGCCAAGGGACGCTGGTATCACGAAGGATTCCTGACCACCGCCAAACGCAGCTCCAAGCTCGGAGCCATTCTCCGTCTAATCGACCAGCGCCTGCGTGTCGCGATTGACTATCCCCATCCGCTCACCAAGAAGGATGCACCCAAGTACCTCGACAAGATCATCGCGGAGCAGATAGAGAACCGCCTCGCCTGGGAGGCGGTTCGCGAGGCAAGGGCCGTTCGGGTCGACCTCTCCCAGCTCGCCGGCATTCGCGCCGCGGCAAACGCCACGTGCGATTCGCTCCTCATCGACGAAGAGCGAGAGGATGAGGCTGTGTCGGACGCGACAGTGACGTCGGCGGCAGCAGCGGCGGTGTCGCCCGCGGCAGCGGCGGCGTCGGCGGCAGCAGTGGCCGTGTCGCCCGCGGCAGAGGCGGCGTCGGCGGCAGCAGTGGCCGTGTCGTCCGCGGCAGAGGCGCTGTCGCCTGCGACCCCCACGCCGCAGGTCGCAGCACCCGCCGGGGCGTCTTCCGCGGAAACAGCGCCGGCGCCCTATGGCCTCACCGCCATTGAGCTCGAGCTTCTTCAGTCACTTCTCGATGGCACCCCATGGGAGGTTCCCGCAGGCACATCGCTCGACATGCTCGTGGACTCCATCAACGAGAAGCTCTTCGACTTGCTTGGAGATACCGCGCTCGAGTTCGACGGTTTAGTGTCCGGCATGCCCGCTATCATCGACGACTACGCAGAAGACGTGAGGGAGGCCCTCTCCTATGAGTGAAAACACAAGCCAGATGGCGCTATCCGCCGATGCGCCCACCGCCAAGCCGCGCGTGCCCAAGCGCATCGCCGCCGTCATCATCAACTCGCTCAAAGGCGGCGTGGTGCCGCGCATCGGTCTGCCCTACGTGACGGTCGGCCGCGAGACTGAAATTCGCGCCCTCCTCCATGACCTCGACCTTATCGCCAACGGCGGTGCCAGCTTCCGCTTCCTCGTAGGTCGCTACGGCGCGGGCAAGAGCTTCCTGCTTCAAACCATACGCACTCATGCCATGGGTAAGGGCTTCGTCGTTGCGGACGCAGACCTCTCGCCGGAGCGTCGCCTCCAGGGTACCGCCGGACAGGGCCTCGCTACCTATCGCGAGCTCATTCGCAACCTCTCGACCAAGACGCGTCCGGAGGGCGGCGCGCTCCAGCTCGTGCTCGATCGCTGGGTCGCCACCATTGACGCCTCCCCCGCCGGCGCGGAGGCAGCTCTCGCCGCAGCATGCGCCCCGCTCGAGGAGATGGTCCACGGGTTCGACTTCGCCCGTATCCTGCGCGCCTACCACGAGGCCAGCGCCCAGGGGGATGACGAGCGCCGCGCCGCCGTCCTCAGGTGGCTCCGCGGCGAGTACCGCACCAAGACCGAGGCCCGTGGCGAGCTCGGCATCTCCTGCTGCATCGGCGACGACGACTGGTATGACTACCTCAAGCTCCTCGCGCAGTTCCTCGTGGGCGCCGGCTATCAGGGCATGCTCGTCCTCATCGATGAGCTGGTGAACCTCTACAAGATTCCCAACGCCATCACACGCCAGTACAACTACGAGAAGATCCTCACGATGTACAACGACACGCTCCAGGGCAAGGCGCACCACCTGGGCATCATCATGGGCGGCACTCCGCAATCAATCGAGGACCGCCGCCGCGGAGTCTACTCGTACGAAGCCCTGCGCTCGCGCTTGGCAGAGGGCCGCTTCGCCCGCGAGGGCATGTATGACATGCTCGCACCCGTCATCAAGCTGAATCCCCTCACCTATGAGGAGCTTCTCGTCCTGACGGAGAAGCTCTCGGATATTCATGCAGGCTACTTCGGATATGAGCGCACGCTTGGCACGGGGGACCTCGTCAGGTTCCTCCAGCTCGAGTACGGGCGTGTCGGCGCGGATACCCACCTCACCCCGCGCGAGGTCATCCGCGACTTCGTCGAGCTTCTCGACATCCTCCACCAGAACCCCGGCACCACAATCGAGAGCATTCTCGCAACCGATGTGTCCGGCGGCGCCAGCATGCCGAGCAATGTCAATGCACCGGTCACCACCACGTCGGCAGCCGGCGGCATGCCGAGTGACACCGGCGCACCGGTCGTCACCACGTCGGCAGCCGGTAACACGGCAAGCGTGGCGACACAGAGCGGGGGCGTAACGCTCGCGGGTGCCGCGCCGTCGAGCTCGGCAGCCGCTGGCACGGCCTCCACCATCGCAGGCGCGAGCCGTCCTGCCGAAGGCACATCCAGCAGAGACTTCTCCGGGTTCAAGCTCTGATGGATACCTTCTCTCGCTATGCACCCTTCATCCAGGACTTCATCTATGACCACGACTGGGAGAGCCTCCGTGGCGTCCAGGTGGCTGCCGCCGAAGCCATCTTCAACACGGATGACAACGTCCTGCTCACCGCGTCAACCGCGTCCGGCAAGACGGAGGCCGCGTTCTTCCCCATCCTCACGCTCTTCGACGAGAACCCTCCCGCGAGCGTGGGCGCCATATACATCGGCCCCCTCAAGGCCCTCATCAACGATCAGTTCCTCCGCCTGGGGGATCTCTGTGACGAGGCGCACATCCCCGTCTGGCGCTGGCACGGAGACGTCTCCTCGAGCCACAAGGCCAAGCTCCTCAAGAAGCCGAGCGGCATCCTCCAGATCACGCCAGAGTCACTCGAGGCGCTTCTACTCCATAAGCACTCGGCCATCCCGCATCTGTTCAGCGACCTTCGCTTCGTCGTAATCGACGAGGTCCACTCGCTTCTACGCGGAGACCGTGGCGGCCAAACGATTTCGCTCATCGAACGCCTCGGTCGCATCGCGGGCGTCAACCCGCGCCGCATCGGGCTTTCCGCCACGATCGGCGACCCGGATGCCGTCGGCGCATTCCTATCCGCAGGCACGGGTCGAGGATGGGTGGTTCCGCGCGTTCAGGAGCCTGAACGCGTATGGAACCTCTCAATGGAGCACTTCTACCTCGATGGAGACCAGGCGGGAGACGCCTCGCTCGCCGAAGCGCTGCGCTCGCTTCGCGATTTCGACGCGTCACGAAGGGCAGCGGACGCTCGCAAGGCGTCAAGCAGCAGCGCCGGACCCGCAAGCAATACCGGGTCCGCAGGCTACGCCGAGTCCGCAAACGGCGCTAGCGCTGGCTCCACAAGCGATGCCGATGCTGGCCCCACAAACACCGGCAGCGTAGAGACCACAGGCGAAGACGGCGGCCGCGTGTCTGGCCCCGCTGTCGCCTCAAGAGGCGACGAAACCTCCCTCGCCGCCCCGTCCCCCATCGAACCCGACGAGATCGACGACGACTTCTTCATCTGTCCCACGCTTGACGTCGCCACAGACGCCGCCCCCAAGGAGGCCGACCCCGGACTCGGCTATGTCTTCGAGCACTCACGCAACAAGAAATGCCTGCTCTTCGCCAACTCCCGTGAGGACGCGGAAGCCTACTGCACGGAACTCCGTCGTTACTGCGAGCTCGCGCACGAGCCGGATCGCTTCCTGATCCACCATGGCAACCTCTCGAGCTCGATTCGCGAGTCCGCGGAGGACCTCATGCGCGACGAGACGCAGTGCATGACCACGGTTACCACGGCCACCCTTGAACTGGGAATTGATATCGGGCGACTCGAGCGCGCCTTCCAGATCGACGCCCCCTTCACGGTGAGCGCGTTCCTCCAACGCATGGGTCGCACCGGCCGCCGGGAGCGCCCGCCCGAGATGTGGTTCGTCATGCGCGAGGATCACCCTGACGTCAGGGCCCTCCTCCCGGAGACCATCCCGTGGAAGTTGCTCCAGGGCATCGCCCTCGTCCAGCTCTACCTCGAGGAGCGCTGGGTCGAGCCGCCTCGCCTCGACCGCCTCCCCTACAGCCTCCTGCTTCACCAGACGCTTGCCACGCTCGCCAGCGAGGGGGAGCTCTCCGCGAGCGAGCTTGCGGGCAGGGTGCTCAACCTCACCGTGTTCAGGCGCGTGAGTCCGGATGACTTCAAGGTCCTGCTCCGCCATCTCCTCGAGACGGACTACCTCGAGCTCACGGAGGCGGGGACGTTCATCGTCGGCCTCGCCGGAGAACGCGTCGTCAACTCGTACAAGTTCTACGGCGTCTTTCAGGAGAACATCGAGTACACCGTCCGCAGCGACTCAGCAGATCTTGGCACGCTCGTCGCGCCGCCGCCCCCGGGCGGCAAGGTCGCCATCGCCGGCGCCACCTGGATGGTCGACGAGGTCGATCACAAGCGTCTCGTCGTCTACGTCACAAAGATCAAGGGCCGCGTGCCCGCCTATTTTGGCGAGTGCGCCGGCGATATCCACACGCGCGTGCTCGAGCGCATGCGTCGCGTCCTTGAGGAGCGCTGCAACTATCCGTTCCTCATGCGCAACGCAACGGTACGTCTCGCCGTCGCGCGCCGCGCAGCCGCCGGCGCGGACATAGATCGCACGCCCCTCATCAACCTAGGGGAAGACACGTGGGCACTCTTACCCTGGCTTGGAAGCTACGCGTTCCTCGCCCTCGAGCGCCTCATCAAACACAAGTGCGCAAAACAGCTCGGCATCAAGGGCCTTGACCCGACTCGCCCCTACTACCTGCAGTTCCGCATGAGCGCGGGCCCCGGCGAGTTCTTTCGAACCCTCATCGACGAGGCGAACAAACCCTTCGACCCCCTCGACCTCCTCGGCCCGACGGAGGTCCCGGTTTTCGAGAAGTACGACAGCCTGCTCCCGCCCGAGCTCGTGCGAAAGGGCTTCGCGGAGGGCGTCCTCGACGTCCAAGGCATGAGGAGCCGCGTCAACGAATGGGAGCCCTACGCCACGAGCGCGGAACTTCTGTCCGGCGGTGGAGTCCCCGGCGTCGACATCCCCTGGTTCGACTGACGAGAAGGCTCTGAGCGACTAGTCGTACATCGGCTCGCCGAGGAACTCCTCGTCGAAGGGAATCGCATCCGGAGCTGGCCAGTTGGCATCAGTCGCAACGAGCAGGTAGTTATCCTCCACCGCAAAGGGGTCGTCCTCGCAGGGCATCACGTACACATGGGCGAATACCTCGGTAAACGATGCGGCGATGTCTCGGAGGAACTCGATGTCCGTTCCCGCCTCCGCGGAGACGACGTTTGCGAGCGCCAAGCCATCCAACACAAGGTTGGCGTGCACCGCCCGCGCGGCTTCGACGGTCGCGAGTGCGCGCACGGGCTCGGACCCGTCGAATGCATCGAGCACAATCAAGTCATACGGCTCGCGCCCAGAGGCGGCACCATCCTCGAGGAAAGCTCGCCCGTCTTCCGTGATGAGGCGGCAGCGACCCGGATGGGCGGACATCGCCTCGTCGAGGAAGAACCAGCGGCGCGCGACCTCGGTCACGGACGCGTCGATCTCAACCACGTCGAGCGAGACATCATCGCGCGTCGCGAGCACGTGCTTGGGCCACGCGTAGCCACCGCCACCGATCATGAGGACGCGACGCGTATCGGGGCGCAGCGTGAAGGCGTGGTCAAAGGCGCGGTAGTAGGAGAACACGGGCTCCATGCGGCGTTCGTCGAGGTAGGTGGCGCTTTGGTAGACGCCTCCCGTCTGCAGCACCCGCACGGGTTCGCCATCGTGGTCGCGGACCTGGCGCACGAAGCCCCACCCATCCGAGAGGCGAACGGGGCGCGGCAACCACGAGGGCCAGCGGCCCTCGGCGCCGGGCCCGCCCACACCCGGCGCACGGCGGCAGGCATCTGTCGAGCGCTCCTTCATGCTAGGCTTTCGCCCTCGAACGGCGCTCGAGCGGAATGGTGACCAGCACGAGCCCAAGCGCCACCAGCGCGAACACGGCGCCCACAGCGCCAACGTTCGCAAGCCCGAGGTCGCTCACGATGACTCCGCCGACCGCCGTGCCAAATGCGATGCCGATGTTGAACGCCGTCGCCTCGAGAGAGCTCGCGAGCGTGAGCGCCTTGGGGTGCTTGCGCATTGCCGTGTTGATGAACATCGAGATACAGGGCACGGACGCAATGTACATGAGCAGCGATATCGCCATGACACATGCGAGGCCCAGCGGCTGCGAGGAACCCGCGAGCCAGAGCGTGAGCAGCACGACGGAAAGCATGGGGAAGGTCACGCAAAGCGCTCGAATTCCGAAGCGAGAATCAACCCAGCCGGAGAGCAGGTTCGACGCAAACGTACCCGCGCCATACGCCATCAGCGTGGCGCTCGCGGCAAGCGGAGACATCCCGAGGACCGTCTCGAGATAAGGCGTGACATACCCATAGAACACGTAAATCGAGCCCACACCAAAGACAAAGATGGCGATACCCGTCATGACCTGCGGCTCGAAGAGGAGGCGCACCTGCTCGCCGGCAGTCGCGGGCTCGTCCGTGGCACCCTCGCGCGGAAGCAATGCGATAAGAGCGGCACACGTCACGAGGGCGAGCGCAAGCGCGGCCCACATGATGATGCGCCAGTCGGAGAGAGCGGCCAGGGCCTTGCCGGCGGAGGTTGCGACAACCATCGCCACGGAGAACGCGGCGTAAACCACGCTGATCATCGCGGACGTCCGCTTCGGGTCGACGAGCTCGGGGATGAACGTGATACCCACGCCCAAAAACGTTCCAGAGACGGCGCCGATAAGCACGCGGCTCACGAGGAGAATGCCAAACGTCGGAGCAAGCGACTGAACGAGGTTGGCGACGCAGAACACCGCCGAGTAGGCAACGACGAGATGGAAGCGCTTGAAGCGGCCCGTCGCAAGGGTGAGCAGCGGGGTCAGGAACGCATACGTCATCGCAAAAAAGCTGATGAGCTGGCCCGCCTCCGCAAGCGTCACGCCATAGGCGTCGGCAATCTCCTGCTCGACGCCTATGACGGCGAACTCAGAGCAACCCAAAGAGAAGCCGAGGACGACGAGCAGGGCCACGCAGATACGGCGACGTGCAGGCGACAGCGCGGAAGCTCCCGTCGTCTTGGTCATCTCTTTCACTTGCTCTCCTATCGCGCGAGCTCCTCGGCAAGCGCCTCGATCTGGGCACGCGTCTCATCGTTGACGGCACCCTTGACGGTAACGACGTTCTCGCAGATATCGATATCCTTCATCGCCTCGAGCTGGGAGCGCATGACCTTGGCGGCCATCGGCGCCCAGGAACCGGCCTCGACGAGAGCGACGCGACGGTTCTGGTAGGCGTGCTCGGCGAGCGTGTGAAGGAACGTGCTCATGTGCGGGAAGATGCTGCCCGCGTAGGTGATGCTCGCCAGCACGAGGCGATCATAGCGGAAGGCATCCTCTACGGCCTCGGACATGTCGTCACGGGCGAGGTCGAAGACCGAAACCTCCTGGCCGCGGGCCTTGAGCGCGTCCGCGAGCTCGAGCGCCGCCTGCCTCGTATTGCCATAGACGGAGGAGTAGGCGATGGTCACGCCCTTATCCTCCGGCTCATAGCTCGACCACGTGTTGTAAAGGTCGAGGTAGTAGCCAAGATTCTCAGAAAGCACGGGGCCATGAAGCGGGCAGATGTGCGCGATGTCGAGCTTCGCGGCCTTCTTGAGCACGGCCTGGACGTTCTTGCCAAACTTGCCGACGATACCGAAATAGTAGCGCCTCGCCTCGCACGCCCAGCCCTCCGGGTCCTCGGAGTCGAGCGCACCGAACTTGCCGAATCCGTCAGCGGAGAAGAGCACCTTGTCCTCGGGCACATAGGAGAAGAGCACCTCAGGCCAGTGCACGTTGGGCGCGCCGACGAAGGTGAGACTGCGCCCGCCCAGCTCGAGCGTGGCGCCCTCCTTAACCACGAGCTTGCGCTCCGGATAGTCAGTGCCGAAGTAGGCAACCATCATCTTGAACGCCGGCGCCGAGGCAACGACGGTCGCCTCGGGGTAACGCTCCATGAAGACGGCGATGCTCGCAGAGTGGTCAGGCTCCATGTGATGAACGACGAGGTAATCAGGCGTGCGGCCCGCAAGCGCGGAGTCGAGGTTCGCCAGCCACTCGTCAGTGAAGTGGGCGTCGACGGTATCCGTAACAGCGATCTTCTCGTCACCAAAGACGACGTAGGAGTTATAGGACATGCCATTGACACGCACATCGTACTGACCCTCAAACAGGTCGATGTCGTGGTCGTTCACGCCAACGTATGCAATGTTGTCGGTAACGTTCATAAGACCCCAATCCTTACCATTTATCTAGCCGCCCCATCCTATCACCCATGCCAACGCATAAACGCGCCCTGGTTGGTAACAATTAGGAATGACAGACTTACGGCAACCTTACATAACCCAACTCCCCCTATTTGTTATCATTTAGCCGACGCAGCAACGATGGGCACTGGCCCTGACACCAAGGAGGTGCGTCATGTCCGACGGTTCCAGTCATAGTCGCAACAACAGTCACGAACCCAAGACCCTCAAGTCCATGGAGGAGGCGCCCGTCCTCGGGATGGCGGCCGCCCGTCGCGCATAGCGGCAGCTAGACAGCTTGTCGGCAAGACAGCCGCACAGCTAACGGCCAAACGCTAAGTAGCTAGATAATCGCGCGCATGCACACGTTGTGCCTCCGGGGTCCCTGGCAAAGCGCCGGGGCCTTTTTAGTATCCCGGGATTGCGAGGTGCGCCATGATGCTGCGCGACCTCTTCGTTCGCATGCACGCGGACGTCCAGAAGCAGAAGCCCTCCGCCAAGAGGGAGTCCCAGGCCAAGGCACAGCAGGAGTGGCTGCGACACGCCGCCGCGGCTCCTTCTTCAGAGCTATTCTGCGAGATAAACAGTTCCGAAGAAGGCCTCGCGTCTGACCAGATCGACACAGCCCGCGAGTTCTACGGCGCGAACTCCGTCGCCCAGGCGGCCAAGCGTCCGCTGCCGGTCCGATTCCTTGCGTCCTTCGCAGACCCCTTCACCTACATCCTCGTCTTCATCGCCATCGTCTCGGTCCTGACAGACTGGGTCTTCGCCACCGGCACCGAACGCGACCTCTCCACCCCACTGATCATCGGAGCGATGGTGCTCGTCTCCGGCGTACTGCGCTTCGTCCAGGACGAGAAGAGCACCGTCGCCGCAGAGTCCCTAGCGGAGATGGTCGAGTCCACGGCCGAGGTCGAGCGCGACGGCGACGGCGGAAACGAGACCCCGATCGACGAGATCGTCGTCGGCGACGTCATCCACCTCTCATCGGGCGACATCGTCCCCGCTGACCTGCGCATCTTTGCCGCCCGCGACCTCTTCGTGAGCCAGGCGTCGCTCACCGGCGAGTCCGAGCCCATCGAGAAGCGCGCGAGCCTCGATGTCACGGGCCTCGAGAACCTCGACGTCGCCACGACGGCCATCACCGACCTCCCCGACCTCGCCTTCATGGGCTCCACCGTCATCTCCGGCAACGCGCGCGGCGTCGTCGTCGCCACGGGCGCCCGCACGATGTTTGGCGAGGCCACGGGCACGCTCGTCGGCCGCAAGCGCGAGACCTCGTTCGACGTGGGCATCAAGTCGACGAGCCGCCTGCTCATGCGCCTCATGTTCGTCATGCTGCCGGTGGTCTTCGTCATCTCCGGCGTCACGAAGGGCGACTGGGTTGACGCCCTGCTCTTCTCGCTCTCCGTCGCCGTCGGCCTCACGCCCGAGATGCTGCCCATGCTCGTCACCACCTGCCTCGGCAAGGGTGCCGTCGACCTCAGCCACTCCCGCGTCATCGTCAAGCGTCTCGACTCGATCCAGGACCTCGGCGCCGTCGACGTCCTCTGCACCGACAAGACCGGCACCCTCACCGAGGACCGCATCGTGCTCGAGCGCCACCTCGACGTCAACGGCCGCGAGGACGCCCGCGTCCTTCGCTATGCCTTCCTCAACAGCTACTTCTCGACCGGCGTGAAGAACCTCGTCGACAACGCGATTATCGAGCGCGCCCTCGCGGAGGGCACCGACGAGGTCGACGCCGTGACGAAGGGCACCCCCGTCACGGCAGAGGAGCTGGCCGAGTACTACCACGGCATCGACGAGCTTCCGTTCGACTTCGAGCGCCGTCGCCTCTCCGTCGTCGTGGGCGACGCCAAGGGGCGCACGCGCATGGTGACCAAGGGCGCCCTCGAGAAGATTCTCGGCATCTGCTCGCGCGTCGAGGTCGACGGGCAGGTCCTTCCCCTAACCGACGAGCTCGCGGAGAAGGTCATCTCCCGCGGCGCGGACCTCGCGGACGAGGGCATGCGCGTCCTCGGCGTCGCCCGCAAGGACAACCCCGCCGGCACCGGCATCCTCACGGTCGATGACGAGCGGGACATGGTCCTCATCGGCTACCTCGCCTTCCTCGATCCACCCAAGGAGAGCTCCGCCGCCGCCATCAAGGCACTTCTGGACCACGGCGTGGAGACGAAGGTCCTCACGGGAGACTCCGGCCGCGTCGCGGCGCACGTCTGCCGCGCCATCGGCATCCCCGCCGACAACGTCCTCACCGGCACCGACGTCGAGGCCATGGGCGACGAGGAGCTGGCGGCTGCCGTTCAGCAGACGTGCATCTTCGCCAAGCTCTCCCCCTCCCAGAAGGTGCGCGTCGTCGCCACGCTCCGCGGCCTCGGCCACGCCGTCGCGTACATGGGCGATGGCGTGAACGACGCCGCCGCCATGCGCGAGAGCGACTGCGGCATCTCGGTCGACACCGCCGTCGACGTGGCCCGCGAGGCCGCCGACATCATCCTGCTCGAGAAGGACCTCATGGTCCTCGAGCGCGGCATCGAGTGCGGGCGTCGCACCTACGCGAACATGATCAAGTACGTGAAGATGACCGTCAGCTCGAACTTCGGCAACATCGCGAGCGTCCTCGTGGCGGCGGCGCTGCTGCCGTTCCTGCCCATGACGGCCGTCCAGCTCCTCCTGCTCAACCTGATCTACGACCTCACCTGCACGGCCATCCCCTGGGACAACGTCGACGAGGACGCCATCCGCACCCCGCGGCGCTGGGACACCGCGTCCGTGCGCCGCTTCATGGTCGCGTTTGGCCCGCTGAGCTCGGTCTTCGACATCCTCACCTTCGCGGCGCTCTTCTTCTTCGTGTGCCCCGCCGTCGCGGGCGGCGCCTGGGGCACGCTCGACGCCGCGGGCCAGGCACTGTTCGTCGGCACCTTCCAGGCGGGCTGGTTCGTCGAGAGCATGTGGACGCAGACCCTCGTCGTGCACCTGATCCGCACCGAGAAGGTCCCGTTCGTGGGCAGCTGCGCGGCGCTGCCACTCGTGATGCTCGGCTCGATGGGTATCGCCGTCGCGACGCTCCTGCCGGCGAGCGCGCTGGGCGCGACACTCGACTTCTGCAGCCTGCCGCCGATGTTCTGGGGCGTCCTCGCCGCGATGGTGCTCGGCTACGCGGCCGTCGTCTCCGGCATGAAGAAGCTCTTCCTGAGCCGCAACGACTCGCTCCTGTAGGAACGAGACGGCCGGCGGAGCAAGGCTGGCGAGCGCCAGGGCTCGCCAGCGCCCCACCCGCGACCTGCAAAAGGGACTGTCCCTTTTGCAGGTCCCAGTTCATTTGCAGGTCCGGCAGGTCGCTGCCCTGTAGAGTTGACAAAGGGACTGTCCCTTTGTCAACTCTACAGGGCAGCGACGACCTTGTCGCCCATCTCGGCGGTACCGAAGCAGCCGGAGGGGCGCCGGCCCGTGAGTCCGGGCGACCCCTACCTCTTGCGGCAGAGAAGCACGTTGCGTCCGGGGACGAGCCGATACGCAATGTCATGGCGCCAGGTCTTCGTGGCCAGCTTGACCACCTCGTGCGCGAAGCGCCTGAACTCGCCTTCGTCACCCGAGGGCAGGCGCATCTCGACGGAAGAGGCGCCGCGTGCTCGCCGCAGGATCGCCCTCGCCCCACCCATATCCCACGCCTCGAGGTCAAAGGCGTCGTAGTAGCCCGCCGAGACATCGCACGCGGGGCTAAAGCCAACGCCTGCGGCGAGGTGGGTTGGCGCGACCTCGACATCGGACAGGCCGAGATAGGCGTGGCTGCAAGTCCAGCCGTCGCGCTCCGCGTCCCAATAGGCGTCCACATGCACCCAGCGAGGCGGCACACCCCTCTCGGCGGACACGTCGACGAGGTTCCAGGCATGGCTGGTCTCGCCATCGCGACCGCGCCTCAGGGGCCGGTCCCCGCCCGTAGCCCACCCGCTCACGACGGCGCACGGCACATGTGCCGCATCACACAGCAGCTTGAACGCGCGGGCATAACCCGTGCAAACGGCCCCGGTGTGCCCGCGGCCAAGCGCGCCGACCGCGTTTCGCAGATCGGCTCCGCCCTCGATGCCAGCGCCAAGGCTGAGCAGCCCGTCATGGATGGCGGCGACGCGCGCCAGCCCCGCGGGAAGGGAGGAAGCCGCCTCGAGGATCGGATCGGCGCTGCGGGCTATCGCGTCGAGCTCCGAGCGCGCCTCGACCTCGTCGCGCAGGTAGGAGAAAGACATCCTCGTTACCCCCTGCGACCCGCGCTCGATCGTCGTCGCGGACGAATTTGCCCAGATGATGCGCGGGTTGTCGTGCATCACCAGACGGAACACCTCGAACGCGGCGGTGTGGTCGAGGCCGCCAGGAAGCGTCGCCTCGCGCGAGAAGGTGGCGAGCGCGTCGAGAATCTCCTCGTAGTAGACACGCGAGACCGGCCCCAGGGCCGAGCGATGCAGCTGCGCGACCATCCTCACGCCGCCTCGGCCGCAGGGGTGGCCTTGGCCATCTCGGCCTCGACTTGGCAGTACGGGCACGCGCTGAAGCCACGGTGGTACGCGTGCCCGCAGGGACAATCGACAAGCTGGTCAAGATAGTCGCCCAGCAGGCGCTCCCACTGGCCCGGCGCGAGGCGACGGCTCGGGTCATCGTCGAACAGGCTCCACTGGAAGGCCTCCTGGAAGAGTGGCGGGAGATACTCCAGGGGCAGGGCCCAGGGCTTGAGCTTGAGACCAGGCGCGGTGCCGACGAACGGGGAGGCGCCTTCCGCCACCAGCTCGTCCACGGGCCTTGGGCGCTCGTAGGAGTCGTCGGGGCCGATGTCGACTGAACCCGAGAAGGGATGGACCCAATTGTCGAGGGCGCGGAAGATCGCCACCGCGAGGCCGAATTCATCGGTCTCGGGCGTGAACGTGGAAATGCCCTTCAGCGCCATCTCTCGATAACCGAGGCCGCATTCGCGCTGGGCGCGGACGAGCTCGGGGGCGACGTAACCTTCGGCACAGACGCCGCAGGGATAGACCAGGCCGCGGTCATACGCCAGGTGGAAGCCGTCGACGTCAAGAAGGCCGACATGGCCATCTTCCCCCACCACGAAGTTATAGGGGTTCCAGTCGCCCACGCAGATGCCGATGTGGTGCAGGAATTCCACGACGTGGCACAGCCCCTTAAGGGCGACCAGCGAGCGACGCGTGGCGGCGGCGTCGGCACCCGGATACTCGCAGGCCACGGGAAGCGGATCGCCCTGGAAGCGTCGCATCACGAAGCCCGCAAACTCCGTGGCGGCCGGATCTCTATAGAGCGCCTCGGAAGGCCAGGCGAGAGCCGCCATGGCGTCAGGGGCCTTGTCGCAGAGCACGAGGTGGCACCTGGCCATCGCCTCGACCTTGACCTCATGGATGAACATGTCGGGGTCATCGGCGTGATAGATCTTCGCGACCGAGCACGGGTCGTCGACGACGTTGTAGACGACGCCCTCGGAACCGCTTGAACCGGCGTCGGCAAGAACCACGGGGCGGCCGGCATTCGTGTAGACAACCATTGCCATTCCTTCCTTCGGACGGAGCGGGCGACGGCACCGCGCCGGGTCGAATCAAACAAACACCTGCTAGTTAAGGTGACGATAGGGCCTGAACCTCGCGTGCGGGGTCGGTGGGCTCGGGTGCAGGTTTGGGCGCGTGACCGGCGGCCGGCTCGGCAGGGCCAGCGCCAACCGGCTCGGAACCGGCATCAGGATCGGCGTCGGGTTCCAAACCAGATTCGCCTCCGGGGCCCCAGACGGGCCTCTCATCGTCAGGCTCGTCAAACGGCTGCTTGCCGATGGGTCCCTCGTCCTCAATGACCCTCTCGGAAGCGGTGCGATCAGCGGCAACGTCCGCATCGCACTCGCGGGCGCCGGGAGCCTCGTAGAGGACCACCACGGTCTTGTCGTCATAGACGTCGATCGGGTCAAGGTCCCCGAGGAACTTCTCGGCGGCGGCACTCAGGTCCTCGGGGCGAGCGGCGTCGGCTGGATCGAGGCGCAGCAGCAGGTCAAGCAATGGGTCGTTGACCTCGACGTTGGCCAGGTCCCCATCCGCCTCGGACGCCGGCATGACGAAGCCCGGCACGAACTGCTCGAGCATGCCGTCCGTGGCGAGGACGAGGCCCTCGACCCCCTCGACCATCCCAAACCGCCAGTGGTCATCCGCGCTCAGGGAGAAGACCGTGTTGCGATGCCCGGCTCGGTCCATGCGGCAGAGGGGGTGGTAGCCATCCGCGAAGAGGCCCACGATGCCGGAGTCCCCGGCACAGGCCCAGGCCACGCTATAGCCATCCCAGACGCACAGGGCGAGGGTCGTCGCCAGCGCGGCGGGATCGGCCCCGACCTCGGCCGCCTTGCGATTAACGGCGGTAAGGGCGCGATGCACGGCCCCCTCGAGCTTAAGGTCGTCAATCCCGGCAAGGCCGGGATACGTGGCCGCGGACAGCGAGAGTGCCTCAACCGCCGCCGTCGCCGCGGCGGCGGACCCGAGGTCCGAAAGCTCCGCCGAGCCGAGCCCGTCCGCCACCGCCGCCACAACGAACTCGTCGCCGCGAACACGACGGACGCGGGTGTCGCCGGGGGCCACACACGTGCTCGACCAGCCCGAGCGCACGATGCGAACGGCGAACGAGTCCTGGTTGGGGATGCCGAGGGCGAGGTGGGAGGTCCCGGGAACGGAGGCCTGATAGCACATCAAGCTCATGGATATGCCCTTCTCTCAATCGATGGTCTCGACACGCCGACGGCCAATCTCGGGCCGCCGGCGAGGCGTCTAGGAGGCGAGGTACTCGCGTAGGGTCATGCCCGCGGGCGAGCAGAACCTGATGGGGCTGTCGGGAGTTCCGACCTTGGTGCCCACCGCGGGGACCTTGCCCGGCTCCTCCGAGGAGAGAACGCGGGCGTACTTGCCGGCGAGCTCGAGGAAGTCGTCGATCGAGGCGCCGTCATCGGCGGCAAACCAGCCGTCGCTACCCGCGAGACGCTCGGCGATCTCGGGCTTGTAGTCGCCAAAGCCCAGGAACATCACCTTGATCTTGCCCTTGGCGACGGCCGTGGAGAGGGCCGCTGCCGCAGCGTCGATGTTCTTGCCCGGGTAGTCGGCGCCGTCGGAGAGGATGATCAGCAGGGAGCGACGTGGGTTCTGGCCATGGAGGCGAACCTGGCGGTGAACCTGCTCGCGCTCGAGCTCAACGGCCTTGAGAATGGCGTCATTGAGGTGCGTGGCCCCCTTGGCGCGAAGAACGACCTCGGGCATCTCGGCAGCGGGGACGAAGGCAGCGTCGACCTCGTCGAGGCCCTGGGAAGAATCCTGGTCACGCAGGCGCCAGACCTTGACCTCGCTGCTAAACGAGATAACCGAGACGTGCGCGGTCTGTCCGGAGACGGGATCCTTGCAGATGGAGCTCTTGATGCCCGCGAGACCCGCGTTGATGGAGTCCATGGAGCTGTGCACCGAGCTGCTGCAGTCCGCCGCGATGATGATGTTTGTGGGTTCGACGCTCGCGAAGCGACGGGTAAGGCCGCTCGTGGCGACGCGGCCGAGCCTCGTGGGCTCAAGCACCTGGGTCTGGGCTGAGGAGCCCGCCGAAAAGGCGGGGAAATCGGGCGTCGACGTCTGGTCGGCGGGGCGGTTGAGGACCTGGGTCTTGGCGGCATCGTTGGTGGTCATGGCGTTTCCTTTCCTCGGGCCGCGATCGGGTGCGTTTGCCGCGGCCGTTTTTCCTTGGCTACAGAATCGGCGGAAGCGCGCCTCGCCGCTCGCGCTTATCAGCTGAATAGCGACGGGGCTACGCGGCGACGCCCAGACCGGGCACCGCTGCGGCCAAGGCGCGGTAGGCGGCGCCGGCATCGGGATAGCGGCAAGACGGCGAGACGGACGTGCCGCGGTGCAGGAAGCAGCCGAGCGGCGAGTCGTCGGACGCGGGAACACCGGCCTCCCCATAGAGCAGGCGCGCTCCGATGGCGCAGGCCGAATACACGTCTGAGGCAGGCGACCACGGCCCGTAGCTCGCGGACTCCGGCGGCTCGAACCCGAGGCTGATGATCTTCTCGCGATGAAGGCCCCGTTCGCACTCCTCAGCCAGCGCCGCGCACCCGAAGTCGACGACACGCACGCGGCCATCCGGCGCGACGATGACGTTGCGGGGGTGGAGGTCTCGGTGGATCCATCCCGCGCCATGGACGAGCGAGAGGGCGAAGAGCAGCTGCGCGAGAAGGGCGATGGCGTCGAGACTCTCGAGACGGCACTCGCCCGCTTCGACCCGCCCGAGATAGCAGGCGAGGCTCTCGCCCTCGACGTACTCCTCGCGAAGGCACAGGGCCTCGCCTCCCGACGCGTGTCCATCGCGCACGCGCTCCAAGCCGTATTCCCGCGGGAAGAACCCAGCGGGAGCGAGGAGACCAAGCACGCGATGCTCCACGAGCAAGCGTTCCTCGGCGGCGGGCGTGAGCGCCAGCTTGCCGACACGCTCCCCCATGCGCACGAGGCGCGTCTCCGCGCTAGCCCCCGGCGACGGGTAGATCTGCTCGAGCGGAGGGGCGGAGGCGTCGGGCCAGGCGGCCGCCCCGGGGCGGGGCAGGGAGACGTCACGACGGCGCAGGCGCAAGTCGAGGCGCGTTGCCGCGCGAGCGAGCGCTTGGGCGGCACACGTCGCCATTCGCGGCAGCCCGCGGACGAGGCACGCCAGCTCGCGGGCGAACTCCCAGGTAGAATGTGCAAGATCCCGGGCCAGCGCCCGGGCCGCGCGCGCCAGTCCTCGGGCGAGCAGCAAGGCCACGCGCGCCAGCTTGCGCGCGATGTTGGGAACTGCCACGCAGGCGACCCACACGAACGTTCTCAGCAGAACTCTCAGAAACCTTCCCAGCAGTGCCCCAACCATGGCCAACCCCCTGTCAACAGCTGCGTCGCGGGGTGCCGACGCAGGCACCCCTCCTCAAGGCGAGGCTATCCAAGGCATCTCGAATGCGCAGGAGCTTTTCAGCTGACTCCACCCGCGGGGAACGCGCGGCCTCTGATAGACTCGCGGCAGCAAAGGAGGACCCATGCCCAAGCTCAAGAAGCTCCCCGAAAACGCCTACGAGACCCTCTGCGCAGAACTCGCCCGCGCCACCACGACACCCTTCGGCGCGTGGTGCGCGCTCGGCGGCCGCGAGGCGGTCGGCTATGCCACGCACATGAACTTCTCGCAGGCGGCCGAGGGCTGCGAGCGCATCGGGGTCGCCATCTTCGACGAGCTTGCCTCCTACCTGCGCACACGCGCGAATGAGGCCGGCGTACGATGGCTCCTCACCACAGGCGACGCGGATATCGAGGCCAAGGCGCTGCGCGATCCGCACGCGATCGGCCTGCTCTGCCTCGACCACGGCAGGGACCACGCGGCGACGCAGCTCGCCGGAGACGTGGGCGACCTCCTGACCCAGTACGCCATCCTCGAGACCGAGGGGCATCTCCTTTCCCGCATGGGAGCGTCCTCCTCCATCGCAAGCTTCTCCCCCATCGAGAAGAACCGCTCGTTTGCCAGCACGGGCGCGAAGATCGGCCAGCTCATGGGCTATGTGGGCTATAGCGAGAAGGACGCCGAGCTACCGCTGGCCAACCCCAGCGGCTCGATTCCGTCCTCGCCGAAGGAGGAAGGCCCCTCATCGCCGCGATACGTCCAGTACCGTGCGAGGCGGGTACTCTTTCAGGCGGTGGAGACGCGTCTAGACATCGTCCACGCCTCCGCCACGCTCAAGGATCGCACGGCAACGCCCGTCGCCTGGCGCTGGGGCTTCGCTCAGGGCAACCGCACAGACGCCCGCGAGCGCCTAGGGCTGGTTGGCCACGAGCATGCCAAGTGGATCGCCTCCGGCCACGTCCTGGCATCTTGGTTTTCCGAGACGTGCGGGCGGGGCTGCACTCCCTCCGACCTCGCGAGCGAGGCCCAGCGAATCGTCGACGCCGTGGCAAGCCAATGCGAGCGCGACGGCTCGGCACAAGCCGCCCGCGAGCTGGCCTTCTTTGCCGATGCGCTCGGTCGCCGATGGGCAATCGCGCACGGCGGCGCGAAAGACGTGCCCGCACCCACGAACGCCGTGGTCAACGAGCTTCTGACTCCGCTCTTCGCGAGCCTGCTCTGTTGCGTGGCGCTTCGCTCGGGTATTGCCTCCTCAGGCTTCGACGCCGTCGTGGTGGAGGCGGGCCTAGGCACGCTGCCCGCGCCAGGAACCCCAGGTGGCAGTCCCCTCGAACCGAAGGCCCCCGCGAGGAAGGCAGAGTACGTCACCCTTCGCGTTTCGAGGATTCCCGTTACGGAGCGGGGCAGCGGGCGCGCGGCGTCGGTCGAAAGCCACGCGTTCGAGCTTGGCACCGTCGTGCGCATCGGGCGCGCGCCGAGCTACGCCGACACGCAGGCCCTTCTCGGTGGGACGACGGCGGGCGATACGCCCGCGGCGGTCGCCGACCTCGCGCTGCCAGACCCCGCGGTCTCGCGCCTCGCGCTGGTGCTGCGCACGGAGGACGCGCTTGAGCTCGAGGTCCTCAACCAGAACACCTACCTGCGCGGAAGCCAGCAGGAAAAGGGAGCCGCGCTCCAGCTCGAGCCGGGCGACGCCGTCACCGTGATCGGAAGCGAGGTCGACTTCGTGATCGAAGTCGCACAGCTGGGCTAGGGCATGCTGGGCTAGAGACAAGCTGGATTAGGAGCATGGCGTAGGAGCCTCGCGCCGTCTCGGACGCGCGGCTAAGCAGGGCTTGCCACGCCCGCCCGAGTTTGCTCGCGTAACAGGGCTTGTTACGCCCGCCCGAGTTTGCTCGCGTAGAACTCATCAGCCGCGGCATCCGCAGAGAGGCGCTCCTCGAGCCCGTCTTCTCCGCCATACGACACGAACGCGACTTCCACGGCAGGTTTTTCCCCGTTCCAAAGAGAGCGTTGCTTGCGGAACCTGATCATCCCCGCGGGCTCCGTGTCTGTGCCGCCGAAATAGAACGACAGGGTCTCGAACGGGCCAGACTCGAAATCCATGCGCTCGTACGTCGCGCGCGCCGCATCGAGCGCGTCCGCGGCAAGGGAAGCGGACGCGTCTGAGCCACGCGAGTCATCAAGCTGCAGGTACATGAGCAAACCACTGGCATCGTAGGGGTCCGTGCCAACCGTCGTGGCGGGGTTTACCGCCTTTGCGGCGGCCCGGGCCTCAGAAACGGGGCCCTCGGTCGCGCGGGCGGAGCCAGGCCACGAGAGATCCGCCTTGCCGCTGTAGACGACGATGGCGCTCGGTCCGTCCGTCTCGAAAACGGACGCAATGAGGCGAGGCAGCCAGGCGCCGGCCTCGTCTATCTCGGCATTTGTGACACATGTCTGGTCCAGGACGACCTTCCCATTCGAGCTCGCGTCGACCCAGCCGCGCATGAGCGGGATGCCCGCCACCTCGGCGTACACCCACACGCCCAGCGAGTCCGCCGCGGCACGAGACGCCTGCGCGACCGCGCCGCCATCAGAGCCGCCCGAGATGCACAGGGACACACGGCCGTCCTGTTCCACAACCTCGACTTTCTCGGAGGTAAGCGAGCGCTTCTCCATCCCCCATGAGAGCGCGATCGAACGTCCCTGCACGAGCGCCTCCGCCGCGAGCGCGTCGAATCCCTCCGGGGCGAGCTTCACGGCGATGCCCTCGCCGTCTCCCACCGTTCCGAGGGCGTACGGAACTCCCATGGCCTCGCAGCGTTCGACGAGCATCGTGCGAGCGTCGAGGGCCTCTCCCTCGGTAAGGCCATCCGCGGTACTTGCCTCAACCACCCATGCGTCCCCGGGCTCTACGCCCGTCTCCGCCACCCGGTTCTGGCTCGACGCATCTGGCTCGTCCCAGTTGACGTTGGGGACAGCCTCGCAACTGAATGAGGCCGGGTACTCTTCGGTAGCGAGCGCCGCCGCGAGCATCTTTGCCTCGGGTTCCATGGGCGCGAGCATCGAAGAGACGGCGTAGGAGCCGCTGGCCAGGCGCACCGTCGAGGTAGTGGACCACGAGCTGCTCTCGAGGTCGAACGCGAAGACGGCATGGTCGAACCAGTCCCCACACGCCTCCTCAAGCCTGCGCTCGCCCTCGTCCGTAAGCGTCAGACGCACGTAAGCGGCGAAATCATCCTTGAGGTAGTTGGCGGATTCGAGGCCGTCGACGCGTCCCGTGCAAGCCTCGGCGGAGGCAATCTCGCTTCGATAGACGCGCACGCGCGGGGCGGTGCCGTCAAAGACCGCGTCCTCGTTCGAGTCATCCACGAGGTAGAGCGCGAGCGGGTTTGCGAGAAGGCTCTTCGCATCGCCCTCAAGCCACGCGGCGAGCTTCTCCGCCGTGACGTCGTCGTCAGCGATGGCGCCCTCGAGCTCGGCCGCATCCGCAAGGGGGCTCGCCAGGGAAACGGAGATGCCGTCAGAGGAGTCGAGCAGCGCCGCGGACGCTCCCTCCACGCTCGAAAGACGCGCCTGGACGAGGTCCGCGGTGTCTTTGAGCTGGGAGATCGCGAGAAACTCAGAGCGAGGATAAAGCACGAGCGTCTGCGCGCTCGAGCTGGCAGGCGCACCCGCAACGGGCAACCACGCCGGAACGCTCGCATAGACGGTCACGGCGAGCGCCACCGCAACGGTCACGAGCATCGCCACCTTGAGCGGGAGCGGCACCGCGGGCGTGCGGCGCGTCTTCCCCAGAACCCCACGGAGGCGCGAGGGACGCCCAGCGCCCGGATGCTCCGCCGACGGTGCATCCGGCTCCCCGGCGCGCGAACGCCCAGCGGGGACAGCGCGCGGCCGGGCGCCTCGCCCGTCCTCTCGCTGCTCGGCTGCGTCTGTGGTCTCCTCCTCAACGAGGGGCGTTGGGGCCACGGTTACCGCCCCAGGGTCGACCCGCCCGGCGGGCGCCGCACCCGATGCGCGCCTAGCCTCGATCGCCTCCTCCTCGGAAATGCCGAGCCTCTCCGCGAGGCGCACAAGGTCAAAGCGGCCGCCGAGCTTGCCCACGCCCGGTTCCGTGCAACGCGCGATCAGGGTGTCGAGCTCGCGGTCCTCCTCGGTCGTCACGAACTCAGAGGGGAGATGGATGGCCGAGCGCATCTTGAGATCGCACAGCGCCTGTCTGCCCTCTCGGCCCAGACCAAGCCTGGCGATGGCATCTTCCACCTGCCGGCGCAGGGCCCATTCGCCCGTGCGCAGGTAGTACAGGAGGCAACCAACCGAATACGTATCGGTATAGCTGCTGTTTCTGAGCGGACGACTACCCTCCGGGCGCTGGTCGAACATCTCCGGGGCGCCCACGAAGGGCGTCGTCGAGCGCTCGAGGGGATTCGTCGCCGTGACGTCCGGATCATCGGACTCGACGCCCTGGCCAAAGTCGATAAGGACGGCTCGCGAAATCGAACCCGAGTCATCAAGAACAAAGCGGACATTGCCCGCGCTCACGTCGCGGTGTGAAACCGTCGAGAGATAGCGTGCGTCGGAGCGCGACTCCACCGAGCAGCAAAGGAGCGCCAACACAAGGTGACGGGCCACGCCGAGTGCGTCGGCGCTCGCCACGCTACCCCTCTCATCCGAGATAAGCGCGCGGAGGCCAAAGAGGTCAGCCCCCTCGACGTACTCCATCGCGATGGCGGGCGTAGCCGCGGAATGATGCCCGCCGTCAACGGCACACGACAGCGCGGCGGCCGCAGTGGCAGGCCCATCGCCCTCGCAGACACCAAGCGCATAGACAAGCGGAGCATGTCCCGCAGCGCCCCCAAGCTCGGCAAGCAGACGATACTCGTCGCGCGCCCGCTGTTCACAGACGGCATTGCTGCGCAAGACCTTAACGAGGAGCTTCTTGCCCGAGGCGTCGGTGAGATGGGCCGTGGCGCTAGAGCCGAAGGCGACAACGTCGCCCAGACACAGTGAGTCCGCGACGGCAAGCGGGTTGCACGCCACGCGCTCGTTAACTTCGGTTGCGACGAATCGCGACAAGCCCCGGCCCTCCTCCGCAGCCCATTACCGCATGTAAGGTACCACACGCACGCACGGGCGGGGCCTAGCCGAACAGCCACCAACCTCTCTCGCCGTCAACTCCTCCAAGCGGTTATCATGTGCGCGACGGCACGCGCGAAACGGGGGCAACGCATGACACTCACAGAACAAGAGCTGGCCGAGAAGGCCAAGGACATCAGGCTGTTCGCCTTCGACCTTGACGGCACCCTGATGAGAGACGACAAGAGCGTCTCGGAACGCACGCAGAACGCGATTCGCAAGCTTCTCGCCCGCGGCATCGAGGCCGTCCCCGCCACGGGTCGCGCCTGGCAGGGCCTTCCCATGCCCGAGATCGGCATGGATGGCTTCCACTACCTCGTAGCCGCCTGCGGAGCCATCATCCGAGACCTGCGCACGGGCGAGTTCTTCTGTCGCAAGACCATCGACGCGGGGACCGCGGCCGACCTCCTTCGCACCTTCATGAAGCCGGGCATCTCCGCCTATGTCTGCATCGACGACGAGCCCGGCACGCGTTATGGCTGCGCCGTGAACCGCGAGGAGTTCGATCGCGTCGCCGCCACGTTTACCCCGCGTAACGGCTATGACGGCGCGGCGGATATCGCCGATAGGGTCGAACGGCTGGGCAAAGGCGTGCTCAAAGTTGGCATCAACTTCATCGACCCGTGGCGCGAGGAGGACTTCCTCTCGCTCCCCGCGAACTCCGGCCTCACGGTAAACCCCGCCGCAGTGAACAACATCGAGTGGGACGCCTTCGGCGTGAGCAAGGCGCGCGGTCTCGAGGAGCTCGCCCATCACCTGGGCTTTGGCCTCGAGCAGGTGTGCACCATTGGCGACTCCGGCAACGATGTCGAGATGCTCGAGGCGGCGGGCCTGGGCATCGCCATGGGAAACGCCTCGGACGTCGCCCGCAACGCAGCGGACTTCACGCTCGACCTCACGAACGAGCAGGACGGCCTCGCCGACTTCGTGGAACGCTTCCTCCTCGGCAAGTAACCGGAGGCGGCTGCACGCCCCGGGCAAGTAGCCCACGGGGCAATCGCAGCCGCAGACGGCTCTTCGCACTCAACGTCGCCGCAAGCTGCTACACTTAACCGGCCAGCGTGTCGCTGGGGTATCGTCCAGTGGTTAGGACCCGGGATTTTGATTCCCGTTACCTAGGTTCGAATCCTAGTACCCCAGCGATGCGCTGGTTTTTTGTTTCTATGCGGCACGGCGCCGCGAACGCGGCAGAAGGCGCGGTGCCTTCCTCATCCGCTCACGCAGCCCTTTCCGGACTCTCCACATCCGTGCGCTATCATGACGAGGTTCGCATCCCAAGGCGGATCCCGCCCCAACGGAAGGCAACTCCATGGCAAACGCCACCGCAATCATCCTCGCCGCCGGCGAGGGCACGCGCATGAAGTCCAGTCACGCCAAGGTCTCCCACAAGATTCTCGGCAAGCCGATGATCCGCTGGGTGGCGGACGCCGCCATCGCAGGCGGCTGCGACCGCGTGGTCGTCGTTGTCGGCAGCCACGCTGATGAGGTCCGCGCCATCGTCGACGCCGCCTACGCCGGCTCCGCCGCTACGGTCGAGTGCGTCGAGCAGGCCGAGCGCAAGGGCACGGGCCACGCCGTCAAGGTCGCCCTCGAGGCCACCGGCATCAACGAGGGCCCCGTCGTGGTCCTCAACGGCGACCTTCCGCTGGTCACCGCCGAGACCATTCGCGCCTTCGCCGAGTCCGTCTCCGCCGGCAACGCCGCGGCGACTGCCTTCACCATCACCCCGCCCGACCCGTTCGGCTATGGCCGCATCGTCCTCGCAGAGGACGGCACCATCGAGCGCAACATCGAGCAGAAGGACTGCACGCCCGAGCAGGCGGCGACGCTCCTCGAGTGCAATGCTGGCTGCTACGCCTTCGACGGCACCCAGCTCGCCGCTCACATCGGCGAGATCGGATGCGACAACGCCCAGGGCGAGTACTACCTGCCCGACATGCTCGAGATCCTCAAGTCCCACGGCCAGGCCGTTCGCGCCTTCCACTGCGACGACTACCGCGAGGGCCTCGGCGTGAACTCCCGCGCCCAGCTCGCCCAGCTCACCGCCATCGCGCGCGACCGCATCAACGAGCACTGGATGGCCGAGGGCGTTACCTTCATCGACCCCGTCCAGGCTTGGATCGGCCCGGACGCCACCATCGGCCGCGACACCGTCGTCTGGCCCCAGACCCATCTCGTCGGCGAGTGCCACATCGGCACGGATTGCCAGCTCGGCCCCAACAGCCGCCTCACCAACACGAGCGCCGGCAACGGCTGCGTCATCGACGAGACTGTCGCCATCGACGCCAAGCTCGAGAACGCCGTCGATTGCGGCCCGCGCGCCTACCTGCGTCCCGGCACCCACATGCTCAACGGCTCCAAGGCCGGCACGCACGTCGAGATCAAGAAGTCCACGATCGGCGAGGGCTCCAAGGTCCCGCACCTCTCCTACATCGGCGACACCACGATGGGCAGCGGCGTCAACATGGGAGCCGGCTCCATTACCTGCAACTATGATGGCGTCCACAAGCACAAGACGGTCATCGGCAACGACGTCTTCGTCGGCTCGGACACCATGATCGTGGCCCCGGGCGAGATTGGCGACGGCGCCCTCGTCGCTGCCGGATCCGTCATCACCAAGCCCGTCTCCGCAGACGCGCTCGCCATCGGCCGTGCCCGCCAGACCGAGATCGCAGGCTGGGCCTCGAAGCACTTCGAAGCCCTTCGCGCACAGAAATAAGGCAATCGACCGCCGCGGCAAGCACCCGCGGCGGTTTGTATGAAGTACCATAGAGGGGCATGCGACGTTTCGACGCCGTAGCCGGATTCCCCCGCCGGCAGTTTTTGGCCACGTACTCTCTTACGAAAGGGCGGCACTCAGATGTACGAAGACCTCGACCAGCTTGTTACCATCAAGAAGCGCCTGAGGATCTACAGCGGATCGAGCAACCCCAAGCTCGCTGCAGATATCGCGAAGATTTTGGGCGTCGAGGTTGATGGCCTCGTGCTCGAGCAGTTCGCCAACGGCGAGATCTACGCTCGCTTTGACGAGACCGTCCGCGGTTGCGACGTGTTCTTCATCCAGTCCATCGTTGGCAAGAACGTCAACGACCTCATGATGGAGACCCTCATCGTCGCCGACGCCGCGCACCGCGCCTCCGCCCGCTCCGTCACCGCGGTCATCCCCCACTACGCCTACGCCCGTCAGGATCGCAAGGCCGGCCCGCGCGAGCCGATCACCGCTCGCCTCGTCGCTAACCTGCTCGAGTGCGCCGGCGTTGACCGCGTCATCACGCTTGACCTGCACCAGGGCCAGATCGAGGGCTTCTTCGACGTCCCCGTCAACCACCTCACCGCGCTCCCGCTCTTCGGCCAGTACTTCATGAAGAAGAACTTCGACTGGGAGAACACCGTCGTCGTCTCCCCCGATGTGGGCCGCGCCAAGGCCTGCAAGAAGCTGTCCGATCAGCTCGGCTGCGACCTCGCGATCGCCCACAAGGGCCGTCCGCACCACAACCAGGCCGAGGTCATGGGCATCATTGGTGACATCAAGGACAAGACCTGCATCATCAACGATGACATGATCGACACCGCGGGCACGCTCTGCGCCGCCATCCGCGAGCTCAAGACCATGGGCGCCGGCGACATCTACGTGTGCGCCACCCACGGCATCTTCTCCGGCCCGGCCATCGAGCGCCTGAATGACGCCCCCATCGTCGAGTGCGTCGTGACCGACTCCGTGCCCCAGCCCGAGGAGAACCTCCAGGGCAAGGTCTCCACGATCAGCGTCGCCAACGAGATTGCCGAGTGCATCTACCACGTCTTCACCGAGACGAGCGTCTCCGGCATGGTCGGCGGCCGTTTCGCGCTCTAAGGCACCCCTAAGCAAGCAACAGGGCCGCGTGCTCACCTGGGCGCGCGGCCTTTCTCATGAAGGAGCATCATGCCCGCAAAGCCGCAAGCACAACCCGGAACCATCCGCCTGGTCGCAGGTCTCGGCAATCCCGGCGACGAATACGCGAACACCCGCCACAACGCAGGCTTCCGCGCCATCGACGTGCTGGGTGAGCGCCTAGGAGCCGGCTACTGGAAGAGCCAGTGCGGAGCCGAGGCAGCCGTCGTGCGCGTTCGCGGCGAGGAGGGCCCGCGCGAGGTGGTGCTCGCAAAGCCGCAGAGCTACATGAACACGAGCGGCGGCCCCATCTCCAAGCTCTGCGCCGAGTATCACATCTCCCCCGACGAGGTCCTCGTCATCCATGACGAGCTCGACCTCGACCCCGGGGTGGTCCGCGTGAAGTTCGGCGGTGGCCACGCCGGCCACAACGGCCTCAAGTCCATCATCAATAAGCTCGGCACCAAGGACTTCTCCCGCATCCGCGTGGGCATCGGCATGCCCCCGGGACGTATGCCCGTCGTGGACTGGGTGCTCAAGGAGTACCGCACCGGCGAGATGGAAGACGTCCGTCTCGCTGCCGTTGACGCGGCGGACGCCGTCGAGACGTGCCTCGAGCGAGGCGTCATCTTCGCCCGCGACCACATCAACGGGGCCGGCAAGCCGGGCAGCAGGTAGCGCACGGCCGCTGAGCCGTGAACGGTAGGTATTCGCCCGCGAGCGGCATGACGCTGCTCGCAGGCTTTTTTCTCCACCGGCGCAACGCCCGGGCGCCGTCGCAGGTCAGCGCGCCGCCAGCCAAAAAGTTGACCTCTGACACATGGTCATTTAGCCAAATACCCGCAGGTCACAGGCATTATTGTCAAGACAATTCCGATATCCGAACGCACGCAGCGCGATAGAATTACGTCGTGTGTGCAAACACGCGCCAACGCACGTCGACTCGGGGCAAAAGGTCGGCGCTCAGGCGCACGAAGCAAGACAGGAGAGGAGATCTGCATGTACAAGATCCTCAAAAAGACGCAGTTCTCGGAGAAGGTGTTCGAGTTTCGCGTAGAGGCACCGCAGATGGCGAAGAAGGCTCACGCCGGCCAGTTCCTCATGGTCCGCGCGAACGAGCAGGGAGAGCGCGTCCCGTTCACCCTCGCTGGCTGGAACGCCGAGGAGGGTTGGGTCGAGTTCATCTTCATGGTGATCGGCAAGACCACCGAGATGCTTTCCGCCTACAACGAGGGTGACGAGCTTCAGGACGTCACCGGCCCCCTGGGCAACCCCACCGAGATCGAGGGCGATCGCGTCGTCGTGCTCGGCGGCGGCGTCGGCCTGGCCATCGCCTACCCCGTTGCCCGCACCTTCTGCGAGGAGGGCAAGAAGGTCTCCGTCATCATGGGCGCGCGCACCAAGGACCTGCTCATCCTGACCGACCAGTTCAAGGCGCTCCCGCTCGAGGGTCTCTACATCACCACGGACGACGGCTCTGAGGGCGAGAAGGGCGTTGTCACCGCTCCGCTCGAGCGCCTCTGCCAGGAGGGTGCCGTCGACGGCGCCTTCTGCGTTGGCCCCGTCCCGATGATGAAGTTCTCCGCCCTTACGGCCCAGAAGTACAACCTCCCGATCATCGCCAGCCTGAACCCGATCATGGTCGACGGCACCGGCATGTGCGGCTGCTGCCGCGTCGAGGTTGGCGGCAAGACCCGCTTCGCCTGCGTCGACGGCCCGGATTTCGACGCCACCCAGGTCGACTGGGATGACCTTCGCGCCCGTCAGGGTTCGTACCGCGCCGAAGAGGGCGAGTCCCTCGAGGCTTACAAGGAGGAGAGCTGCGCATGCCACAGGTAAACGGTAAGTACAAGCCCAACATGAAGGCTCCCCGCACCCCTTACGTCGAGGAGCTTCCTGAGGAGCGTGCGCAGGACTTCCGCCCGGTCGACCGTGGCTACTCCATGGCCGACGCCGTGGCCGAGGCTAACCGCTGCCTCGACTGCAAGAACCCCAAGTGCGTCCAGGGCTGCCCGGTCAACATCAACATCCCCGGCTTCATCGAGAAGATCCGCGAGGGAGACTTCGGTGGCGGCCTCGACATCATTCGCGAGGCGAGCCTGCTTCCCTCCGTCTGCGGCCGCGTCTGCCCGCAGGAGAACCAGTGCGAGGGCAACTGCGTCCTCAACAACAAGGACCGCGCCATCGCCATCGGCCAGCTCGAGCGCTTCCTCGGCGACAACGCCACCGAGCTCGCCCACGACCCCGAGATCAAGCCGTCCAACGGCAAGAAGGTCGCCGTCGTGGGCTCCGGCCCCTCCGGCATCGCCTGCGCCGGCGAGCTCGCCCGCAACGGCTATGAGGTCACGGTCTTCGAGGCCTTCTTCACCGGCGGCGGCGTCCTGACCTACGGCATCCCCGAGTTCCGTCTCCCCAAGGCGATCGTCAAGCGCGAGATCGACGGCCTGGAGAAGCTCGGCGTCAAGTTCGAGTACAACAGCGTCGTGGGCCGCATCACCGACGCCAAGGAGCTCTTCGAGGAGCAGGGCTTTGACGCCATGTACCTCGCCGTGGGCGCCGGCCTGCCCAAGTTCCTGAACGTCCCGGGCGAGAACCTCCCCGGTGTCTTCTGCGCCAACGAGTACCTCACCCGCGTGAACCTCATGAAGGCCGAGAAGTTCCCGGTGTACGACACCCCGACCAAGCACGGCAAGAACGTCGTCGTGTTCGGCGGCGGCAACGTCGCCATGGACGCCGCGCGCACCGCGCTCCGTCTCGGCGCCGACACCGTCACCCTCGCCTATCGCCGCACCGAGGAAGAGATGCCCGCCCGTAAGGCCGAGCTCCACCACGCCAAGCAGGAGGGTGTCAAGATCCTCCCACTCGTCTCGCCGCTGGAGTTCGAGGCTGACGAGAACGGCTTCGTGAGCAAGGTCAAGCTCGAGAGGATGGAGCTTGGCGAGCCCGACGAGAGCGGCCGTCGTCGTCCGCACCCGGTCGAGGGCTCCGAGTTCGAGATTCCGTGCGACGTCGCCGTCACGGCCATCGGCACGAACGCCAACCCCTTCCCGAAGCTCGCCGCCGAGGAAGTCGCCCTCAACAAGTGGGGCTACATCGAGGCAGACGAGAACGGTCGCACGTCTGACCCGCGCATCTGGGCCGGCGGTGACATCGTCACCGGCGCTGCCACGGTCATCCTGGCCATGGGTGCCGGCAAGAAGGCCGCGCACTCCATGATGGAGGTCCTGGAGGGCTAAGCACCTCTCACGGCATCACTAGTACGCCAGCGACCCCGAAGCCCTGTGGCTCCGGGGTCGCTTTTTTGTATGCGAGCGCACCCGAGACACGAAATTGAAACCGCTGACAACCAAAAGAGAGCCCAGAAGCAAGCTTCCCCCGATAAGAAGACCCTCATTTCTGCATGACAGCCTCGCCCGCCTCAAATCCAACAGAGATTATTCATTGAGATGTAGGGCTCTTCCTACCATCTAATTGGTAGGAAGAGTTGACCTATAGGTCAACCGGCGTCGAAGAGAATGGCGAGGATATGGGCTGGTTTTTAGCACTTTTGTTATTGGCGGTCTACGCGGTCTGCGGAGGCATTTCTGGAAAAATCGCAGAAAACAGAGGACTGAATTACACGCCCTACTTTGCACTCGGCCTCCTTCTCGGGCCTCTTGGCATCCTTATCACCGCGGTTCTCGCAAATTCCTCTCTCCCAAAGGAGGCCGACCCTGACAGCATCCTTAAGTACAAGCAATTGTTTGACCAGGGTGTCATCACGGCAGACGAGTTTGAGCAGAAGAAGAAGGAGTTGCTCGGCAATTAGTGCAATAAGCACTTCGCTGCAACAGATCGGCCCCGGAATCCAATAGGGTTCCGGGGCCGTAATTCGTTACGGAATTCGCAGGGCTTAGAAGCATCACAAGCTACTCGAGAGCCTCGAGCTGGGCGATAAGCTCGTCGATGACGGCGTGGCAATCGGCGACCACCTTGTACTGCGCGGCGCCGAAGATCGGGGCGTCGGGGTCATCGTTCACGGCAACGATAGCCTGCGCGCCGCCAATGCCCGCGAGGTGCTGGATGGCACCGCTCACGCCCAGGCTCAGCAAGAGCTTCGGCGCCACGGAGACGCCCGTCTGGCCAACCTGGTGCGAGTAGTCGAGCCAGCCGGCCTCTACGACCGGGCGCGTGCAGCCAATCTCGACCTTGCAGCCAAGCCGCTCGCCCAGAAGCTCGACAAGCCGGCGCACGGGCGCAAGTGCCCTCTTGTCGCCGATGCCACGCCCCACCACGACGAGGACATCAGCATCGGTGACCGAGCCATCGGTACCCGCCGCCTCGCGAGAAAGCACGCGAACGCGGCGCTCGACGCCCTCCGCCAAGGGAACGTCCTCGACGACCACGCTCCGCACCTCGCGGGGCTCAGGAGCCGGGAAGATCCCCGGACGCACGGTCGCCATCTGCGGGCGGTGACTCGGGCAGACGATGGTCGCCATCAGGTTGCCGCCAAACGCCGGACGCGTCTGCTGGAGGAGGCCCTTCTCGGTATCCATCTCGATGATCGTGCAATCTGCGGTAAGACCGGTCTGGAGGAGAACCGCGACGCGCGGCGCGAGCTCGCGGCCAAAGTTAGTCGCACCATAGAGGATGACCTCGGGCTTGCGCTCGAGGGCAAGGTCGCAGAGCCACGCGGCGTAGACCTCGGCGTCATTCTCGGCGAGGCGCTCGTCGCGCGTGCGGATGACTTCGTCCGCGCCGGCGGCGAGGAGGGTGAGGACGTTCGCGTCCACCTCGGCGGCGCTGTCGGCAGCAGCCTCGTCATCGTCAGCGACACCCGCGCCGAGAGGCTCCCCGAGCACGGCAACGAGCTCGCAGCCACGCTCGTCAGCAAGCTCGCGCGCCTTGCCCAGCAGCTCACATGCCACGGGCAGCACCGCACCCGCAGAATCCACCTGCGCGAATACCCAGATGTTCTCATATTCAGAGAGGTCGACGTCCGCAGCGTCCTTCTCGATCGAAAGGGCACCAACAGGGCACGCGTCAACGCACATGCCGCAGCTCACGCAACCGTCAAGGACGCGCGCCTTGCGATCGGCGACTTCGATGCCCGCGTTCGCGCACACGCGCTCGCAGCGACGGCACCCCACGCACTTCTCGGCATTAACGACCAGACCGCTCATCGCGCGACCTCCTCGATGACACGCAGCAAGCCCGCGACCTGCTCGCAGATGGATCCCTCGAGTTCGACGGCCTCGTTCGAGCGCTCCGGCACGAAGGACCGGACCACCTGCGTGGGCGACCCGTCAAGGCCACAACAGGCGCGATCGGCTCCCGCCGCCACGGCATCAAGGACCTCGACCTCCGCCGCCTCGCCCGCTCGCACGCCGGCAATGCTGGGCATGCGCAGAGTCGCGATGTCCTTCGTCACCGTAATGACCGCGGGGAGCGGCACCTCGACGACCTCGGCGCCCTCATCCGTGTCGCGACGCACGACAAGCGAACCCTCGCCGGCGTCAACAACCTCCGAGACGCCTGCGACACAGGGGACACCCATGATGCCCGCAAGCTCGGGGCCAATCTGCGCCGTGTCGCCATCCACCGCCATCTTGCCACAAAGAACGAGGTCAGGGCGCTCGCCGCCCTCCCCCAACGCAAGCGAGAGGGCATAGGAAGTGGCAAGCGTATCCGCTCCCGCGAACGCGCGGTCCGAGAGGAGCGTCGCCGAGTCCGCGCCACGGGCGATGGCGTCGCGCAGGAGGCGCGCCGCATCGGGAATGCCCATCGAAAGCGCGCGGACCGTGCCGCCGAGGTGCTCCTTGAGCTCGAGCGCGACCTCGAGCGCCGCCGTGTCAAACGGGTTCACGACGGACTGCCGCCCGTCTCGCACGATCGTGTTGGTCTTGGGGTCCATGCGCACCTCGGTGGTGGAGGGCACGGCCTTCATGCAGACGACCATCCTCATGCGCGCTCACCGCCCTTCTCGGCATCGGCAGACAAGGCATCTGCCCCAGCGCCACCACGCTCGCGCGCGTTGGCTCGCACTGCCCCTGCGGCGACCATCTCGTCCAGCAGTTCCTCACCAAAGAGGTTGCCTCGTCCAAGCTGGCCCTTGGGGTCGAGCTGGCACTTGAGCCGCGCCATCTCGCGGATGTGCGCGGGACCATACATCGTCTCGAGGAAGCCGCGCTTGATCTTGCCCACGCCGTGCTCGGCAGAGACCGCCCCGCCCATGCGCGTGACCTCCGCCGCCCAGCCAGCGAAGAGCCTTTTGCCGACGGCAAAGTCGCGCGAATCGCGAGGCAGCACGTTCACGTGCAGGTGGTTGTCGCCTATGTGCCCCCACGCGGCGCTCTCAAGACCCGCCTCGGCAAGCGTGCGGCGGTAGAGCGACACGACGCCATGCAGGCGCTCGTCCGGCACGGACATGTCGCTCCCCAGCTTCGTGATGGAGGGGTCAATTCTGCGGCGCTCGTCAATGAGCATGTTCACGCTCTCCGGAACGGCATGACGGAAGAAGCGCTGGCACTCGCGGTCCACGTCCGTGCGCGCGACCCAGGTGTCAACCTCGCTCGCCCCCACCTCGGCCATGGCATCGCCAATCGTGTAGAGCTCAGAGGCGGCCTCCGCCTCGTCGCTGCAATCGAGCTCGACGTATACGCAGCACGCAAAGCGCTCCTCCACAGAAGGAAGGCTCGCGAAGGCGGCGCTGTTCTCGCGCTGGGAACGCAGGATCGAGAGGGCGCCATCGTCAAAGTACTCGATAGCCTTCGCGCGCGAGAGGCGCGGGCGCACCGCGCAGGTGAAGTCGAGCGCTGCCGTCTCGCTCTCGAAGAAGCAGCTCACGCCCCACACGACCGCCGGTGCCGGCGTAAGGGCGAGCTCAACCTCGCTCACCACGCCAAGCGTGCCGTCAGACCCTATGAACAGGTCGACGGCATCCATGTCATCCTCCACGAAGTAGCCGGAGGCGTTCTTGGTCTTGGGCATCTCATACGTGGGGAGGTCGAGCGTGATCTCGCGGCCGCCCTCCGTCACGAGCGTGAGCGCACGTCCACTCGCGCGCACCTCGCCGCGACGCAGCGCAACGACATCGCCGTCCGCGAGCACGACGCGCAGGGCGCTCACGTGAGGGCGCACGGGTCCGTAGCCGTAGCTGCGGGCTCCAGAGGCGTTGCAGGCCACCATGCCGCCGATACAGGCGCTCGTCTCCGTTGGGTCCGTGGGAAAGAACTGCTCGGGACCGGCATAGAGCTCCTCAAGCGCCGCCAGGCTCTCCTTGTCCCAGCCCGCCGTGGGAATGGCTTTGTTCGCAAGGGCCTTGCGCAAGTTGGCGAGGACGACGCCCGGCTGGACGCGCAGGTAGAACCTGCCATCCCCATCTCGCCGAAGCCCAAGATAGCCATCCATACGCGCGAGGCTCATGACATGGCCGCCGTGCGGGACGGCACCAGCGGCAAGGCCAGTCCTCGCGCCCTGGACGGTCACGGGGCCTCCCGCGACGAACGCTTCGCGCAAGACGGCACGAATCTCGTCCTCACTCACGGGAAAGGAAATGCTCTCCGCCTCTCCCACGCTGCGTGACTCATCGCGAACGAATTCCTCGTATTCCGAGGTAAAGGGTCTGACTTGCACCATGCGAACCTCTTTCGCGCCGCCAGTTTGTAGGGAGTCACGATACGCGCCATAGGTTGCCGTTTCGTTTCTCGAATTTACGTATCTCGGATGCGTTGCTCGATATCGCACGACAAATAGGCGAATACGCGGCATAATGGTCAGAAAAGTTCGCGCGGTCCCACCCAAACGCCGCGCCCATCCCACTAGTTCAGGAGGCAGCGCCGCATGAAGGAACTCGAGGATCGCATTCGCCAGGACGGCATCGTTCGCGAGGGCAACGTCCTGAAGGTGGACAGCTTCCTCAACCACAAGTGCGACGTCGCACTCTATGACCAGATGGGTGCCGAGTGGGCCCGCCTGTTCGCCGGCAAGCACATCGACAAGATCCTGACGATCGAGAGCTCGGGCATCGGCATCGCCTGCGTCGCCGCCACCCACTTCAACGACGTGCCCGTGGTCTTCGCCCGCAAGACCGAGTCCAAGAACCTCGACGGCGAACAGTACCGCACCCAGATCAGGAGCTACACCAAGGGCCGCACCTACGAGGTCATCGTCGCCAAGCGCTTCCTCGAGCGCGGCGAGCACGTCATCATCCTCGACGACTTCCTGGCCATGGGCTGCGCCCTCAACGGCCTCCTCGAGATCTGCGAGGAGGCGGGCGTCGTGGTCGAGGGCATCGGCATCGCCATCGAGAAGGGTTTCCAGCCCGGCGGCAAGAGCCTGCGCGAGCGTGGCTACCAGGTGGAGAGTCTCGCCATCGTCCAGTCGATGGACGCCGCTACCGGCGAGATCGAGTTCGCCTAGGCTCAGCACAAATCCGTGAGCAGCTTCATTCTCTACGTAAACGACGGGGATGGCGTACGCGCTGGCGACGCCATCCCCGTTTCCGTGACGCGCAAACACGTGCGCAATCTCAACCTGCGCATCCACCGCGACGGTTCGGTCGTGCTGAGCATGCCGATGGGCATGCCGGCAGGTCGCGCCCAGGAGTTCCTCGACAGGCGCGCGGCGTGGATTCGCAAGAACGTCGACTCGCGTCTCAAGCGTGCCGCGGTGCAAGATCTCCTGGCGGGTCAGGGTGCCTCCACCTATCCGCTCTGGGGTGAGTCCGTTGAGGTTCCGGACGGCGGGAAGCTCACGCTGGACGAGGTCGACGAGATTTACCGAGAAGAGCTCGCCCGCCGCCTGCCAGAGACCGTGATGTGGATGGAGTCGCAGGTGGGAGCCCACGCAAGCTCCTGGAAGATTCGTTCCATGGCGACACGTTGGGGATCGTGCACCCCTAAGACCGGTGCCATCCGCATCAACGCGCGCCTCGCCGCCTACCCGCCCGAATGCCTCTCCTACGTTGTCGCGCATGAGCTCGCACACCTCCTCGAACCGACCCACAACGCTCGATTCCACGCGATCGTCGCTCGCGCCATCCCCAACGAGCCCGAGATTCGCGCCCGGATGCGCAAGCCGCCCGTGGGGTAAGATTCACGAAGGAAACGAGACCAAGGAGCCAGCATGCCGGGTAAGCGCACCGATGTCATCAGTTGGGACGAGTTCTTCATGCGTGTCGCCGTTGCGGCGAGCCTTCGCAGCAAAGACCCAAACACCCAGGTGGGCGCCTGTATCGCAGACACCAACCACCGTATCCTGTCCGTGGGCTACAACGGCACCCCCACCGGCCTCAACGATGACGACTTCCCTTGGGAGACGGACGCTGACCCCCTGCTCGACAAGCATAACTACGTGATCCACGCCGAGGCGAACGCGATTCTCAACTATCGCGGCTCGCTCAAGGACCTCGACGGCGCAAGCGTCTACGTGACCCTCTTCCCCTGCCACGAGTGCGCCAAGACCCTCGTACAAGCAGGCATTGGCGAAGTCGTCTACCTTGGCGACAAGTACGAGGGTACGACGGACAACCTCGTCTCCAAGAGCATCCTCGATCGGTGCGGCATTGGCTATCGCCAGATCACGCTCTCGGACTAGCCCCAAGGAGGAACACCCATGACGGAGACGAACAAGGAAACGGCCCTCGCGAGCAACGACGAGCCCAAGAGCAGCATCATTCCCGTTGGCAAGGCGCCTGAGTGCGAGCCAGACGAGGAGCTTCTCTATGACCTTGCGGACCTTTTCAAGGTCTTCTCTGACACGACGCGCATCAAGATCCTGTTCACCCTCATGGGGCGCGACCTGTGCGTGGCGGATATCGCAGACGAGACGGACACCACGCAGAGCGCCGTCTCTCACCAGTTGCGCACGCTCAAGCAGGCGCACCTCGTGAAGTTCGTGCGCGACGGACGCAACATCGTCTATTCCCTCGCGGACGACCACGTCTACACGATGCTCAACGTCGGCCTCAACCACATCTGCGAGTAAGCTTACCCGCCACCCATGCAAATCGCCCACTTACCCAATTCTCGTTGACATATGAATATGCGCTCATATAATTTGCTTTAACCGGGTATATGAATGGTTGTTCAGATGTTCCGGTTATCGTTAATATACAAGTGAGGGCACGGCCCTTGAGAGAAAGGTCCCATCATGAAGAAGGCGTTCAAGCTCGACGAGATTGATTGTGCCAACTGCGCCCGCGAGCTGCAGGACGAGCTCTCCAAGCTCGAGGGCGTCAAGTCCGTCTCCGTCAATTTCATGACCCAGAAGCTCACCCTCGAGGCCGATGACGCGGAGTTCGACGAGGTCCTCGAGCGCGTCGTCGACTTCACCGCCGATGCCGAGCCCGACTGCGAAATCATCCGTTAGCAAGCCATCCCCTGCCGCTGACCCTACTTTTCGCGGCGGGGGTCTTTTAAATGCTAATATATGAACGGCTGCGCATACGTTCATCGATTTGGGAGAGGGAGCACAATGGCAGACCAAAAGAAAAAGAAGCGTCGCAAGAAGGAGACACAGGAGCAGAAGCTCCGTCGCATCCTCATCGCGCTTGTCATCTTTGCCGTTATCTTCGCGATAGATGAGCTCGGCGCGCTCAAGGCCGCCTTTGGCGACCCGGGATGCGTCTATGCAAGCTTCGTACTCTATCTCGTGCCCTTCGTCATCGCTGGCCACGATGTCCTCAGGAAGGCCTACAGCAACATCCGTCGCGGCAAGGCCTTTGACGAGTCGTTCCTTATGGCCGTCGCCACGATCGGCGCCTTCGCGATGGTCCTCTTCCCCGACACTGACCCGCACATGGCCGAGGGCGCGGCGGTCATGCTCTTCTACCAGGTGGGCGAGCTGTTCCAGGCATACGCCGTCGGCAAGAGCCGCAAGTCCATCGCCGCCATGATGGATATCGCCCCTGACTACGCAAACATCGAGGGTGAGAACGGCGAGCTCGAACAGGTCGACCCGGACGAGGTCGCCGTGGGGTCTGTCATTGTGGTCAAGCCGGGCGAGCGCGTCCCCATCGACGGCACCATCATCGAGGGCGCGACCCAGCTCGACACCGCAGCGCTCACGGGCGAATCCGTCCCGCGCCATGCCGAAACGGGCGCTGACGTCATCTCGGGCTGCATCAACATGACCGGCCTCATCAAAGTCAGGACCACCAAGCCCTTTGGGGAGTCGACCGTCTCGCGCATCCTCGAACTCGTTGAGAACGCCAGCGAAAAGAAGGCCAAGACCGAGAACTTCATCACTCGCTTCGCCCGCGTATACACCCCGGCGGTCACCGGTGCCGCGGCCGTCCTCGCCCTTGGCGGCGGCCTCATCACCGGCGCCTGGAGCGACTGGATCCTCCGTGGCCTCACCTTCCTCGTCGTCTCCTGTCCGTGTGCCCTCGTCATCAGCGTGCCGCTCAGCTTCTTCGGCGGCATCGGCGGGGCGTCGCGCATCGGCGTTCTCGTAAAGGGATCGAACTACCTCGAGTCCCTGGCGGAGGTCGACACGGTCGTCTTCGACAAGACGGGCACCCTCACCAACGGCACCTTCAACGTCGTCGCCATTCACCCAGAGTCCGGCATCGACCCGGATTACGTCCTCAGCCACGCCGCCTATGCGGAGGCATTCTCGGACCATCCCATCGCGCTCTCCGTCAAGGCTGCATATACGGGCGAGATTGACCGCAATCGCATTCGCGACGTCCAGGAGGAGAGCGGCCACGGCGTCGTGGCTCGCGTGGTCGAGGAGGCCCAGGCCGCAGAGCACGTAGTCCTCGTGGGCAACGACAAGCTCATGCGCGCGCACGACGAGACCTGGCACGATTGTTCGCTCACCGGCACCATCCTGCACGTCTCGGTCGATGGCCGCTACGTGGGCCACATCGTGATCGCGGACGTCGTGAAGGACGACGCCGCGCAGACCATCCGCGACCTCCACGCCTGTGGCGTCCGCCGCTGCGTCATGCTCACGGGTGACCGCGAGGAGGTCGCCGCCGCCGTGGCGGAGCAGCTCGGCATCGATGAGTTCCACGCACAGCTCCTGCCCGCGGACAAGGTCGAACACGTCGAGGCACTGCTCTCGAGCGAGAATGCCAAGCACAAGCTCGCCTTTGTTGGCGACGGCATCAACGACGCCCCGGTCCTCACCCGCGCGGACGTGGGCATTGCCATGGGCGCGATGGGCTCCGACGCCGCCATCGAGGCAGCCGACGTCGTCCTCATGGACGACAAGCCCTCGAACATCTCGCGAGCCATCCGCATTGCCCGCAAGACGATGGGGATCGTCTGGCAGAACATCGTCTTCGCGCTTGCCGTGAAGCTCCTGATTCTGGCGCTGGCGGCGTTTGGCATCGCCAACATGTGGCTCGCCGTCTTTGGCGACGTGGGCGTCGCGATCATCGCGATCCTCAACGCCATGCGCGCCATGCGCGTCGACAGCTAACGAAAAAGTTGACAAAGGGACTGTCCCTTTGTCAACTTTTGGCGTCGCATAACAATGCCCCCGCCGCGAGGGGGCGCGACGGGGGCCAAAGGAAGGAAGGTACTTTGTACTTACCCCTCCACCAGGCGTTATAGCGTCGCCGCACGAGCTTCACGTCTCCGTCACGTTCACGCCACACCGCCACCACGTTCGCGACACATCACCGCCATAAATGAGACGGCGCCCCTTCGCCTTCGGCTTTCGCCGGGCGAAGGGGCGTCGCTTTTCTTACCAAACCTCTTGGAACCTCAGGCCCCGGAGACCCAGCCCCAAAGCCGCCGTCCCGAAGTCGCAGCATAGCCACGGCCACGCTACAGCAACCCTACTCCTCGACCTCGAGAAGCTCGATCTCGAAGTTGAGCGGCTTGCCCGCAAACTCGTGGTTGGCGTCGACCTTGATCTGCGCCGGGGTCACCTCGACCACGCGCGCGGGAATGACCTGGTTGTTCGGCCCGCGAAGACCAACCTGATCGCCCACGGACATGCGCTCCATGCCAAGGGCCTCCTCGCGACGGAACGTAAAGACGAGCTGATCGTCGTGCTCGCCATACGCCTCGCTAGGAGCAAGGTGGATGTTCTTCTTCTCGCCAACCTGCATATCCGCAACGGCAAAGTCAAACCCTGGAATCATCTGCTTGGCGCCGCACGTGAACTCGAGCGGCGTGCCTCGATCGTAGCTGCTGTCGAACTGCGTGCCGTCGTCGAGCGTGCCACGGTAGTTGACCTTGACCTTTTTACCGATGTTGGACATTTCGTGTCTCCTGTCTATGGCGCCCTCAATACTGCTGAGGGTTTTCAGACCAGGTAGCATAAACATTCGTAAACCAAAGGGCAATATGTCTGTTTCTTTATCTTCACACTGGAAACACGCTGTTGATATAGTTAAGGCTTCCGTATCGCAATGAAAGGGGCCCGCATGTCCTCTGCCCAGAAGACCGTTAAAATCCTCAGCTTCATCGCCATGGCGATCGCCGTGGCCTTCATCGTCGTCGGCGCGCTCTGCCTTGCCGGCGTCCCGGTCATCTCCAGCGACAACCCCGAGGTCCTCCGTCAGCTTGGCATCCTCTGCTTTATCGACGCCGTCGCCTTCGTCATCTACGTCGTCCTCGGCATCCGCGGCGCCAACTCTCCGCGCAAGATTGGCCCGTTCCGCGTCTACACCGTGATCGTGCTCGCGTTTGGCGTGCTCAACGTTGCCGTCGCCGTTGCCTCTCACCCCGAGAACATCATCGGCAGCGCTGGCATCTCGACTATCGCCTCGCTCGTCCTCGCCATCGCCGGCTTCATCACCTCCGGCAAGGTCGTCAAGGAACTCGACCGCTAAGGACTCGCCCGGCGCGCCATACGGGCCCCTCACCGGGCCATGAGCCCAGCAACTGCACATTTCACATAAGATGGACGGATCACGGCATGGGAAGTTGCCGTGACCCGTTTTTCATGCGCCGCGAGCGATGCACAGTGCCCGTCCACGGCACGACAAAAGAAGGAGGAAACGATGCTCTTCGATGTCTACGGCACCAACGCACCATTCCAGTGGCTTGGCTGGGTCCTCGTGTTCGTTGGCCTCATCCTCGCCAATGAATTCGCGCGTCGTTCCAAGGTTGGCGGACTCATCATGTTCGGCGCCCTCCCCATCGCCATGACCGTCTACTGCGTGGCCATCGGCATCGGCGTGACACAGGGAGCCGAATGGGCGCTCAACAACCCCACGCACGTCTACCAGAACAGCTGGTTCCACTACGCAAAGGTCTACGCGGCGCTCGCCGGCTGCCTGGGATTCATGGTCATCAAGTACAAGTGGGGCAGGCTCGGCCGCGCCCACTGGTTCCGCGCCTGGCCGTTCGTCATCGTGGCCATCAACATCCTAATCGCGGTATGCTCCGACTTCGAGAGTGCCTACCACTTCTTCGCGCTCGGCGAGACCACCTGGGTCACGTCCGAGGGCGCCACGCAGCTCGCTGGATGGAACAACGTGTTCAACGGCATCGCTGGCATCATCAACATCTTCTGCATGACCGGCTGGTGGAGCGTCTACGCGTCCAAGGACGAGGCGGATATGCTCTGGCCCGACATGACGTGGGTCTATATCATCGCCTATGACATCTGGAACTTCTGCTACACGTACAACTGCCTGCCCACGCACTCCTGGTTCTGCGGCTTTGCGTTGCTGCTGGCCCCCACCGTGGCAAACTTCTTCTGGAACAAGGGCGGCTGGATCCAGAACCGCGCCTACACGCTTGCCATCTGGTGCATGTTCGCGCAGGTGTTCCCCTACTTCCAGGAGCAGTCCGTCTTCGTGACGCACTCCACGCTCAACCCCACCTCCGCGCTCGTGGTCTCCGTACTTGCGCTCGTGGCAAACGTGGCGGCCATCATCTACATCGTCTATCACGCCAAGAAGCTCGGTGTGAACCCCTACAAGAGCGATGTCTTCAAGGGCACGCGTGACTGGGAGCAGGCCACGGCCCGTCGAGAGCCCGCCGAGAACGACCCCGCACTCGCAGCCTAACATCTCACAACAAAGCCCAATGCAACGACCCCGGCACCGTGACGATGGCGCCGGGGTCGTTTGTCATCGCGCAGCGGGGGCAGGATCGCCTTTGTCACCGCGCAGCGTGGTGGCGCGATAGGGCAGGGCCTCCTTTGTTACCGCAGCTCCACACGCCTCGTGGCCACACGGCCAACGAGTGCCGGGGAGTGCGAGACGAGCACGAGGCCCCAGCCGTCGCGCTCCTGAAGGCCCATCAGCACACGCCACAGCTCGGCCTGCGTCACGGCGTCGAGCATGGCCGTGGACTCGTCGGCGATGAGGTAGCGAGGCCGCACGGACAGCGCGCGCACCATGGCGAGGCGCATGAGCTCGCCACCGCTCAGCTCGTGCGGGCGCCGCGCAAGCCACTCCTCGCGCACGCCGAACGAACCGAGAAGCTCGTCCGCACGCACGCACGCCTCGCCCGCTCCGGCCACCTCCCCCAGGCTCCGCCCAAGTCTCACCCGCGGGTCAAACGCCAGCTCGGGATGCTGGGGCAGCAGCTGCACGGGGCTTGCCTCGCCCCGCAGGCGCGCAATGGGACGCACGGGCTCGCCGTCCGCGAGCACACACCCAGACGCAGGCTCCAGATAGCCAGCAAGCAGCTGGCATAGCGTCGTCTTTCCGCGGCCAGACGGGGCCGTGAGCGCCACGCGCTCCCCCGGCTCCACCGAAAGGCTCAGACCCCGGTACAGCTCGCGCCCACACGGGTAACGAAAGGAGATGTCTCGTGCCTCGAGGCTCATCGGGTCACCTCCAGATCGTCGCCAGCCGCACCAAACGTCGCAAAGTCGTGGCCCGGCAGCGCATGCCACAGGGCACGCGAGAAGGGATGCCTCAGCAGCTCCGGAGCCGAGAAGCTCCCCACGCCCGTCTCCTCCACGACCGTGCCGTCCCGGAATACTGCCACGCGGTCCGCAACGCGCAGCGCAAGCTCGATGTCGTGCGTGATGAGCAACACGCCGCCGCCCGCGTCCGCAAAGGCGCGCAGGTCGTCGAGGGCATGCACCGCAAGGTCAAGGTCGAGGCCCGGCGTAGGTTCGTCGGCGATGATGAGGCGCGGCTCCTCCATGAGCGCGCACATAAGCAGCACGCGCCGCGCCATGCCGCCGGAGAGCTGGTGGGGATAGAGGCGCTCGACCTGCTCGCCCAGCCCATACGAGGCAAATAGCTCGCGCTGGCGGGCCAGCCTGCGCGCGGCGTCCGCCCTTCGCTCGGCACGCGAGGAGCCGCGAGGCACGCCGCGGACCTGATCGCCCACGCGCATGAGCGGGTCGAGATTATCCACGCCCTGCGGCACGAGCGAGATCCCGCGCCCCCGCAGCCGCGCAAGCGATGCTGCGTCCTGCGCGGTGCCGTCAAACCAGATGGAGCCCGTCACCTCGGCGTTCGTCTCGTACTGGCCCATGAGGGCGTCTGCGAGCACCGTCTTTCCCGAGCCGCTCGCCCCCACGACGGCCAGGAGCTCGCCCTCGTGCACGGAAAGCGTGAGGTCGTGCAGCACCTCGCCGCGACAGCGAGCGCCGGAGAAGTACGGGGCAGTCGGGTCGTAGTCATCGAACGCCACGCTCAGGTGCTCCACGGCGAGCAGGTGGTGCCCGCCGGCATGATGCGAGGAGCCCGCATGGCTGTGATGGTGGTGCAGCTCGCCGGTCACGTGAGCCACGGCGTGGCCACCCGTCTGCAAAGCGTCCATGAGCCTCCCCTATTTCTGCGACGAACGCGCCGACGCGAGGGCGCGCGCCAGCGAGCCCAAGCATGCGAATGCGAGGACAACGACGAGCAGCGCCGCGCCGGGCAGCGCCGCGAGCCACCAGTACCCCGCGGAGAGGTACTGCATGGACTCCGACAGGATCACGCCCACGGCGGGCTCGTCCGGCGAGAGGCCAAACCCGAGGAACGTGATAGACGCCTCATGCAAGATCGCGTGCGGGAACATCAGAACGACGCCCACGAGCAGCTGCGGAAGCACCGCCGGAAGCACGTGGCCGCGCACGACTTGCCAAGGCGTGGCGCCCGCGGCGCGCGCCGAGGCGAGCCAGGGCTGCTCGCGCAGCTGCACGATCTCTGCTCGCAGGACGCGCGCGAGGCTCGGCCAGTGCGTGAGAGCCACGCCAACCGTGACGCCCACGGCGCCGCGGCCAAGCGCATAACTCACGAGGATGAGGAGCACGATGTGCGGGATGCCCATAACGAGGTCGACAAGCCACGACACGACGGCGTCTGCCACCCTACCGCCGAGGGCCGCCACGCAGGCGAGCGCAAACGCGATGACGCCCGAGCACGCCGCCGCAAGCAGGCCCACGAACACCGAGGTGGAAAGGCCCGCAAGCGTACGGGCAAGCATGTCTCGACCCATCCAGTCCGTACCAAAGGGATGTGCGGCGCACGGCGCGAGGTTCTTGGCCGTAAAGTCGCTCGCCACGGCGACGCCCGCAAGGCACCTGCCCGCGACCACGACGAGCGCGAGCAGTGCGCAGGCCCCCACGAGGCCGACGAGCATGAGGCGCCGGTTGCCCAGGCGACCCCGTTCGGGCGTGTGGAACACGGTGCGGGAGCCGTCCTCGCCATGGTGCCCGCCCTCGCCGCGTGGCCCGGGGCACGCCACGCGCGCCCGGGACGTGCTAACGACACTACCCACGAGACCTCGCCTCCCACCCACGCACGCGCGGGTCGATGACGCCGTAGAGCACGTCCGCAAGGGCGTTGCCCGCGAACACGACGAGCGCCGAGACGAGCGCGATGGCCACGAGCAGCGGCGCGTCCCCGCCAAGGCCTGCCGTGACGGCCGCCTGGCCAAGGCCAGGGTAGGAGAACACCTGCTCCACGAGCACCGAGCCGCCAAACACCTCGCTCACGCTCGACATCTCGATCGTGAGCGCGGGCACGACGAGATTACTCAACCCATGACGGGCAAGCAGCGCGAGGCCAGACTCGCCTCGGCTGCGCGCAAAGCGCACGTAGTCACTCGCCATGACGTCAATCGTCTTCTCGCGCGTGTGCAGAGCGATGCCGGGCATGTTGGACACGGCAAGCACCAGGGCCGGAAGCACGAGGTGGTGGAGCCTGTCCGCCCAGCTCACCTGCGAGGCCGCCACACCCACAGGCACCGAGAAGCCCAGCGGAAACCACCCGAGCCACACGCAGAAGACCATGAGGGCCAGAAGGCCCAGCCAGAAGGCCGGCGTGGAGGAGAGCAGGTAGCACATGCCAAGGGCCACGCGGTCAAGAGCGCCGCCCTCTCGTGTCCCCATCGCAATCCCGAGCACAAGCCCGCCGACACCGGCGAGCAGCCAGGCGGCGAGCATGAGCGCGGCCGAGCTCGCGAAACGTTCCCCCACGACCTCCGTCACGGGCCGAGCGAAGCGTAGGCTCTCCCCGAGGTCACCGCGAAGGGCGCCTGCCGCCCAGTGGGCATAGCGCTGCCATATGGGCGTCGAGGAACCCCAGTACTGCTCGAGCTCCTCGCGCTGCCCGACGCTCATGTGGGCGTAGGACGCCTGCCCCACGTTGGCCCTCACCGGGTCAACGGGCGAGGCCCCCACGAGCGCGAACGTCACAACGCTCGTGGCCACAAGCAGCGCCGCGAGGCGCAGCAGCGCCCTCGCCCGTCTCGGCAGGGCCCTTGTCGGCCTCGCCCCCGTCGGGTCCGCCTCCGCAGGCCCTCTCTCCAACACTCCCCTTCCCATCGGCTACTGCCAGCTCCAACGGTCGACGTTATTGAGCACGGACCAGCCGTGGCCGTGGGGCTGCAGCTTCTGGCGGGCCACGGTGAGGCCGTCGCGCTTCCAGTACAGGTGGCTCACGTTGGCGAGCCACACCCACGTGGCGTCGCCGGCGGGCGCGATGCCGCCCACGCCATCCCACTCGGACTGCTGCCACAGCGGGTAGGACGCCTCGACGTCATCGGCGGCGAGCGCCTCGTCGAGATAGGCGTCCACGGTGGCATCCGAGTAGCACGAGTAGTTCATTGTGCCCGAGCTGTGGCTGAGCTCGTAGACGTCAGAGGGCGAGTTGGAACCCCAGCCCCAGGTGATGGGGTCGCTGAACTCATGGGGGTAGAGGTCGTCCCAGCTGCCGCCGTGCGTGTTGACCTCGATGCCAATCTGAGCCATCTGATTCGCGAAGGCGTTAGCCATGGACTGGCGCACCGAGTCGCTGGCGGGATAGTAGAGGTCAAGCGAGCAGCGCAAGCCCTCACGCGCGTACACGCCGTCCTCGCCGAGCGCCCAGCCCGCACCCTCGAGCTGGGCCTTGGCAGCCTTGGGGTCATAGTCGCAACGCATGCCGTCGCTTGCCCACGGCATGTCGTCGCCGATGCTGTAAGCAACCTTGCCGTAGCCGCCCAGGACATCGTCCACGATCGCCTGGCGGTCGACGCCCAGATTGATGGCGCGGCGCACCTCAACGTTACATGTCACGTCATTGCCCGCCGGGTAGATGGCGTCACCATCGGCACGCTCGGAGCCCGCCGGGATGACGGGCAGCTGGATCCCGCGAGAGTCCACGGTGTCGTAGGCCTCGAGCGAGTAGCCCTCGATCGTCTGGTCGGCGAGCGTGGCAGAGGTGTAGGCCATGTCGACCTGGCCGGCGCGCGCGGCGGCCAGGGCAGCGTCCTCGGCCATGAACACGACGACAACGCGCTCGATGTTGGGCTTTTCGCCGTAGTAACTCGGATTGGCCTCGAGAATAGCCTGCTGGCCGCGATCCCACTGCACAAGCTTGTAGCGCCCCGAGCCTATGGGGTTGGTGCCGTAGTCGGGGCCATAGGCGTGCTCGGGCACGATGCCCATGTTGGCAAGCGTGTATAGCAGTGTGTTGCAGGGCTTGGAGAGCGTGATGAGCGCCGTCGTATCGTCGGGCGCCGTGGCGTCGGCGACCATGGAGAGGTCCGCCTGGGCGTTCTTGGAGCTGCGGATCGTGTTGATGGTGAACGCGACGTCCGCGGCCGTGAGTGCCTGGCCGTCCGAGAACGTGACGTCGTCGCGGATCTTGAACGTCCAGGTGAGCTTGTCAGGCGAGCATGACCAGTCCGTCGCGAGGTCGTTGGTGAAGTTCATGTCCTCGTCGGTGACGATGAGGGTCGACTGGATAAGGGGCTCGTGCACGTGCTCGCCGCAGCCCCAGTCGACGCAGGGGTCAAACCCGGCGTCCGGCTCGTTCTCGGCGCTCATCGCGATCGTAACCTGATGGGTGGCGTCCACGTCCGAGGCGGTCGCGGCGTCCGCGCGCCCACCCCCGTTGCCACAGCCCGCAAGGCCGCACGCGGCGAGCGCCGCCGCTATGCCGCCGCCCACGAAGGCACGCCTCGTCACATTCGCACCGCTCACTTGAAACTCCTCCCCCGCGCGCGTCACGACGGCGCGCAAGCATAGAAATAAAAGGTCTGTCTTGTCGAACAGAAGAGTACTATCGTTCAATGGTATCTGAACGGATTGAACAGACTGTTCCGTAACTAGCATGCAGGAGGCATCGTTCATGCAGTTCGACCTCGATAAGAACGTTCGCTACGGCCTCGCTTACTCCGGTGGCGTCGACTCGTGTTACCTGCTCGCGGAGCTCCTCCGCGAGGGCTACGACGTCAAGGCCTACACAATCCTCGACGACCTTCAGATCACGCGAGACACCGACGACTCCGTGGCAATCGCCAAGATGCTCGGCGCCGAGCAGGAAATCATCCCCATCAACATCTGGGACGGCCACGAGGACCTGCGCGCCAACCCCTGGGACCGCTGCTACCACTGCAAGTCCATGGTGTTCGGCACCATCCTCGAGCACATGCGTGCAGACGGCCGTACCGTCCTACTCGACGGCACGAACGCAAGCGACCGCGAGGACCGCAGACCGGGATTCCGCGCTATACACGAGCTTGGCGTGCGCTCGCCGCTGCGCGAAGCCGGCCTCACGAAGGACCAGGTGCGCGAGAACTCCGCCAAGCTGGGGCTGCCTACGGCCAACAAGCCAAGCTACGCCTGCTACGGCGCCTACTTCGACAGGGGCGAGGCCATCACGCCCGAGTCGCTGAAAAAGACGGTAGACAAGTTCATGGCCTCCCACCCGGACGCGGCAGACCGTGTGCGCACGGACGGCAACATTGAGCCGAGCCCGACCGAGGCCGCCGCGCTCGCCCGAGAGAAGGCGTAGCGGAGATGACAAAGGTGCCGGGGTCAACCGTCACACCCAAAGTGGCAGACATCGGCTATGCACAGCTCGACCTCACACGTGGCGCCAGGTGCGGCGCAGGCGAGGTCGTCTACGGCGAGGGCAAGACGGCCGAGCAGGTCGCCGGTATCGTGGACGCGCTCATCGCCGCAGGCCAGCGCCACGTGCTCGTCACGCGCCTGTCCGCCGAGAAGTTCGAGCGGGCCCGCGAGCTCATGGAGAACGGCACGCCCCTCGAGTACCACGCCGACGCCCGCATCGCCATCGCGGGTGGCATGCCCGCGCAGAGCGGCAACGGCACCATCGTCGTGGCCTGCGCGGGCACGAGCGACCTGCCGGTGGCCGAGGAGGCCGCACTCACGGCCGAGTTCCTCGGCAACCGCGTCGAGCGCGTGCGCGACGTGGGTGTGGCGGGCCTGCACCGACTACTCGCCCATGCCGACCAGCTCGCCCGCGCGCAGGTCATCGTGGCCGTAGCCGGCATGGAGGGGGCACTCGCGAGCGTCATCGGCGGGCTCGTCTCGTGTCCCGTCATCGCCGTTCCCACGAGCGTGGGCTACGGCGCCAACCTCGGCGGCCTCTCCGCCCTGCTCTCGATGCTCAACTCATGCGCGAGCGGCGTGAGCGTCGTGAACATCGACAACGGGTTCGGCGCCGGCTACCAGGCGAGCCTCATCAACCACCTGCCGGGGCGAGCCCCGGCGCAGACCCACGACGCCCGCCCGGCGGACGCCCAGCGATAGGAGCACCATGGGCAAGACCCTCTACCTTGACTGCAGTTCCGGCATCAGCGGAGACATGACCGTCGCGGCGCTGCTCGACCTCGGCGCAAGTGAGCAGCGCCTGCGCGAGGCGCTTTCCACGCTACCCGCCCGCGGCTTTGACGTAGCCGTGACGCGCGTAAGAAAGAGCGGACTGGACGCCTGCGACTTTGACGTTCGCCTCGACGCCGCGCACGAAAACCACGACCACGACATGGCCTGGCTCTACGGCCACCTCGACGCCAGCGATCACGAGCACGCACACGTGCACGAGCACGATCACGAGCACGCACACGAGCACTCGGCGGAGCATGATCACGAGCACGAGCACGCACACGATCACGCGCACTCGGCGGAGCATGATCACGAGCACGAGCACCATCATCACCATCACGAGCACCGCTCGCTCGCGGACGTCTGCGCGATCATCGACGCCTCGGCCATGAGCGAGCGCGCCAAGAAGCTCGCGCACGCCGTGTTCGGAAAGCTCGCCGAGGCCGAGGCGAAGGCGCACGGCGCCACGCCCGAGACCGTGATGTTTCACGAGGTGGGAGCCGTCGACTCCATCGTCGACATCTGCTCGGTGGCCATCTGCCTCGACGACCTGGACGTCACCGAGGTCATCGTGCCCTCGCTCGCCGAGGGGCACGGCACGATCCGCTGCGCCCACGGCATCATGCCCGTTCCCGTGCCCGCCGTGGTGAACCTGTGCCAGGCGGCCGGCATCGCCCTTGTGCCCGCGCCCGTCGCCGGCGAGCTCGTGACGCCCACGGGTGCCGCCATCGTCGCCGCGCTGCGCACGGGCAGCGCCCTTCCCGCGACCTACGCCATCGAGCGCGTGGGCTACGGCGCAGGCAAGCGCGCCTACGAGAACTGCTCGGGCGTGCTGCGCGCCGTCCTCATCGCATCCGCGGGCAGCGACGACGCGGGCGACGGCGACCGCAGCACCGTCACGAAGCTCGAGAGCGATCTCGACGACTGCACCGGCGAGGCGCTCGGCCGCGTCATCGAGCTGCTCATGGCCACCGGCGCGCGTGAGGCGCACGCCATCCCGATCGTCATGAAGAAGGGACGCCCGGGTCACCAGCTCGAGGTCATTTGCGATGGGGAGCTCGCGCCCGCGCTTGAGCGCATCATCTTCGAGAACACCACGACCATCGGCATCCGCTCCATGGACATGCGTCGCCATGCCCTTCCACGCACGCCCGCCGGCATCGAGACGCCCTATGGGCGCGTCGCCACAAAGCTCGTCGTGATGCCGGACGGCCACGTGCGGGCCTACCCCGAGTACTCCTCGGTCGTCGAGGCGTGCGAGCGCACGGGCGCGTCGTTCCAGGACGTGTTCCGTGCCGCGCAGGCGGCCGCGGATGCCGGGCATAACGGCGACGCGCGAGAGGCATAGAGATGGACAAGAGACGCCAGCGCACCCGCGAGGCCATAGAGACCGCATTCGTCGAGCTCATCGACGAGCGGGGCTATGCGAAGACCACGGTCCAGGACATCCTCGAGCGCTCCGGCGTGGGGCGCGCCACGTTCTACGCGCAGTTCCACAGCAAGGACGACCTGCTCGAAGCCCAGGTCTGCGCTCTGTGCGACCACGCGCTCGACATGGGCGCGGCAACGCCCGTCTCGCCGCTCGTCCAGACCGAGCGCGTGCTGGAGAACCTCCTCGACCGCAGGGGCGGGCTGCATGCCCTCATCGTCGACGAGGGCTCCGAGCGCTTCGCCGACTGCCTGCGTCACGCCATCGTCACCCGCGCGGACGCCGCCGTCCCCGCCTGCCCCAGGGGCGCGGCCGCACGCATGAACCGCTCATTTCTGCTGCACCACATAGCCGCGAGCTTCGTGGGCATGGTGCGCTGGTGGGCATGGAACGACTTTGCCGCCACGCCGCACGACCTCGCAACCGACTATCTCAATGCAATCCTCCCGCTGTTTGGCGAGAGTACGCCCACGGAGTAAAACTGTCCCAGGCATCGAGCCGGACGCACCCGCGGCGCAAGCTCGCGAGCGGCTCGGACAAAAGGAGCACACGATGAGCTATCCCGTCTTTGACCTGCACTGCGACACGGCAGACCGCCTGGCCTGGCAGTTCCTCCCGGACGACATCAAGCAGACGTGCGGCATGGACTTCTACGGATCTGGAGACGCAGACGACCCATCCGCGTGCCGAGACCTCGCGAGCAGCCACTGCCACATCTCGCTCGACAAGATCGGCAACACACCATGGGCGCAATGCTTTGCCTGCTATGTGCCCGATGCCCTCTCGCCCGAGCAGGCCACGGGCTTTCACGGGAGCGTAATGTCCCACCTCGCGCACGAAGTTGAGCGCAACGCCGGGCGCGTCACCCCTGTGGCATCGGCATCTCAGCTCCGCGGCGTGCTCGAGGGTGGCGGCGAGCCACACGTGGCGACCGTTCACACAATCGAGAACGCCCGCATGTTTGCCGCGGACCTCGGGCTCGTCGAGCGCTATGCCACAGACGGCCTCCTCATGGCCTCGCTGACATGGAACGCCGCAGGCCCCCTCGCAAGCGGCAACGACACCCACGAAGGCCTCACCTCGCTCGGACGCGAAGCGCTTACCGAGATGGGCCGCCACAACGTCGCCGTCGACGTCTCCCACCTGAACGACGAGTCCTTCGCAGACGTCGCCCGCGCGACCGACGAGCCGCTCGTCGCGAGCCACTCAAACTCCCGCGCCGTCTGCAACCACCCGCGCAACCTCACAGACGCCGAGTTTGCCGAGATTTGCGCTCGCGGTGGCGTCGTTGGCCTCAACTACTGCAGCTATTTCCTCGTCGAGGGTGCAAAGGGCGAGACGGGCAAGTCCGTCACGTTCGATCAGATCGCCGCCCACATTGAGCACTGGCTCGACCTTGGCGGAGAGAACGCCATCGCACTCGGCGGAGACCTCGACGGCGCGGATGTCCCAGACCTGCTCGACGGCGCAGACAAAATGCCCGTTTTCCAGGGCCTGCTCGAGAAGCGCTTCGGCGAGGACGTCACCGCGAAGCTCTGCTACGAAAACGCCCTCAACTTCTTCGAGCGCTACCACGGTTAGGCGCCGTCCGTAGCCGCCGGCGGGCCACCTCGGCCAAAACGCTGCGGACGCCCCGTGCGTCGGCCCGTGCCGGCCCGCGCCCCGCCGAACAATTGCCGTACCCTGCTATCATCTTCTCTCGGAATGGGCGCTCGCTCGAGCGAGCTCAATAAGGGAGAGAACATGAATCGCACCAAGATTGTCGAGCTCTATCGCAACATGGAGCAGCTTGACGGCAAGACCGTCACCGTCGCCGGCTGGACCAAGTCCGTCCGCGACATGAAGAACTTCGGCTTCGTCACGCTCAACGACGGCAGCTGCTTCAAGGACCTCCAGGTCGTCATGAACCGCGAAGCCCTCGCCAACTATGACGAGATCTCGCGTTGTTCCGGCTACACAGCCCTCGTCTGCACGGGCACCGTCAAGCTCACGCCCGAGGCGCAGCAGCCCTTCGAGCTCACCGCGGAGACCATCACCGTCGAAGGCGCCTGCGCCGCGGATTACCCGCTTCAGAAGAAGCGCGCCACGGTCGAGTTCCTTCGCACCCAGCAGCACCTCCGCCCGCGCACGAACCTCTTCCGCGCCGTGTTCCGCGTCCGCTCCGTGGCTGCCGCGGCCATTCACAGCTTCTTCCAGGGAAGAGACTTCGTCTACGTCAACACCCCGCTCATCACCACGAGCGACTGCGAGGGCGCGGGCGAGATGTTCCGCGTCACCACGCTTGACCCGAAGAACCCGCCGCTCGTGACCGAGGAGCAGGCTGCTGCCAGCAACGGCGAGCTTGTCGCCGGCGATGTCGACTGGAGCCAGGACTTCTTCGGCAAGCACGCGAGCCTCACCGTCTCCGGCCAGCTCAACGCCGAGAACTTCGCCATGGCCTTTGGTGACGTCTACACCTTTGGCCCCACCTTCCGCGCCGAGAACTCCAACACGACGCGCCACGCGGCCGAGTTCTGGATGGTCGAGCCCGAGATGGCCTTCGCAGACCTCAACGACTACATGGACAACGCCGAGGCCATGCTCAAGTACGTCCTCACCACCGTCATGGAGACTTGCCCGGACGAGCTCGCCATGCTCAACAAGTTCGTCGACAAGGGCCTGCTCGACCGCCTGCACCACGTCGCGACGAGTGACTTCGCGCGCGTCACCTACACCGAGGCCGTCGAGATCCTCGAGAAGGCCGTCGCCGATGGCCACAAGTTCGACTATCCCGTCAGCTGGGGTATCGACCTCCAGACCGAGCACGAGCGCTTCCTCACCGAGGAGCACTTCAAGCGCCCGACCTTCGTGACCGACTATCCGGCGGAGATCAAGGCCTTCTACATGCGCATGAACGACGACGGCAAGACCGTCGCCGCGGCGGATTGCCTGGTTCCCGGCATTGGCGAGATCATCGGCGGCTCCCAGCGCGAGGAGCGCCTCGACCTGCTCGAGCAGCGCATCGCCGATCTTGGCATGAACCCCGAGCAGTACAAGTACTACCTCGACCTTCGCCGCTATGGCTCTTGCAAGCACGCCGGCTATGGCCTGGGTTTCGAGCGCCTCGTCATGTACCTGACGGGCGTGAGCAACATCCGCGACGTCATCCCGCACCCGCGCACGGTCGGCAACGCCGAGTTCTAGGCCGAGACCAGCGCGCAAGTGGCCACTCGAGCCACGCCTGTCCATATCGCATTGACGCACAAGCAAAGGACGGGTCGCTCCCAGCGGAGCGGCCCGTCCTCTTATCTCAGGCAAGCGCACGCAAGGCACCCGCAGGCGCATGCAACATGCACGGCCACTTGCAAGCGCGCACCCGAAAGCCGTCAAATACCCGCTCCGCCCGTCAGCGCTCGCGCAGCACCCACCCCAAAACGCAAAAGCGCCCGTGCTGGGAGGTTGCACGGACGCGCATGTAGCAACTGGCCTCAAGCGACGCCAGGAAGGGGAGCATGGCTCAGGCCAGGTGACGCTAACAACTACCGAGAGCGGCGAGTCCCATGTCGAGGAGCAACGCCGCATGCTGAGGCTGATACTCATCCGAAGTGATGGTAACAACCTTCTTAGCGCCCGCCTCTTCAAACGCCGCCTTCGCGAAATCAACCGCGGGAGACAGCATAATCACGTCAGCATCATCCACGTGATCTACGGCCTCGCCGACTGGCATCGACTTGACGTCGATATCAAGGTTGCGCCCCTCGACGAGCGCACGCATCTTGGCGGCAATGACGCTCGAGGTAACGCTAAGAGTGCAGCACAGAACGATCTTCTTCATGACCATGCCTTCCGTCTCTGAGGCGGGAACACGATTCACATGCCATGCGAGGTCGATAGGGCGCGCTTCCGCATGATCCGTACAAACGCAACAAGGCGCGCCTTGCCCGCTCGTCCTACGTATCGCACAAGGACGACTTCCACTCGCGGGCCAAGCGAAGCAAAAGGGGTGGCTCCCGCCCGCAAGCCATTCGAGCGGGAGCCGAGGGGGGGACTACTTCTTCTGGACGTACTTGAGGCAGTCGAGCGTGACGGCGGTGAGGATGATGATGCCGGAGAACACGAACTGCAGGTTGGTGTCGATGCCCAGAATGGTGAGGGAGTAGGTAAGCGCGGTGAAGATCAGCACGCCGACCGTGACGCCCGAAATCTTGCCGATGCCGCCAGTGAAGGAGACGCCGCCGACCACGCAGGCCGCGATGGCGTCCATGTCCCAACCCTGACCATAAGCGGCGGAGCCAGAACCGACCATGCGCATGCACTCGAGCCAGTCGCCGAAGCCGTAGAGGATGCCGGCGAGCACGAAGGCACCGATGGTGACGCCGAAGACGGAGATGCCGGAGACGGCAGCGGCCTCGGGGTTGCCACCCACGGCGTAGAGGTTCTTGCCGAACGTCGTCTTGTTCCAGATGAACCAAACGATCGCGACGGCGATGGCGGCCCAGAGAATGATCGTCGGGAAGCCGTTGACCTTCGGGATGAAGATGCCCGGGATGGCACCCTCAATGGCACCGAAGGAAACACCCTTGGTGGCATAGGTCACGAGGCCAAAGATGATGAGCATGTTGGCCATCGTGGAGATGAACGGGTGCATCTTGAAGCGCGCCGTGAAGAAGCCGGCGATGGTCGTGAAGATCGTCGTCAGGCAAATGCAGACGACGAGGGCCAGAAGCGCACGCGGAACGAGGGGGACCGAGGTGAAGTCGAAGACGACACCAAAGACCGAACCCGTGTTGATGCCCTGGTGCATGATGATCGTCGAGGCGGTCATACCCATACCGACCATACGACCAATCGACAGGTCAGTGCCCGTAAGCAGGATCAGGCCGGCGACGCCAAGAGCGTAGAACATGCGCGGCGAGGCCTGCTGCAGGATGTTGAGGACGTTCTGGTAGGTGAGCAGCTGCGTGCCCTTGACGATCGGGGCGGCGATGCACAGACCGATGAACACGAGAAGAATGACGATGTACAGGCCGTTCTTCAGGAAGAAGTTGCGCGTGTTGAACGTGTAGAGGTAGTTCTCGCGCTTCTGGGCCTGCTTCTCGGCAAAGGTGAACTTGCCCATGCGCAGCATGTCGATGAGGTGGTACTCATAGGCGAAGGCCTCGTGCTGGCGGTCCTTGATCTGCTGCAGCTCGGTGCTATAGGTCACCTTAGCGTCGAACTGACGGTTCTTGTAGATGTAGTTCTCCTCCTTGACCTCCCTGGAATCAGAGAGACCTGCGAGGGTCTGCTTGTGCTCCTCGGCGAGGTCGGCGAGCGCCTTCTCGTACTTGGCCTTGGCCTCGACCTTCTGCGCGGCGCAGCTGGCCTTGACGGGCTCGTAGTACTCGGAGTCGAAGTGCTGCTTGAGATATGCCTCGGCGTCGGCGATGAGCTTGTCGACCTCGGGCTTGTTGGCGGCCTCGACCTTCTTGGCCTTCTCCATCTCGGCCTTGTACTCGGCGATGGCCTCGTCGCGCTCGGCCTTGGTGAGGACGCGATCGGACTTGGTGACGTCGATGCTGGTCTGGAGGGCGACGACCTTCGTCGTGCCCTCGGCACGGAGCTCGTCGACCTTGCTCTGGATAGTGCTTACATACTCATCGATCGGCTGGATGAGTTTTGCCTCATCATCGATCGAGAGAATCTTTCCGCTGGGTGCGGCCATATGATCAGACTCCCTCCTGTTACAGGTACTTGGCGCTCAGGCGCAGAAGCTCTTCCTGGTTGGTCTCGGACGTGTTCACGATGCCGGAAAGTCGGCCGTTGGACATGACGCCGATGCGGTTGGTAATGCCGAGAATCTCGGGCATCTCAGAAGAGACCACGATGATCGTCTTGCCCTGCTTGGCCATCTTGATGATCAGCTCGTAAATCTCGTACTTCGCACCAACGTCGATGCCGCGCGTGGGCTCGTCCATCATGAAGACCTGTGGCCCGCGCTCGAGCCACTTGCCGAAGATGACCTTCTGCTGGTTGCCGCCCGAAAGCGACGAGATGAGGTCGTCGGGGCCCATGCACTTGGTGTTCATCGTCTTGATCTCTTTGGCGGTCGCACGGACCATCTTGTCCGTCGAGAGCGCAACACCGCTCTTGTACTGGTTGAGATTGGCGATGGTGGTGTTGAACGTCAGGTCGCCCTTGAGGAACAGGCCGTTGGCCTTACGCTCCTCGGTGATGAGGGCAAAACCGTGTTCCATGGCGTCACGCGCGTTGTTGAAGTTCATAAGGCGATCGCGGAAATAGACGCGACCGGCAGCACGCGTACGCACGCCAAAAATCGTTTCGAGCAACTCGGTTCGGCCGGCGCCCACCAGACCATACAGGCCAAAGATCTCGCCCTTGCGAACATCGAAGGTGATGTCCTGCAGGTGCGGCTCGAACTTGGTGGACAGGTGCTGGATCGAGAGAATCGGCTCGCCGGGCTCGTTGTCGACCGGCGGGAAGCGGTTCTCGAGCGAGCGGCCGACCATGGCCGAGATAAGCTCGTTCATATTCGTGTCTGAGGTGTGCTTCGTCATGACGAGGTTGCCGTCACGGAGCACGGAGATGTCATCGCAGATCTCGAAGATCTCGTCCATCTTGTGGGAGATATAGACGAGCGCAATGCCCTGGCTTTTAAGCATGCGCATCATCTGGAAGAGCTTCTCGACCTCCTGGGCCATCAGCGACGAGGTGGGCTCGTCGAGCACGATGACCTTGGCGTTATACGAGATTGCCTTCGCGATCTCACACATCTGGCGCTGCGAGACACTCATGTTCTTCATCGGCTGGGTGAGGTTGACCGTCATGCCGAGACGACGGAACAGGTCCGAGGCCTCCTTCTTCATGCGGGCCTCATCGATGATGCCGGCGCCGTTGACGGGATAGCGACCCAGGAACAGGTTGTCTACCACGTTGCGCTCGAGGCACTGGTTGAGCTCCTGGTGGACCATGGCCACGCCGTTCTCGAGCGCGTCCTTAGGACCGGAGAAGCTCACCTCCCTGCCGTCGAGGATGATGTCACCCTCGTCCTTCTGGTAAGTGCCAAACAGGCACTTCATCATGGTGGATTTGCCTGCGCCGTTCTCGCCCATGAGCCCCATCACGGTGCCGCGACGCACATTGAGGTTGATGTGATCGAGGACCCTGTTACGGCCGAACGACTTGCTCATCCCTTTGATTTGCAGGACGTAGTCCTCTTGCTCATCCGCCATTTGATCACCCCTCTTTACCCCTAGAAATTGATAACGTACTCATCCCTTACCGGGAAAAGGCCGGGAAGAGGACCTACCCCTCCCCGGCCCGGTGCCAACGTTAAAGCTGGACGATAGCTAGACCTACGCCAGGAGCGAGGTGTAGGAGGAGCCGTTGTCGGTCTTCACCATGTTGATGGCGAAGGCGTCGTACTCACCCGGGTTGCCGAGACGGTTCGTGATGTTGGACTCGGTCTGGCCGTCGCCGCCGATGTAGTCAACCTTGAGGTTGAGGAGCTTGTCGTACTTCTGGAGGAGCGGCTGGTAGGTGGCGGACAGGAAGTTGTCGGCCGCGTTGTAGATGTCGAGCCAGACCTTCTTCTCCGGGCTCTTGGAGGAGTCAAGCTGGGCCTGGGCGCCGTCATACAGAGCGGTGGCATCGGCGAACTTGTCGGCGTTCTCGGCGGTGACGGCGAGGTTCATCGCGTAGTAGGAGCGATCCTCCTCGCTGTACTTGTAGTCATCCTCGGCAAGGACGTTGCCGGCGTCGTCGGCCTTGGAGATGCCCGTGTTGATGTCAACGCCGTCAAGGGAGTTGCGGAGCAGACGGAGGGTCAGGTAAGCCTGGACGGCCGGGTTCTGGGAGATGGTGCCGGCGTAGCCCTCGGCGATGGCGGCGACAGCGTCAGAGTTGGCGTCGTAGCCGAAGGTCGGGACCTTGTTCTCCTTGGACCAGGCGTTGAACATGGCCATGCCCATGCCGTCGTTGTTGGAGACGATGACGTCGATCTGGTCACCGAAGGAGGTGGCCCAGCTGCCCAGGGCGTTGCCAGCGGTGGCAGCATCCCAGGTGGCGCCGGCGGAGTTCTTCATCTCCTGCGAGGCGAGCTCGCGGACGATGTACTTCTTGCCGTTGACCTCGAGCTCGCCGTCCTTGACGACGGTAGCGGAGCCGTCAACGTTGGTGCCGGCAGCCTCGGAGACGATGGCGCCGTTCTGCTCGACAGCAGTGCCGAGGGCCTTGCGGCAACCACGGGTACGGGCGATGGAGTCGTTGTGGCCCACATCACCGATGGCGAGGACATAGCCGATGACGCCGTCGCCGTTGCGGTCGATGGTGTCGATGTGCTCCTTGATGTAGTCAACGACCATCTGGCCCTCGAGCTCGCCGCCCTGGTTGGCGTCGAAGCCGACGTAGTAGGTGTTGGCGTTCCAGTTGAGCGTGGTCATGTCGAGCTCACCGGTGGAGCTGTTGGACGGCTGGCGGTTGAAGAAAACGACCGGCTTGTCCTTGTTGGCGACATCTCCGCCAGCAGCGGCCGTGGTGGCGGCGCTGTTGTCAGAGCCGCCGCAGCCAACGAGGCTGCCAGCAGCGACGGTGGTCAGGCCAAGACCACAGACCTGGAGGAACTTACGACGAGACATTGCCATAACGATCTCCCTTTCCTTTTTAGCGCGCGATTCGCGCGCCTTTTGACGTTTGGCGGGAATTCTCCCGCTCCGGACTCAAGAGTAACGCATTGGAAATAAAAGTTGACCACTCCTGAGTCGCCATTTCATGTGAGTACGTTAACATTCTCGCCGAGCGCACAACTCAGCGAGGCTCGAATTGTTGCCGAACGGTCGATTTTTGCGCCGCGAGTGGCAACGCGCGCGCAGGCAGGTCCTTAGTTTTCAGCTTTGGGACCCTCGCCAAAGGCCGCCTCGTCAACACGTGCGAGCTCTTCCGCATTCCACGCCTCCCCATCGAGGGCCTTGAGGTTCTCGAGGACCTGCTCGGGACGCGAGGCGCCTGATGACACGATGTCTACACTATGCCCTCGCTCGGGCAACGGAGCCTCGCTCGATAAGCTTGCCGGGAATGCGCACGGCAACGACCTGGTTGTTTGCCGGATCCTCCGGCACGGCATGCTCGAAGGCGGTGCGCCCACGTTCGCTCATGTCGAAGCGCACGGTGGTAAGCTGGCAGTTGGGCACATAGTCCACGAGCGAGTCATCGACGCCGACGACGCTCACGTCCTCCGGAACGCGCAGCCCATGATCGCGCAGGGCACAGATGACGCCATTTGCCATCTGGTCGTTCGCGGCGAAGACCGCCGTGAAGTCATGGTCATGCTCGAGCATTTGGCATGCCGCCTCATAGCCACTATTCGCAGACCAGTCTCCACGCATGGGCTCGACTACGGCGAGTCCCCTCTCCTGGAGGGCGTCCCTCCAACCAGCCTGGCGAAAAACCTCGTCCACGGAGAACTCGGGGCCGGCAACATAGCGAATCTCGCGGTGACCATACGAGAAGAGATGCTCCATGAGCGTGAGGGCGCAACGATACTGGTCGGAGTCGACCGTCGTACAGCGCGGGTGCGCATACATAGAGACGATCACCGAAGGAAGGCCCGCAAGCGGCGTGAACTCCTCGAAGTCTGGCGCGAGACGGCTCATGCCAAAGATGACGCCATCGACAGGCAGCGCGGACATCGCGCGCGTGGCCTCTTCGAGGCTAAAGTTCTGGTTCTTGCTGATCTCCATAAGCGTGACGGCGTAACCGCGATCTCGCGCGGCGGCGGTGATTCCGTCGAGCATAGAGAGGTTGCCGAACTCCGTGATGTCGTTCACGCAGAAGCCAACGGAATGGTACCTGCCGTCCCTGAGCGAGCGACCCGCATAGCTCACACGGAAGCCGAGCTGGTCCATGGCCTCCTGAACGCGCTTGCGCGTCTTCTCGCTGACATTGGGCATATTGTTCGCCACGCGAGAAACCGTCTGCTGCGATACGCCCGCGAGGCGCGCCACATCAACCATCGAGACGGTGCGCCCAGCCGCCACCGCCTTGGTCCCGTTGTCTTCACTGCGCATCACGCCGCTCGCCTCCCGGTCCCGCCAGATTCGTTGGGCAATGGCCGACCCGCCCCAGACACAGGGCGGACAAGCCCCCACGCCGCTCACAGGGCAATTATGGCCGATTGCGGGAATGGGGTCTGGTTCGGCAAATTCCTTATGAGTACGTTAACATTATTCAAGTGAAGTGTCCCGATTACTCGCCGAACGGCAGTCAGGACACGTAAATGCGAGTGCGAGAGGCGCATCATGGCAAACATCGAGTTCCTTGGGAAAGCCCCGGACGGCACCCCCGTGAGTTCATATGAGCTCTCCTGCGATGGCGTCACCGCCCGCGTCATGGACTTCGGGGCAACCCTCCTCTCCCTCAGCGCGCCCAACAGGGACGGCGCGGCGGAGGATATCGTCCTCGGGTTCGACAGGCTCGGCGGCTACTTCGACAACCCCGCCTGCTACGGCGCGACCGTAGGCCCCTCCGCCAATCGCACGGACCTCGGCCAGGTCACCATTGGCGAGGCCACGTACCAGATGCCCAAGAACGACGGTCCGGACTCCCGCAACAACCTCCACACCGATCTTGCGGACGGCCTGCACAAGCGCGTCTGGAACGCCGAGCCCGCGGAGGATGATTCCTCCGTCACCTTCTCCATAACGCTCGCAGACGGCGACTACGGTCTTCCCGGTAACCGATGGATCACCGCGACATACGCGCTTGCCCCCTCGCCCGAGGGCGGCGTGACGCTCACCCTGCACTATAGGTGTGAGTCTGACGCCCCCACGTTTGTGAACATGACCAACCACACCTATTGGAACCTCGCCGGCCACGCCTCCGGCCTCGTCTTGAACCAGCTGGTCAGCGTGAACGCCAGCCATTACCTGCCCCTTCGCTCCGACAACGTCTCTCTGGGCGAGGTCGCCGATGTCGCCGACACCCCGTTTGACTTCAGGCAGGCCAAGGAGCTCGGCCGCGACATCGAACTCGAGGACGAGCAGCTCGCCCAGGGTCGCGGCTATGACCACTGCCTCTGCGTCGACGGGTATGACGGCACGGACGTGCCGCGTCACGCGCTTCACGCCGAGGACCCCGCGAGCGGCCGCGTGCTCGACATCTCAATCACGACGCCGGGCGCGCACCTCTACACCGGCAACTGGCTTGATGACGCAGACGCCAAGGACGGCGCCACGTACACGCCCCGTTGCGGCTTTGCCTTCGAGCCCGAGTTCTGGCCCGACAACATGCATCACGATGACTGGGAGCACCCCGTCTGCAAGCCAGGACAGCCCTACGAGCAAACCATCGTCTATCGCTTCTCCAACAGGTAATTACCGACGCGTATGCGCCTCGAGAAAGGACCATCCATGAGCGACAGCATCTGTCCCGAGCTCCTCTCGCACCTCACCGAGCTATTCGAAGGCGCCTTCGGCCCCGTTGGCGACGGGCGCGTCCTCCATGTCCACGCACCCGGTCGCTCCGAGATTTCGGGCAACCACACGGACCACGAGGGAGGCCACGTCATCGCCGCCGCGCTCGACGTGGCGGTCGACGGCCTCGCCCGCCCCAACGGCACCAACACCGTGCGCGTCGCCTCCGAGGGCTATCCCCTCATCGAGGTCGAGCTCGACACGCTCGACGTCGCCGAGGACGAGAAGGGCACCACCGCGAGCCTCGTGCGCGGCATGGCCCACGAGGTCGCCGCGAACGGTGGTACGCCCGCGGGCTTCGACCTCGCGATGACCTGCACCGTCCCCTCGGGCGGCGGCCTCTCCAGCTCCGCTGCCGTCGAAGGCGCCTTTGGCCGCGCGATGGAAGCCCTCTGGGGCGTCACCCCCGCCGAGCCCGTTGCCCTCGCACAGATGAGCCAGCGCACCGAGAACAACTACTATGGCAAGCCCTGCGGCCTTATGGACCAGGCCGCCGTCTGCCTGGGCGGCCTCGCCTTCATGGACTTCGAGGACTCCGCCAACCCCAAGACGCAGAAGCTCGAGCTCGACTTCGAGAAGTACGGCCACGCCCTGGTGCTCGTAAAGGTCGGTGCCGATCACGCCGCCTCCACCGATGACTACGCCGCCGTCCCGGGCGAGATGCAGGCCATCGCGGCCAAGCTCGGCCACGCGCGCCTGTGCGAGGTCGATAAGGCCGGCTTCGACCGCGACGTCCCCGCCCTTCGCAAGGAGTTTGGCGATCGCGCCGTTCTCCGCTGCATCCACTATTGGTACGAGAACGACCTTGTCGACCGCCGCTGGGAGGCGCTTAAGTCCGCGGACATCGACGCGTTCCTCTCGCTGACGCGCGCAAGCGGCGCCAGCTCCGCGATGTACCTGCAGAACGTCGTAGCCGAGCTTGGCCGCGAGCAACCCGCCATGTACGCCCTCGGCCTTGCCGAGCACATCCTGGACGGCCGTGGAGCCGTGCGCATCCACGGCGGTGGCTTTGGCGGCACCATCCAGGCCTTCGTTCCGCTCGACCTCGTCGACCAGTTCATCGAGCGCATGGACTACTGGCTCGGCGCCGGTTCAAGCCGTCGCTACAAGGTCTCTGACGAGGGGGCGTTCGCGGCATGGCTGTAGAGCAGGACGCGACTCTCCGCGACGCAATCCAGGCGCTCGTGGACTACTCCGTAACCCATGGCCTCGAGCAGGCGGAGGATCGCGTGTGGTCCTACAACGCCGTGCTCGAGTGCGCCGGCGCCCAGGGTCCCGCACCCGAGGTGGACTGGGTCCTTGCCGAAGGCGCGCCCGCAGAGGACGCCACGTTCGATCTCGACGCCACCTTGGCAATCATCGCCGAGGCCGCCGTGGCCAACGGCGCGACAGACGACACGGCAAGCGGACGCGACCGCGCCGCATGCCGCGTGATGGGGCTCCTCATGCCCAAGCCCGCCGCCGTCGCCGCCGAGTTCAGGCACCTCGCCAGCAAGCAGGGGCCCAAGGCTGCCACCGGCTGGTTCTACCAGCTGTGTTGCGATGCCGGCTACGTGCGCCGCTCTGCCATAGCCCGCAACATCGAGTGGGTCACCCCCACCGACTGGGGTGGCCTTGAGATCACGATCAACCTCTCCAAGCCTGAGAAGGACCCGCGCGAGATCGCCGCCGCGGGCGCCGCCAAGAACACCGGCGAGAAGTACCCCGCCTGCCAGCTCTGCATTGAGAACGAGGGCTACGCTGGCCGCGCCGCGAGCGCCCCGGGCGGAGCACACCCCGCACGCCAGAACCTGCGTATCATCCCCATCACGCTTGGCGGCGAGCGTTGGGGCCTCCAATACTCCCCTTACGCCTACTTCAACGAGCACTGCATCGCGATGAGCTGCCACCACAGGCCGATGCACATCGACCGCACCGCGCTCTCATGCCTTCTCGATTTCGTCGACACCGTTCCGGGCTACTTCATCGGCTCCAACGCTGACCTCCCGATCGTCGGCGGCTCCATCCTGTCGCACGACCACTTCCAGGGCGGCGCCCATGAGTTCCCGATGATGCGCGCCGAAGTGGTTGGCGAGTTCACGATGGATGGATTCCCCGGCGTCGCCGGCGCCGTGCTTCGCTGGCCCCTCTCCGTGCTGCGCCTTCGCAGCGCCAGCAGGGACGAGCTCCTCGACGCCGCCACGCACGCCATCGACGCGTGGCGCGCCTGGTCCGACGAGTCCGTGGGCATCATCGCCAACGACCCCGATGGCACGCGCCACAACACCGTGACGCCCGTGGTCCGCCGCGTTGACGAGAACGGCAACGTTGGTGGCGAAGGCTATGAGGTCTACCTCGCCCTTCGTTGCAACATCACCACGGCAGAGCATCCGCTGGGCGTGTTCCACCCCCACGCGGAATACCACCACATCAAGAAGGAGAACATTGGCCTCATCGAGGTCATGGGCCTCGCCATCCTTCCGCCGCGCCTCGTTCCCGAGCTTGCGGCCGTGCGCGAACACCTGCTTGCGGGCGACGTGGCGGGCCTTTCCGTGGACGAGCTCACCGCGAGCCACGCCGAGTGGGCCGCCGACGTGTTCGCGCGTCGCGGCGATGAACTTACCCCCGAGAACGCCCTCGACATCCTGCACGAGGAGGTCGGCGTCGTCTTCGGCCACGTGCTCGAGAACGCTGGCGTCTTCAAGTGGGACGAGCAGGGCCGTGCCGCCTGCGAACGCTTCGTCGGGAGCCTGTAGCAGGGCCGCCTATCCGCAAACATAGACGCGCAGAAAGGCACCGGGCCGCTCCCAAACGGGGGCGGCCCTTTCCTTTGGGATGGATTCCCAGCTGCGGCCTCGTCAGCAGTGGCCATAGCGCCCGGCGTCGCAGCGGCCATCCCAAGCCGCGCGGCGACGCCTCCTATCCGCGAGCGCGATGACGGCGTAGGAGACTCGCGCCCGGACGGGCGGGAATCTCGATATTGAGGCCCATGAGCACGTTGATGATCCAGACGAAGAACAGCAGCACGACGACGGGTATCACGCAGTTCGTCACGATCATGACCGCGAATGCCTCGATTAGCCGTGCGACCCAACCCTTCGCCGTGTCGAGGATGCCCGTAACCCCAGAGCTCAAGGCCGTACCGGCCCCGCTGAGCGCAGATCCGATATCCTCGCCGAGTCCGCCCGCCCACGCGGCAAACGCGCCAATGGGATCGGTCGAGGCATCGGGTGCCTCGTCGGACGACGCGGACGAGGCCCCGTCATTCGACCGTGCATTGTCCGCCGCGTCGGCACTCTCAGTCATCGCGACAGCAGCCTCGGAGTCCGCAGCGCCCTCGGCGTCCATCTCGGAAGAAACGGAGGCGGCGTCATACTCGAAGGTATCCTCGATCATGTTGGAGACCTGCACGCTCGCGGGCACGACAAGCGTGAGGGCGGGCGCGAGAAGGGCGAGCTTGACCGCCGACGTACGCAGGCCCGCACGCCACGTCACATCTTCGCGCACGAGGACGTAGCCGACGCCGAGCGCGCACGCAAGCGGCACTACCACGCGACAAGCGGCGAGACCAAATATCGTTAGCATATATTTCTCGAGGTAGATGGCCCCGAGCACGATTGCGAAGTCTGCCGCGACATCCATCAGCTTGTCCGCGACGGGAATCCCCGTGTCGCCTGGGATCGCAGAGATGGCAACGGAGGCCGCCGTCGTCGTACCAACGAGTGCCGTCACCGTCTGAGCCTTGGCATCGAGTTTCTCGATGCTGCCGCGGTACGTCTCCTTCGAACCCATGGCGTCAGCCACGGGAAACGCGAAGACGAGGGCGACGATTACGAGAAGGGCGACGTAGAGGGCCTTCCTCGCAGAGGGCGAGAGCTCGCCGCCCGTACGGAGCGCGCGCGGCGCGTCGGCCGTCTCCGCCACCTCGGGCACGTTCGCGAGGCGCGTGTGCCCGCTCTGTCCGCCGAATTCGTCACGATCACGATCCTCTCGACCCATGGTCGCCTCCTCGTCGCGATGTCTTTTTGGCCCATGCTAGCACCAAAGCGCCACGCTCTTCGCGCCTTGTACCAGCACATATAGGCCGATATTTAATGTCATGAACGGGCGATAAGCTTGACCGCGAGAAACAAGCGGGATAGAATCGTCCTCCCGTTTGCCCGCCAAAGGCGAGCACCCGGACGAAGGCTCCGGGTTCACATCATTGACCCAACCGCGTTGAGCAAGGACAAGTCGGCCCCTCTGAGATGACGCGAGGTCCGCCCCAACAACCAAATACAAGGATTCTCGCCACCATGAGCGGCACGCCATGACGCATACCGCTCGAGGCCGCGCAGCCGCGCCGCCCCAGACCTCAGCAGGGAGACACCCATGGAATCCAGCTTTGCCTACAGCCCCCAGATCGTCCGCGAGACGTCGTCTGGCCTTGAGCGCTTTGACGTTCGTGACCAGATGCTCGCCAACCGCGAGCTCGAGCTCACCAGCCAGGTCGACGCAGACTCGTGCGCCGGCGTCATCCGCAACCTCTTCTTCCTCGAGCGAGAGGATCCAGACGCCCCCGTCACGCTCTACATCAACAGCCCCGGCGGCGAGGTTCAGTCGGGACTGGCGCTCTATGACGTCATGCAGGCGGTGAGCTATCCCATCCGCACCGTCTGTCTCGGCACGGCGGCAAGCATGGCCGCACTGCTGTTCATCTCGGGCGATGAACGCGAGATGCTGCCCCACAGCCGCGTCATGATCCACGACCCGCTCATCGGCGGAGGCCTCGGCGGCAGCGCCCTGTCCGTCAAGGCCCGCGCCGACGACCTCATGCGCATCCGCGACATCACGGCGGAGGTCATCTCTCGCCACACGGGCATGACGCTCGAGCAGGTCTTCGCACTCACCGCATCGGACACCTATTTCGAGGCGGAGGCCGCCGTCGACGCCGGCCTCGCCGACCGCATCATCACCTCGCTCTAGAAGGGAGCCACATGTACAACACGAACATCTCCGACAGCCTCCGCGCCAACGGCGGCATCCGCAAGGACAGCGTGGCCGGCGGCCACGACCCCCGCTCCGCCTATGCCGGCGAGCTGCTCTTCACGCGCCACCACTCCTCCAACGCAGACTCCTGGGCCTCCGGGCTCAACAACAACGTGCTGGTTCTCGGCTGCTCCGGCGGCGGCAAGACGCGCCACCACGTGAAGCCCAACCTCATGCAGTGCCAGGGCTCCTACATCGTGCTCGACGGCAAGGGCCGCCTCTGGCATGAGATGGCGCCGTTCCTCGCCCTCAACGGCTACAAGGTCGACCGCCTCGACTTCACCAGCCCCTGTAGCGACTCGATCGGCTACGATCCCCTCGCGCACGTCCGCTGGTGCCAAGGCGAGCCCGTCCAGTCGGACATCATCTCGATCGCCAGCGCGATCTGCCCCACCTCGCAGCACGAAACCGACCCCTTCTGGCCGCTCGCCGCGTCCAACTACCTCGCATGCTTCATCGCCTATGTCTTCGAGGCGATGCCCCGCGACAATCGCAACTTCTCGAGTGTCATCCGCGTCTTCGAGGCGATGTGCGACCGCAGGGAGCGGGAGCTGTTCGAGGCCCTCGAACGCGAGAAGCCCGGCAGCTACGCCGCGGCGCTCTACCGGCGCAGCAGGACCACGCAGGGCGCCGAGAAGATGCACTCGAGCATCACGGGCATCGTCGCCGCCAACCTCCTACCGCTCTCGCACAAGGGCGCTATCTGGTCATTCCAGAACCCCGAGCAGATCGACTTCGCGTCCTTCGGGCGCGAGCGCCGCGCCCTGTTCGTCACCATGGACGACCTCGACCACAGCCTGGCCGCGCTCACGAGCCTCTTCGTGAAGCAGGCCATCTCGAGCCTCTGCGACGCCGCGGACGCCAATCCGTCCGGCAGGCTGGACATGCCCGTGCGTCTCGTCCTCGACGACTTCGCGAACCTCAACCTTCCCGGCATCGACGACGCCCTCGCCGTCATCCGCAGCCGCGAGATCAGCTGCACGATCGTCTGCCAGACGGTGAGCCAGCTCGAGGCGCGCTATGGCGAAGCCAACGCAAACTCGATCATCGGCAACTGCGACCGCCAGCTCGTCACCGCCTTCCAGGACGAGAGGACCGCACGCTACTTCAGCGTTCGCGCCAACAAGCCTGCCTCGTCGCTGCTCGAAACCCCGTCTGGGCAGTGGTGGCTGTTCGAGCAAGGCCATCGCGGCGTCATGGACGAGGCCTATCACCTCGAGGAACACCCCGCCTACCAGCAGCTCACGCTCGCAAGCAACTTCGAGGTGGACGTGAGGGACGAGGATTCCTTCGAGGAAATCGACCCGTCCGAGTATGAGAAATACGGCTTCACGCCGGCGGCCTAGAGAACGGGACGGCCCCGCAAGCGAGCGCTCGCGGGGCCGTCCTCGGATTCGTTATGTGCCGGCACGATGCGCTGCCGCCGGGCGCCGTCGGCGCGCGCCGCCGCTAGGCATCGCCGCCGGGCGCCGCCGCCGCGCGTCGCCGCTAGGCGAGAAGCTCGCGAAGGATGTCGCACATCTCGTCGACATCCGCACGCGTGCAGACAAGCGGTGGCAGGAGACGCAGCGTCGTGGGGCCAGTGGCGTTGATCACGAGTCCGGCCTCGAGCGCACGCGCGACGAACTCGTGAGCATCAGGCAGGCCCGCCTCAAGCTCGGCTCCCTGGATGAGGCCGCTGCCGCGCACCTCGACAACGTGTGGCAGCTCAGCGAGCTGCTCTGCCAGATACTCGCCAACGGAGCGGACATGCTCGAGATAGCCCTCGCCCTCCTCGCCCTCGGGAGCGGTGCCCTCCGTGAGCTCGGTCAGCACGGCGTCCGCCGCGGCGCAGGCGAGCGGGCCGCCGCCAAAGGTGGAGCCATGGTCGCCGACATGGAAGGCCTCGCTGATCTCCGCCTTGGCGACGCAGGCGCCCATCGGCACGCCGCCCGCAATGGCCTTGGCGAGGGTGAACACATCGGGAACGATTCCGTAGGCCTGGAAGGCGAGCGCCCAGCCCGTGCGGAACAGGCCCGTCTGGACCTCATCGCACATCATGAGGGCGCCATACTCGCTCGTGAGGTTGCGCACCTCGGTCATGAACTCCTGCGTCATCGGGTGGACGCCGGACTCGCCCTGGATGGGCTCGAGGAGCACCGCGGCGATGCTGGAGCCCTTCTGGGCGAAGACGTCGCGCAGGGCGTCGACGTCGTTGGCATCGATGCTGATGAAGCCACCCGGCAGCGGGCGGAACGGGTCCTGAGCCCAGCCCTGCATCGTCGCAGCAATGGTCTCCATCGTGCGGCCGTGGAAGCTCTTGTTGAGGCAAACGATGTCAAAGCCGCCGTTGCCACCGCGCTTCGCCCAGAGGCGAGCAAGCTTGATGGCGCACTCGTTGGCCTCGGCACCAGAGTTGCCAAAGAAGGTACGCCACTGCTGCGGCGCGTCGGGGCTCGCGTCCTTGGGCGCGCCGGAGCCGGCGTTGGCGAGCTGGGCGATGCGACGCGCGACCTCGCCCCTGTGCTCGATCTGGAAGTAGTTCGAGACGTGCAGGAGCTTGTCGACCTGCTCCTGGATGGCACCCGTGAGCGCGGGATGGCCGTAACCCAGACAGTTGACGGCGATGCCGGCGAGGAAGTCGAGATATTCCTTGCCGTCCGAATCAGTGAGACGCATACCGCTGCCACCCACGAACTCGACCGGCGAGCGGCCGAACGTGTGCATCACGTACGCGTCGTCTAGCTTCTTGGCCTCTTCGAAAGACATGGGGCTCCTTTCGTGGGCTGCGTCACGCGTCTTAAGCTATGACGCCGTGCCCATATACGCGATTGTCCGCGCCTCGACGGCGAAGGACGCTACGCCCTTGTGCGCGACGGCCACGACGATAGCAACGCGTCGCGCCTCGTACTACAGATTATTGACTGAAAGCCTGCTTGCAAACGTCCCAAGCGGATGTGCGTCATACTCGAGCGCTTCCTCGGTGGAGTGCATCGTCGTGCCGATGCCCTTATCGGTGAGCAGCTCGATGAGCAGGGAATGCGGAGTCTTGCCATTGATGACGTGGCTGCGGAAAACTCCCGCACGCAGGGCGAAGCAGCAGCTCTGAAGCTTGGGGATCATGCCCTTGTCCACGATGCCGGAGGCGAGCATCTCCTCCATCTCGCGCAGGCTCATATTGGAGATGAGCGAGTCCTTGTTGGAGAAGTCCTCATAGACGCCATCGACGTCGGTGAGGTAGACAATCTTCTGCGCGCCGATGGCAGCGGCCACGTGGCCGGCGGCGACGTCGGCGTTGATGTTGTAGTAGCCGCCATCCTCGCCCACACCTACCGTGGCGACCACGGGGATGTACTCGTTCTTGATGAGGCTCTCGAGATAGGCGGTGTCAACGTGCTCGATCTTGCCCACGCGGCCGAGTTCGGGGTCGAGGGTCGAGCACATGATCGTGCCGGCGTCAGCGCCAGAGACGCCAACAGCGAGGTTGCCATGGCGGTTGATGGCAGCGACCAGATCCTGGTTGACTTCGCCCACGAGCACCTGACGGACGACATCCATCGCCGCGGGCGTAGTGACGCGCTGGCCGTTCTTGAACTCCACGGGGAAGTTGAGGGCCTCGAAGGCGCGGTTGATGGCCTTGCCGCCACCGTGGACGATAACGACGTTCACACCCAGGATCTTGAGCAGGACGATATCGCTCATGACGTCGGCGCGAAGCTTCTCGTCGACCATGGCGGCGCCACCGTACTTGATGACGACGGTCTTGCCCGTGATGTTCTTAATCCAAGGAAGTGCCTCGAAAAGGACGTTACCGGTCCTCTCGTCGGTGTCCTTGGCGCGATGGCTTGTGTCTGTTACGTACTTCATGCGCGTCTCCTGCTTCGTACGATTGGCGCAAAGTTGACAAAGGGACAGTCCCTTTGTCAACCCGCCTCGAGAACCTGAAAAAGGGACTGTCCCTTTTTCAGGTTTAGGTGCGGTAGTCGCCGTTGATCTTGACGTACTCGTGGGTGAGGTCGCAGGTCCAGACCGTGGTCTCGCAGGTACCGGCCTTGAGGTCCGCCCAGATCGTGATCTCGGGCTCCTCGAAGCGGCGGAGGGCCTCGTCCTCGTCGAAGGCGACGGTAAGGCCATCGCGGCAGACGGGCATACCCATGATGTCGATGTCGACGTCGCGCTGGTCAAACTCGACGCCGCACTTGCCAAGAGCCATCGCGATGCGGCCCCAGTTGCAGTCGTGACCATAGATGGCGGTCTTCACGAGCGGCGAGTTGGCGATGGCGCGAGCGCAGGTGTCCGCGTCCTCGTCGGTAGCGGCTCCGGCGACCGTAACGGTCACGAGCTTCGAAGCGCCCTCGCCATCGGCGGCGATCTCGCGCGCGAGATGCTGGCAAACGGCATTCACGGCAACCGCGAGCTCGGCGGCCTCCTGCGTACCCGGCTCGATGGGAGCGGCGTCCTTGGCGGCTTCACCCGTGGCGAGCGCGATGCAGGTGTCGTTGGTGGAGGTGTCCGAGTCGACCGTCACCTTGTTGAACGTGGCCTTCACGACGTCGATAAGCACCTCGTGAAGCGCCTCGGGCGCCACGGGGGCGTCCGTCGTGATGATGGCGATCATCGTGGCCATGTTCGGCATGATCATGCCGGAGCCCTTGCACATGCCTCCAACGGTCACGGTGTGGCCAGCGAGGGCGCCCGTCGCCTCATAGGAGACGGCGTACTCCTTTGGCTGGGTGTCGGTCGTCATGATGGCGCGAGCGGCATCGTGGCCACCGGCCTGGCGAGCCGCTTCGTCGCCCGCGGCGGCAATCTGCGCGTGAAGCTCGGGCACACCCGTCTCGAAGTGGTCGAGCTCGAGAAGCTGGCCGATGACGCCGGTAGACGCCACGAGGACCTCGCCCGGCTCACAGCCGAGGGTGTCAGCAACGAGCTTGCAGGTGGCCTCGGCAACCTCCAGCCCCTCCTCGCCCGTCGCGGCGTTGGCGTTGCCGGAGTTGATGCAGATCGCGCGCACGGGAGCGCAGCCACTCGCGCCAAGGTGGGCGCGAGAGACCGTCACCGGGGCGGCGCAGAACTTGTTGGTCGTGAAGGCGCCGGCAGCGGAGCACGGCTCGTCAACCTCCACGAGTGCCATGTCGAGGCGGCCGGGGTTCTTACGGAACCCGGCATGAATGCCACCCGCGTGGACGCCCGCGGGACTCGCGACGCCACCGTCGGCGATAACCGCGAGCTTTGTCGTGATGTTGTCTTGCATGAAGTCTCCTATCGACGGGCACGCGCCCGAAAGAAGGGATTGGAAAGGTTAGACGGGCATGCCGACGCGCGCGAGCCCGGTGTCCTCGGCAAGGCCGAAGACGAGGTTCGCGCACTGGACGGCCTGGCCCGCGGCACCCTTGCAGAGGTTGTCGATGGCGCCGATGGTCACGAGGGTGTTCGTGCGCTCGTTCTTGGCGAGGCCCACCTGGCAGACGTTCGTGCCCGTAACGCTCGAGGTGCGCGGGAGCTTGCCGGCGGGAAGCACCTGCGCGAAGGGGCGGCCCGCGTAGAAGCCGGCGTAGTAGTCGACCATATCCTCAACGCTCATAGACGCCGCCTCGGGCGTGAGCTGGAGGTAGACGGTCGAAAGGATGCCGCGGCGCATGGGCACGAGGTGAGGCGTGAAGACGACCTCACCGGGCTTGCCGAGAATCTGCTCGATCTCGGGCGTGTGGCGGTGCTTGCCAACGTTATAGGCCTGGACGTCCTCGTCCGCATTGCAGAAGTGCGTCTTGGCATTGCAGCCCTTACCGGCGCCGGTGACGCCGCTCTTGGCGTCGACGATGACGAGACCCTGGGTCCAATCGGCACGGATAGCGGGCGCAGAGGCGATGGAGGTCGCCGTGGGATAGCAGCCGGCGCAGCCGACGAGGGCGGGCTTGCCCGCGGCGCGGAGGGCACGGGCACGCTCGATGTCCTCGGGGAAGAGCTCGGGAAGGCCGAAGGAGCGCGTCGCGAGGAGCTCGGGCGAGGTGTGCTTGGCGCCGTACCACTGCTCGTAGACGTCCTTATCCGTCAGGCGATAGTCCGCGGAGAGGTCGACCACCGTCACGCCCGCCTCAAGCAGCGAGGGCGCCTGCGCCATGGCGGCGGTGTGAGGCACGGCGAGGAAGGCGAGGTCGCAGCTCTTGACCGCCGGGTCGTCGTGCGTGGTGAACACGAGGTCAGACGCCCCCGCGAACGCGGGATAGACGTCAGCGAGCGAAGTGCCAGCGTCGGCGTTTGAGGTGATGGCGGCAAGCTCGAACTCGGGATGCTGGAGCACGAGCCTCACAAGCTCCGCTCCGGAAAATCCCGCGGCGCCGATGATTCCCACTTTGTATGACATGCGAATCTCCCTCATAAGCTATGAGTGCAACGACTCGCCATTATAGACCTACGAAAGCGCGAGGGTCTAACTATCTATCGCGATTTTGCATAAACGTGTAACTTTATGCATTTCGCTGTATATTGCATACATTATTGGGTTTACTGCCACGGTTTATTCGCATCGTAACCAAACGGACGCGCGTCCGCCGTCAGAGCGCTTTGCCCACGGGGTTTCTCGGTCCGGCACGCCCAGCCTCGCGGGGCTTCTCGGCCCGGCAATTCATCTGCGCAGGACGGGCCGCCGTCTAGCGGTTGGCCTTAAGCGTCGCGAAGAGCTTCGTGTTGTGACGCTTCACGAAGGAGATGAATCGCCCCTCCGCGAGGGCCATGCGCGCGTCCTTGCGGCGGATGGGCACGAGCATCACGCCCATCATCTTCGAGCGCGGCTCAGCGATGGAAACCGCGAGCTGGGCGCGATCGCTCTTGATCATCTCGTCGACCTGACGGAGCTTCTCAGCAGAGGAAAGCGTGCAACTGGGGTTGCAGACGTTTTCGATGCAGCCAACGAGGCGTTCGATGTAGCGGCGCTGCACCATCTCGGTGCTAGCGGGATCGCCAGAAAGGCCCCAGTGCTCATAAAGGCCGAGCATCCAGTCGTGCTCTTCCTCGCGCTTCTCGTACATATTGGAACGCCAGCGGGCCGTCTCGCTCTCCGCGCGGAGGCGGATGAAGTGGTAGTAGGCGCGCTCGGTCACACCCACGCGCTCGATGTCGCGGATGACATCAAGGACGAAGGGGAAGTCATCCCAGAAGGTGGGCTTGAAGCGAGCACCGATGCGTTCGAGATACGAGCGGCGGAACAGCTTGTTCCACGGCGTATAGAGGAGGTTCTGGTCAAAGAGCTTCCACGCGCCGGCGCGGAACTCCGCCTGGCTCGCATACACACGAGAGGGCTGACTCTTGAGCTCCGTGGTGTGTTGGTCGGCATCGCCATAGTAGGTCTCGATATAGAAACCGGCGACGACGAGGTCGAGACTATCCGCCTCGGCAATGTTCACGAGGTCGGCGAGCATGGTGGGCTCTGCCCAGTCATCGCCATCGATGAAGTGGATGAACTCGCCGCGGGCACGGTCGAGGGCGACGTTGCGCGCAGCGGCAGCGCCCTGATTTTCCGTATGGATGACGTCAATGCGGATGTCGCGCTCCGCCAGACGATCGGTAATCTGGCCCGTACGGTCAGTCGAGCCATCGTCCACAATGATGAGCTCGAAGTTCCTGAGCGTCTGGTTCTGAATGCTCTCGATGGCGCGACCGATGAAGCGATCCACGTTATAGGCCGGTATGATCACCGAGACCTTCGGGACTCTCTTCTCCATGTGAGCCATCTTTGCCCTTCTGTCGCACGTTAACATGCCGCGCGCACCGCGCGGAGTTGGCAATGTATGCACACACGAGAGACTACCATCGAACGGGCGTATGGCTGTGGAGGCCCGGTGAGCGCAGTTAATCTGCATAATTGCTGAAGGCAACGCGGTGGCCCGATGGCGGCGCGCTGGTGCGATGGCGGCCAGGCTGCGACAGAGCACTACCTACGCGAGCGTGCCTACGGCAAGCGCGAGCTGCGCGGAGTCGACCTGCAAGCGTGTCGCACCCTCTTCATCCGTAACCTCGTTCGCAGCTACGCCGGCGATCGAATCGGAAGAAGCGCCGTTCGTGACCGCGCGCTGGGCGATGTCGACAAGCTCCATGGCGTCCATATCCGTCTGCGTTATGCCCTTGATGAGCTTCCGAGACTGGCTCTGGAGCGCGGAGCTGCCCTTCGAAGCGATTGACATGAAGGAGTCCCAACCGTCCTGCGTCATGACCACGATGTGGGAGACAGGCACCACGGCAGAGCCCGAGATGGCGGAGGCGAGACCGGCAGCGCCCTTCTGGGCATACCAATCCGCAACGGAGAGGTTCTCCTCCCCCGCCTGAATCCACTCATCCGAGGTGAACTGAAGAAGCTTGGCCGTCCCCTGGGTGTTATTGAGCACCGCGAGGTACGCAGTGGCAACCGCGCCCTCGGAATCATCCGACGCAACGGCGAACAGCACGGTCTCAATCTCGTCGCCCGTGGCAGTGAGGCCCGTCGCCTCAGCCTGGTCCCAGATTGATTCCTCCGCGGGAATCGTGCTCTCAACGGCGTTGCCCAGGTCATTGCTGCCGAGAACCGAGTTGGCGTTTGCGAGGTCCCACAGCGTGGTCACGAGCACGCCGATCGCCACGATGACGACCACCAACACGATAACGGCGATGAGATTGCGATGCGGGCTGTCCTTGGGGACATCTGGCCTCTCGTACATAGCCGTCTCCTTTCGCGCGTAGGAAATGACGCGCGTCAAATCGCGCACGGCACATCAAGCTCGCCATCTGGCGGCGCGACGTGCAAATGACGACCGAACCCCGACGCTACTCCCAGGGTTCGAGCAATTCTTCCGGATAGTCTACCCCTACGAAGGTCAAGCCCTTCGCGGGAGCGCAGGGGCCCGCCGCTTTGCGGTCACACGCCACAAGCGCCCTGGCAACCCACTCCGCATCACGCTGTCCTCGCCCCACCTCAACGAGGGTTCCCGTGATTGTGCGCACCATAGAGTGAAGGAAGGCGTTTCCCACTACGTCTATGCAGGTAACGCGCTCGCCGCACTCGTCCTCCTCGTGAACGTCAAGACTCATGACACAGCGATGCGTAGGCTTGCCCTCGGCGGATGTCGCCTTGCAGAAGCTCTTGAAATCATGCTCTCCGACAAGGGCCTGAGCGGCCTCATCCATCGCATCCGCGTCAAGCGGGCAGCGCAGCCACCAGGCATGGTCCCACGCGAGGACTGGTCGAGCCTGGCCAGCGACAACGCGATAGCGGTAGCTGCGCGAGCGGGCGTCAAAGCGTGCCGAGAAGCCCGCGGGGGCACGATAAAGCTGGGAGGGCGAGATGTCATCCGGGAGCAGGGCGGAGAGGCCATGAGACAGGCGCCTTGCGTCAAGCCCAAGCTCCGCGGCGTTCAGGGGCACGCTCACATACTGGGCGAGAGCGTGGACGCCCGCGTCCGTACGACCTGCGCAAGTTAGCTCCACGGGCCTACGGAGAAGCGTCTCGAGGGCGCGTACGACCTCGCCTGCGACCGTACGACGCCCCGGCTGCGCCGCGAACCCGGAGAATTCCGCACCGCGGTAGCCCAGACGAAGCACGAGGGTGCCATCAAGCGAGGCGGGGTCTGCCGCCCTCTCTGCAATCGAAGGGCGCTCGGGGGCCTTGAAGGTAGGCTCGGCAACGTCGAATCGTGACTCCATAGAACTCCTACGCGATACAAGCGGCGAGCGTCGCCGCGAGAACGATGACTAGGACAACGATATCAGTCGGGCGAAGAAAGCGTGTGAGACGCGTTCTGCCGCGACCACGGTAGCCTCGCTCGCGCATGGCATCCGCGAGGTCCTCCGCACGGCGAAAGAGCGCCACGACCAAAGGCATGAGCACGGAGAGCCATCGTCGCACGCGTACAACGGGATTGCCTTCAGCAAAGTCGACGCCCCTCGCGCGCTGGGCATCGCGAATTCGCGCGAGTTCCTCCGCCGCAAGCGGTATAAAGCGAAGCGCGACGGACGCCAGCATCGCAAGGTCCCCCACGGGAAGCCCCAGGATGCCGAGCGGCGCCATCAGCGAAGAGAGGGCGTCGGCCACTTCAGAAGGCGTAGTCGTGGTCGTCATGACAAGCGACCCCGCAATGAGCACCACAATGCGAACGGCTGCGAATAGACCCCTTGCCGCCCCCTGGCAGCTAATGCCGAATCGCCCAACGAGAACGATATCGGCCGTCCCGTCCGCCACGAAGGCGCAGGCAAGCAGACCAAACGCGAGGAGCAGAGCCGAGGGCCTCAGGGCCCTCAGGATGTCGCACGCGCTCAATCCCGCCAAGAATGCGCTCCCTATCACCGCAATTGCCGGCATCACCAAACCACATGGTGCTTCGGACACAAAGAGGACAATGCCAAGCGCAACGAGAGCGAGCAACTTTACGCGTGCGTCTAGGCTGTGGACGGGCGTTCGCCCGGGAACGTAGGATCCCAGCAGGGTGCTAGTGCGCATCTTGGTCCTCCCTCGTGAGCTCGCCAAGCATGGCAAGCTCGAGAGGCACCCCAACGCCCCAGCGCTCAAGCACCTCGTACGCCGAGGCGAGCTCCGAAGGCGTACCCCTCCAGCGGATTCTGCCCCCTTCGAGAAGCACGACGTCATCCGCCGCGTACATCCACTCCCCCACGTCGTGGCTCACCACAATGACGGGGTGCCCCTGGTCGACGAGATCGCGCACGGCGTTGATTAGGATCGTCCTGCATGACGCATCCAGCCCATCCGTGGGCTCATCGAGGACAAGTGCGGCGGGGCTCATGGCAATGACGCCCGCTATGGCCACTCGGCGTTTCTCTCCGCCCGACAGCTGGAATGGAGATCTCGACCAGAGGTCCTCCGGCACCTTGAGCAGCTTTAGGGAACGCTGGGCACGGCTGCGCGCCTCCTCGCGTGATACCCCAAGATTCATAGGACCAAATTCAGCATCTTCTAGCACCGATTTTAGGAATAGCTGGTTTTCGGGTCGCTGGAGGGCAAGGCCAATAGCGCCCCGCACGACGGACTTTCCCGCAAGCGTGACCGAACCCGCGTCAGGCTCAAGAATGCCAGCCGCCACGCGCACGAGCGTCGACTTGCCCGCTCCCGAAGGGCCGATGACAAGGGTCAGATGCCGAGACGGGATTTCGATGCTCACGTCATCAAGAATCTGGGCGCCTTCGAGATTGAACTGGATATCCCGCAGGCTCAAGCCGCAAGAAGAAGAGGCCTCGCCATCCGAGCATGAGGCCGCACGCCTCGAACCAACGCGTAACGAATCAAGCAGCTCATGCCCATGACCGGCTTTGCGAGCGAAGGAAACCAGCTGATACGCCGTTCGGCAACTAGTTAAGTCACATCCATCCTTAGCAAGCACAGCCAAGACGCTCGACAAACGAGAACCCGGAAACACACGGCTCGCACGCTCTCCATCTGCGAATAGCAGGTTCGGCGCGCCCTCCCAGACTAGACGCCCATCCTCCAGGACAACCACTCGATCTGCATACGCGGCCTCTTGGGGGCTATGAGATACCAGCAAGATGCCAACACCGCGATTTGCAAGCTCTCTCAGGACGTCTCGGAGACTCGATCGCGATGCATCCCCAAGCTGGGACATCACCTCATCAAGCACGAGATACCGCGGGTGCATCGCCAGAACGCCAGCGAGAGCCAAGCGCTGCTTTTCCCCGCCAGAAAGAGTGTCAACGGCCCTGCCCTCAAAACCAGCGAGTCGGCAGTCGACAAGCGCCTCGTGAACCCTCTTGCGTACCTCCTCGGCAGGCAGTCCGAGATTACAGGGGCCAAATGCAACCTCATCAAAGACAATCGACGCGACAAACTGAGATTCAGGATCCTGTCTTACGTATCCAACGCAACCGTCATGCGTCGAAGCCTGAAGATTACGGTCATCAACCTCAATCGAGCCGCACTGAAGCTCCAAGGAACGCGCGAGCAGCCTGGATAGCGTCGATTTTCCCGAACCATTTGCTCCGAGCAATACGACGAACTCTCCCGAAGCCACATCAAGCGAGACTTCCGAGAGAGCATCACGAGAAGAGCCTGAATATCGATAGCGTATGTCCCGCGCCCTTATCATTGGCCTCCCCAACACCGTTCTCTCGTGATTTCCATCGCAGGCAAGCATAAACAAAAAGAGGGTCCGAGAAATCCCGGACCCTCTCATTTGCACGAAGCTAAATTGAGCGAAACGCCTACTCGGCGGTCTCCTCAGTGGCCTCAGCGGTCTCGACGACCTCGGTGGCCTCCTCAGCGGGAGCCTCCTCGACCTTCTCAACCTTGGTGACCACGGTCTTGGCCGGCTTGGCCTTGGCGGAGACAGGCTCGGTTACGATCTCCATGATGACAACCTCAGCGTTGTCACCCTTGCGGGGACCGAGCTTCATGATGCGCGTGTAGCCACCGTTGCGGTCAGCCCACATGCCCTGCGCGGCCTTCTCGAAGGCCTCGCGGACGAGCTCCTTGTCACCAAGCTTGGCGATGGCGAGACGACGGGAGTGCAGGTCGCCCTTCTTCGCCCAGGTGATGATGCGATCCACGTCGCTGCGGATGGCCTTAGCGCGCGGAAGGGTCGTCTTGATGCGGTCGTTGGCGAACAGCGCCTGGCACAGGCTCTTCTTCATAGCCTTGGTGTGGCTGGCGTCGGTACCAAGCTTCATACCGCTCTTCTTGTAGTGCCTCATAGTCAGTTACTCCTATGTGTGTAGCGGCGGCTAGGCCTTGAAGCCCAGACCCATCGACTCGAGCTTGTCCTTGACTTCCTCGATCGACTTGACGCCGAAGTTGCGGATGTTGAGCAGGTCGTTCTCGGAGAACTCAACGAGCTGACGCACGGAGTGAATACCGGCGCGCTTGAGGCAGTTGTAGGAACGGACCGAAAGGTCGAGCTCCTCAATCTGCTTGTCGAGCTCAGTGTTGTCGTCGGTCTGGCCAGCGGCGAAGATCGACGCGTCCTCGACCGGCTCGCCCTCATCGGCCAGGCACATGAACGCGGTCATGTGCTGGTTGATGATGTTCGCAGCCTCGACGACGGCCTCGCGGGCGGTAACACCACCGTTCGTCTCGATCTCGAGGACGAGACGATCGTAGTCGGTGTGCTGGCCCACGCGGCAGGGCTCAACGGCCTTGGCGCAGCGAGTAACCGGCGAGAAGAGGGAGTCAACGTGAATGAGACCGATGGGGTCATCATCGCGCTCGTTGTCCTCGCCAGACACATAGCCACGACCAGTACCGATGCGCATGGACATCGTGAGGTGGGCGCCCTCGCCGAGGGTGCAGATAACGTGCTCGGGGTTGACGAGCGTGAACTCGGTCGGGATGTTGAAGTCGCCGCCGGTCACGGTAGCCGGGCCGTCGATGGAAATCGTGGCCGTGGCCTCGTCGCCAATGCCGAGACTCTTGAACGCAAGTCCCTTGACGTTCAGAACGATGTCGGTGACGTCCTCGTAGACGCCCTCGACCGTAGTGAACTCATGCTGCACGCCGTCGATCTGGATGGCCTCCACAGCGGCGCCCTCGAGAGAGGAGAGCAGCACGCGGCGAAGCGAGTTGCCAAGCGTGTCGCCATAGCCGTGCTCAAGCGGCTCGGCCACAACGCGAGCGACATTCTCGCTGACCTCTTCTACCGACACGGTCGGTCGGATGAAATCGGACATAGAAACCTCCAACCGATCTCTACTACTTGGAGTAGAGCTCGACGATGAGCTGAGCGTCAATGTCAAGGTCGATCTGGTCACGGGTCGGGAGCTGAAGGACGGTGCCCTGGAGCTTCTCGATGTCGACCTCGAGCCAGGCCGGAACGGCCATGTGCTCAGAAGAGATCAGAGCCTCCTTGATGGGGAGGAGATCCTTGAACTTCGGGGCGACGGCAACGACGTCGCCGGCCTTAACGCGGTAGGAGGGGATGTCGACGCGCTTGCCGTTCACGGTGATGTGGCCGTGACGGACGGTCTGACGGGCCTCCTTGCGGGTGCGGGCGAAGCCAAGACGGAAAACCACGTTGTCCAGACGGCTCTCGAGGATGGTCATCAGGTTGTCACCCGTGATGCCCTCAATCTTCAGAGCCTTCTCGTAGTACATGTGGAACTGCTTCTCAAGCACGCCGTAGATGAACTTGGCCTTCTGCTTCTCACGAAGCTGACGGCCGTACTCGCTCTCCTGGCGACGCTGACGCTTGGGCTGGCGGTTCGACTTCTTGTTGATGCCCATCACGATCGGGTCAATGTCGAGCGCGCGGCACCTCTTAAGGACAGGAGTCCTATCCACTGCCATAGTTAGATTCCTTCCTTACCTACACGCGGCGACGCTTGCACGGACGGCAACCGTTGTGCGCGATGGGGGTCTTGTCCTGGATGCTCGAAACCTCGAGGCCGGCAGCCTGGAGGGAGCGGATGGCCGTCTCGCGACCCGAACCCGGGCCCTTGACGAAGACGGACACCTTGTGGACGCCGTGCTCCATGGCCTCCTTGGCGCACGCCTCGGCAGCCATCTGAGCGGCGAACGGCGTGGACTTACGGGAGCCCTTGAAGCCGACCATGCCGGCAGAGCGCCAGGAGATCACGTTGCCCTGGGGGTCGGTGATCGAGATGATCGTGTTGTTGAAGGTGCTCTTGATGTGGGCCTGACCGACGGAGATGTTCTTGCGGTCGGCGCGCTTGATGCGGCCGCGGGCCTGCGCACCCTTCTTAGCAGTAGCCATTAGTCAGTCTCCCCTACTTCTTCTTCTTGCCGCCGACCTGACGCTTCTTACCCTTGCGGGTACGAGCGTTGGTGTGCGTACGCTGGCCGCGGACAGGGAGGCCCTTGCGGTGACGGAGGCCGCGGTAGCAGCCGATCTCCATCAGGCGGGCAATGTTCTGACGCGTCTCACGACGGAGGTCGCCCTCGACGGTGAGGTTAGCATCGATGTAGTCGCGGATCTTGCCGACTTCTTCCTCAGTGAGGTCGCGCACGTGAGTGCTCGGATCAACGCCGGTAGCGGCGCAGATCTTGGAGGCGGCGGTACGGCCGATGCCGTAGATATAGGTGAGTCCGATCTCAACGCGCTTCTCGCGCGGGAGGTCGACGCCGTTAATACGGGCCAACTTGTGCTCCTCTCCTAGCCCTGACGCTGCTTGTGGCGCGGGTTCTCGCAGATCACGTACACCTTACCGTGGCGACGGATGATCTTGCACTTATCGCACATCTTCTTGACCGAAGGACGTACTTTCATCGTTCTTCCTCTCGGTGTGTCTTACTTTCCTATATGAACGCCCAGCCGCTGGCGAGAATATCCAAGGCTGATCACACGCGCCTTACTCCGCGTGTGGGAAGTACAAAGCCCTTGCGGGCATGCGGCTCGCGCCGCAGGGTGCCCTACTTGTAACGGTAGGTAATGCGCCCACGCTGAAGATCGTACGGCGACATCTCGACGACGACCTTGTCACCAGGAAGAATACGGATGTAGTTCATCCTGATCTTGCCTGAAATGGTGCAGAGAATGACATGACCATTCTCGAGCTCAACGTTGAACATCGCGTTGGGCAGCGGCTCGAGAACCTTACCCTCGAGCTCGATTGCGTCCTGTTTGCTCACTGCGCTACCTTTTCCTCGACACATGACACAGCGACTGAACATCATAACGAAAAACCCGCGCCACGTCTACGAGGCGCGGGTTCTCCATAAGAATTTGATTGAAGTCGCCTTCGGGAGTTCAGGTCACGAGCATCTCGACTCGTAGTCTTCCCTATTCGCCGCCCATCATAGAGCACCAGGGGCCTTCATCATCAGTCGTGAGAATGACAGGGCCATCTTCCGTAACGGCAACCGTGTTCTCATAGTGAGCAGCCGTTCCGCCGTCATTGGTGACAACCGTCCAGCGGTTACGGAGCACATGAGAATCATAGCCGTTCATGCAGATCATGGGTTCGATGGCGATGACCATGCCAGCCTGGAGCTTAACGCCCCTCCCCTTCTTGCCGTAGTTGGGGACGTTGGGTTCCTCGTGCATCTCACGGCCAATGCCATGACCGACGTAATCGCGAACTACTCCGTAGCCGTTCTCCTCAGCGAGAGACTGGATAGCATGGCCCACGTCGCCAAGGCGATTGCCAGGCACGGCAGCTTCGATACCAGCCTTGAGACAATCGCGCGTGACCTCGCAGAGACCTTTATCGGCATCGCTGGGCTTACCGCAATAGAATGTCCAAGCATTATCGCCAACCCAGCCGTCAACTACCGCGCCGGTGTCAATAGAGACGATGTCGCCGTCTTCAAGCACGCGCTCTGCGGACGGGATGCCATGAACGATTTCTCCGTTGATGGAGCAGCAAATGCTAGCCGGGAAACCACCGTAGCCCTTAAATGCGGGCGTGCCGCCATGAGAGCGAATCACGCTCTCGGCCACACGATCTAGCTCAATCGTGGAGACTCCCGGCATGATCATGGCACCCACACGGCGAAGGGTGAGCTTGGAAAGCGCACCCGCAGGTCGCATGGCCTCTATCTGGTCTTGCGACTTAATGATGATCATAGGGCGAGGAGCTCCTTGACATCGGCGTAAACATCATCGACCGGGCGGTCGCCGTCAACGGACTTGAGAAGGCCCTTCCCCTTGTAGTACTCAACAAGCGGAGCCGTCTGGGACTCATAGACGTTAAGGCGATTCTGAATGGTCTCGGGCTTGTCATCGTCACGCTGATACATCTCGCCACCACAGGAGGGGCAGACGTCAACGCCGGCAGGAGCGGTATAGCCGCAGTCACGGCAGGTGCGACGAGAAGAGAGGCGCTCGACGATGACCTCGGCCTTGACGTCCACGAGGAGGGCGGCATCAAGGGAAAGGCCCATGTCCGCAAGAGCGGAGTCAAGCGTCACGGCCTGAGCGGTGTTGCGCGGGAAGCCGTCGAGAATGAACCCCTTCTTAGCGTCATCAGCAGCGAGGCGCTCCTTCACGAGGTCAACGACGAGCTTGTCCGGAACAAGCTGGCCAGCGTCCATGTACTCCTTGGCCTTGACGCCGAGCTTCGTGCCAGCCTTAACGGCGGCACGAAGGAGGTCTCCAGTGGAGATATGAGCGACGCCAAACTCCTCGACGAGCTTCTGAGCCTGAGTGCCCTTGCCAGCGCCGGGCGCTCCGAGCAGAACGATGTTCATTAGTGCCTTCTTTCTTCACGGGTTGCGAATGGGAAGTACAAGATGAAGCTAGCGTACCGCAAAACAAAAGGGTCGGCACCCTAAGGCGCCGACCCCCTCAAAGATAACTATGAAGAGACTTGTTACTTGATGAAGAGTCCCTCGTAGTTTGCGGTCTTCAGCTGGCTCTCGATCTGAGAAATCGTATCCAGAGCAACACCCACCATGATAAGGATGGAGGTGCCACCGAAGGCCTGGACAAGCGAGTTGCCCGTAAAAGTGAACACGATGGACGGCACAACGGCTACGAGGGCGATGAAAATCGCACCAGGGAGCGTGATGTGGTTCAGCACGTTCTTGATGTAAGCGGCAGTGGCAGAACCCGGACGAACGCCAGGGATAAAACCACCCTGCTTACGAAGGGTGTCAGCGGTCTCATCGGGGTTAAACACCATGGAGGTGTAGAAGTACGCGAAACCAACGATGAGAAGCACAGAGAGCACCCAGTTAAGCCAACCAGAACTCACGGCGTTAGCAAATGCGTTAATCCAACCCACGCCGGGGAAGAAAACCGCAAGCTGAGCCGGGAAGTACAGGATGGCGCTCGCGAAGATGATGGGGACAACGCCAGCGGTGTTGACCTTGATCGGCAGGTACGTCGTCTGGCCGCCCATCATGCGACGTCCAACGACGCGCTTGGCGTACTGCACCGGGATGCGACGCTGGCCGCGCTCGATGTAGACGATGAAGGGCACGACGGCGACGATAAGCACCACGATCATGACGGTCATCAGCATGCCATTGTCTGACGTGCGAAGCGACTGCACAATCGAGGTCGGCAGACCCGCAATGATGTTCGCGAAAATGATGAGGCTCATGCCATTGCCGATGCCACGCTGCGTGATGACCTCGCCCATCCACATGATGAGGATGGCGCCAGCCAGCATGGAAACAACAACCACGGTGTCCATCAGCCAACCAGGCATACCGGCCTGCGAGAAATCGATGCCGAAGCTCGAGCTCTTGAACAGGAACAGATAGCCCACGGAGTTCAGCAGGGCAAGCGCGACCGTGAGGTAGCGCGTGTACTGCGTGATCTTACGCTGGCCAGACTCGCCCTCGCGAGCGAGGGTACCGAGGCTCGGAATCACGGCCTGAAACATCTGCATGATGATCTGGGCCGTAATGTAGGGCATGATGCCAAGGCAAAACACCGACACGCGAGACAGGGCGCCACCACTGAACAGGTTCAGAACGGCAATCGCGCTGTTAGCGCTGGAGCTCGACTGATATGCCGAGAGCATCCCCTGGAAGGGGATGCCTGGCACGGGGACATAGGCCCCGATCCTGTACAGCACGAGGATGCCCACGGTGAGCAGGATCTTGCTGCGGAGCTCCTTCACGCGGAACGCGTTGAGGAATCCGTTTAGCACGGGAGCTCTACCTTTCCACCAGCGGCCTCGATCTTGGCCTTGGCAGAGGCGGAAACCTTGTCCACCTTGACGGTGAGCTTCTTGGTGATCTCGCCGTTGCCGAGAACCTTCACGAGCTCGTACTCACGCTTGATGATGCCGGCAGCAATAAGGCTAGCGGTATCGACGGTATCGCCATCAGCGAACTTCTCCTCGAGACGGGAGACGTTGACCGGAGCGTACTCGACACGATTGCGGTTGGTGAAGCCGGGGAGCTTCGGGAGACGCATCGCGAGCGGCTGCTGGCCGCCCTCGAAGCCGGCACCCTTGCCGCCACCAGAGCGGGAAAGCTGGCCCTTGGTGCCGCGGCCGGCAGTGGTGCCGTGACCGGAGGCGTTGCCGCGACCAATGCGCTTACGTGCCTTCTTGGCGCCCTCAGCGGGACGCAGATCGTTGAGCTGCATGTGGTGACTCCTAGTTCTCTTCCACGGTGACGAGGTGCTTGACCTTGAAGATCATCCCGCGGATGCTCTCGTTGTCAGGCTGCTCGACGACGCTGTTGATCTTGTGGAGGCCGAGGGCGCGGACGGTGGCCGTCTGGTCCTTCTTGACACCACAGACAGGGCTCTTGACGAGCTTGATCGTAAGGGTCTTCGCCATGTCTAGTTCTCCTTACCAACGAACATCTCGGCGACGGTGAGACCGCGGCGCTCGGCGGTCTCCTCCGGGCTGGAGAGCTGCTGAAGGGCGTCAACGCCGGCCTTGATGATGTTGAGGCCGTTGCTGGAACCCATCGACTTGGACAGGACGTTCTTGATGCCAGCGAGCTCGAAGAGCGGACGCACGGGGCCGCCGGCGATAACACCGGTACCCTCGATGGCCGGCTTGATGAGGAGGCGCGCGGCGCCAAACTCACCCATGACCTCGTGAGGCACAGAGCCGGTCTCGGTCAGAGGCACCTTGAACATGTTCTTCTTGGCGTTGTCAGACGCCTTCTGGATGGCCAGGGGCACCTCGGCGGACTTGCCCATGCCGAGACCGACGTTGCCCTTGCCGTCGCCAACGACCACGAGGGCGACGAGGGACATACGACGACCGCCCTTGACGGTCTTGGAAACACGGTGGATGAAGACGACGCGCTCCTCAAGCTCGGAGGCTTCGCGCTGCTGCTTCGGGTTACGAGCCATTACAGATACCTCCTAGAACTTCAGGCCCGCGGAGCGGGCGCCGTCTGCGAGAGCCTTGACACGGCCGTGGTAGATGCGGCCGCCACGATCGAAGGTGACGGTCTCGACGCCAGCCTTGAGAGCGCGCTCGGCGATCATCTTACCGACGAACTCAGCGGCCTCCTTGTTGGAGCCGAGGTTGCCGGTGGCACGGAACTCGGCGTCGAGCGTCGAGGCGGTGCAGATCGTCTTGGCATCGACGTCGTCGATGACCTGAGCGTAGATGTGCGCGTTGGTGCGGTGCACGGAAAGACGCGGACGCTCGGCGGTGCCGCAAATCTTGGAGCGGACGCGACGCTCACGGCGCTTGAGGCCGGCTCGCTTCGCCTGCTGCTTGTTCATACCAATCTCCTTAGTCACGCCGCCACCTGACAGGGTGGCGGACTTTTATGACTGCCTTGGCGGTCGCTACTTAGCGGCCTTGCCGAGCTTCCTGCGGATGTGCTCACCCATGTAGTGGATGCCCTTGCCCTTGTACGGCTCGGGAGGACGCTTCATGCGGATCTCAGCGGCAACCTGGCCGACCTGCTCCTTGGAGATGCCCTTAACGTTGATGTGGGTGTTATCGGGAACCTCGAAGGTGATGTTCTCAGGGGCAACGTAGATCACGGGGTGAGAGTAGCCGAGGGAAAGATCAAGATCCTTGCCCTTGAGAGCGACGCGGTAACCAACGCCCGTGAGCTCGAGCTGCTTCATGAAGCCCTCGGACACGCCGATGACCATGTTGTGGATGAGGGTACGGGTCAGGCCGTGCTGAGCGTTGGCCTCACGGGTCTCGTCGTTGGTGGTGACGAGGATCTCCTCGCCCTCCTCCGTGATGGTGACGAGATCGGAGAACGTGCGCTCAAGCTCGCCCTTGGGGCCCTTGACGTTCACGGTGGTGCCGTTGACTGTCACAGTGACTCCGGCGGGAATCTGGACAGGCTTCTTGCCAATGCGGGACATAGTGTCTCCTTTCCTATCCTGCCGTGAGTTACCAGATGTAGGCGATGACTTCGCCGCCGACGCCAAGCTTACGAGCGTCGCGGTCGCACATCATGCCCTTGGAGGTGGAGATGACGGCGGTGCCCAGGCCACCGAGGACACGAGGAAGATCCTCGGCCTTGGAGTAGATGCGCAGACCGGGCTTGGAAATGCGCTTGATGCCACGGATGATACGGGCGTGGCGAGCGCCGTACTTCAGGGTGACGTGCAGGGTCTTCTGGGGAGTGGTGTCCTCGACGGCATAGCCCTCGATGTAGCCCTCCTCCGCGATGACGCGGGCGACCTCAGCAAGCACCTTGCTGGAGGGCATGCTCACGACGTCCTTGCCGGCGGTGTTGCCGTTGCGGATGCGCGTAAGCATGTCTGCAATAGGATCGGTAACGTTCATTGGGATTCTCCTTCGGTAGGGATGAACCTCTTCGTCCGGTTCACCCGAGCCCTTGGCCGGGATGCCTGGACGGGAGTCTTCCGTCTGCCCTGGGAGCCGCTAGACCTTGTAGGCCTACCAGCTCGCCTTGCGGACGCCGGGAAGCTCGCCCTTGCTCGCGAGCTCGCGGAAGCACACACGGCACAGGCCGAACTTGCGATACACGCTGTGCGGACGGCCGCAGCGCTGGCAGCGGTTCTGAGTGCGCGTCGAGTACTTCGGCTCACGCTGAGCCTTGACGATCATCGATGTCTTAGCCACAAATCCTCCTTCTGGGTGACGGTCGCGCTTTTTGCGCGGCTTTGTCTATGCCGCCGAAGCGGCAACACGCCGCCCGCTCTCGTAGGCGGCGGGATTACCTCTAGTTCTCCCTGAACGGGAAGTTAAAGGCGTCGAGCAGGGCCTTGCCCTCCTCGTTGGTCTTCGCGGTGGTGACGATGGTGATGTCCATGCCGCGGGTGTGGTCCATCTTGTCGAAGTCAATCTCCGGGAAGATGAGCTGCTCGGTGACGCCCATGGAGAAGTTGCCACGGCCGTCGAAGCTCTTGGAGGAGATACCGCGGAAGTCACGGATGCGCGGGATGGCAATGCAGATCAGACGATCCAGGAAGTCCCACATACGGTCGCCGCGGAGGGTGACCTTGGCGCCGATGGGCTGACCCTCACGAAGGTGGAAGGTAGCGATGGACTTACGGGCACGACGGATGGTCGGCTGCTGGCCGGTGATGGTGCGAAGGTCAGCGACGGCACCGTCGATAGCCTTGGAATCGGTCGCGGCCTCGCCGACGCCCATGTTCACGACGATCTTCTCGATCTGCGGAACGGTCATCGGGTTGGTGTAGCCAAACTGCTCGATGAGCTTGGCGCGGACCTCGTCGTTGTACTTGGTCTTGAAACGCGGGACGTACTTCTCCTCAGCCATATTCACTCCTCTTGGGGTTTTAAGCATGGGGTTGGCGCAGGCTGGCAAGCACGACTCCCCTTGCCTGACCGTAAAGCCGCAGGTAGCGACCATAGGTCGATGCCTCGTTATCCTCATGCCTCCTGTCCGACGGCTAATCGGCAGGAGCCTTCACAGTGCAGCTCATAAGGATATGCCTTTACGCAGGGGATTTCTAGTCAAAAATCGACAAGATTCCTTTGCAAGCTAACCGTTCACGACTAACTCACAACTCGGGTTTAACGAGTTTAGATTACTCGATGCCGTACCTCAGTTTGCTTGCGCAATCACACTCAGCGGATGACGCAGGCAACCAACACATTGAGACAAGTAGCGGGGCTGACACCCTCACGGATATCAGCCCCGCTGAAATCTTGTTGACTCTAGCGGTTACTCGGGAACGCTCGCATAGAACTCGGCGTCAGCGGCAACGTCTACGAGGGACTTTCCGTCGAACACGGGGAGGTTCATTACCTCGTTGACCGTAGGAACCAGCTCGGAGCAATCCGTAAAGTGGCCCTTGTCATTGAGGTTCGCGCAATCTTGGACGCGCCAGTACCCATCAGTGTGGGTAACGTAATACGTGGCGTCATTGACCTTGGTAAAGACGCGGGTGTTCGAGCGGAGGTAGCCCTCGAGCGTGTCGGGGCCGATCTCCAGCTTCTCCTCTGCCATCACTCCCATGGTCGCTCCCTTCGTCTGGCCGCGAGGACATTCTCGCCGGCGCTTCCCTTTGACCCTAGCGTCCCCCACTTCGCCGATGCTATCCACCGCTCACCCGTGAGCGGCTCTATAAATCGCGGAGCGGTTTTGTGCGTCGTCGCGAAGCGGTTTTGCGCGTCGTCGCGAAACGTTTTTGAGCGTCGCGGGAATGCAACAATAAAGGCGCCCCGATTATGGGGCGCCTTCAGAAGCGAACTAGCGGATAACCGCTCAGATTACTTCTTGTACGGGTCGGGGATGACCTCGCCGGACTTCTTGGCGTAACGGACCTTGGTGCCGTCCTCCTCGAAGCGGTAGCCGACGCGCGTGGGCTTGTCGGTCTTGGGGTCGATCAGCGCGACGTTGGAGACGTCGATGGGCATCTCCTTGTTCACGAAACCACCCTGCTGGTTCTCCTGCGTCGGGCGGACAGCCTTCTTGGCGACGGCAACGCCCTCGACGACGACCTTGCCCTCGGAGGGAAGGGCGCGCACGACCAGGCCGCGCTTGCCCTTGTCCTTGCCAGAGAGGACCTCGACGGTGTCGCCCTTCTTGATCTTCATCTTAGCCATAGTGGCGACTCCTTCTAAAGCGTCTCAGGTGCGAGCGAGACGATCTTCATGTACTTGTGGTCGCGCAGCTCGCGGGCGACAGGCCCGAAGATACGGGTGCCCACGGGGCCGCCGTCCTTGTCGATCAGGACGCAAGCGTTCTGATCGAACTTGATGTAGCTGCCGTCCTTGCGACGGTTCTCCTTGGCGGTGCGGACGACGACGCAACGAACGACGTCACCCTTCTTCACGGAACCACCCGGAGTGGCCTCCTGCACGGCAGCGATGATGACGTCGGCGAGGCCGGCGTAACGACGCTTAGAGCCGCCCAGGACCTTAATGCACCTCACACGCTTGGCGCCGGAGTTGTCGGCGACGGTGAGCATGGTCTGCATCTGAATCATTGCTAAATCCCTTTCAAGAGCTCGTCCGGTACAGAGGTGCGCCCACACGTGCGACGCACATGTACCAGAAGAGGGCCTTGGCTGTTACTTGGCTTCCTCAACGACCTCGACGAGGCGCCAACGCTTCGTCTTGGACAGGGGGCGAGTCTCCATGACCTTGACGGTGTCGCCGACCTTGGCGACCTGCTCCTCGTCGTGGGCGTGAAGCTTCTTGGACATGGTGATCATCTTGCCGTACTTGGGGTGACGCTTACGGTTGCTGATCGTCACAACGATGCTCTTGGCACCGGAGATAGAGGTGACGACGCCCGTGCGCACCTTGCGCTGATTGCGAGCCTCGGTATCGCTCATGTTCTTCTCCCTAGACTCTTCTACTTCGCCTCAGCGGCGATCTGGCGGACGCGCATCTCGGTGAGAATGCGGGCAATGTCACGCTTGACGTTGGTCAAGCGAGCCGTGTTGTCCAGCTGGCTGGTGGCCATCTGGAAACGCAGGTTGAAGAGCTCGGCGCGGCCGTCCTCAAGCTTCTTGGCGAGCTGCTCGTCGGAGAGCTCGCGAATCTCTGCGGGCTTCATTAGTTATCCTCCTCCGCGGTGGCAACACCATTAGCAGCGTCCTCGGCGGCCCACTTGGCCTCGAGCTCGGCCTCGGCCTTCATCTCGGCCTCAGCGCGCTCCTCGGCGTCCTTGGCGATGACGATCTTGGTCTTGATGGGGAGCTTGTGCTGGGCAAGACGCAGGGCCTCGCGAGCAACCTCCTCCGTCACGCCACCGATCTCGAACATGATGCGGCCGGGCTTGACAACGGCCACCCACTCCTCGGGGTTACCCTTACCCTTACCCATGCGGGTCTCGGCGGGCTTCTTGGAGATGGGCTTGTCCGGGAAGATCGTGATCCAGACCTTACCGCCACGCTTCATGTAACGGGTCATGGCGATACGAGCGGCCTCGATCTGACGGTTGGTGATCCAGTGAGCCTCGAGGGCCTGGATGCCGTACTCGCCGAAGTAGAGCTGGGTGTTGCCCTTAGCCTGGCCCTTCATGGAGCCACGCTGAACCTTGCGGTGGTTGATTCGCTTAGGTGCGAGCATTAGTTGCCCCTCCTCTCATTGCGACGACGGGGACGAGAGGAGCCCTCGAGAGCCGGCTGCGGCTTGGGCTGGCCGGGGAGCTTCTCGCCCACGTAGATCCACACCTTGACGCCACAGGCGCCCATGGTGGTGCGAGCGGTGGCCTCACCGTAGTCGATGCAGGCGCGGAGGGTGTGCAGGGGCACGCGGCCCTCACGGTACCACTCGCGACGGCCAAGCTCGGCACCGCCGAGACGACCGGAGCACTGAATACGGATGCCCTTGGCGCCAGCCTTGCGAGCGGACTGCACGGCCTTGCGCATGGCGCGACGGAAGGCGATGCGCTGCTCGAGCTGGTCGGCGATGGACTGGGCAACGAGGGAGGCGTCGAGCTCGGGGCGCTTGACCTCGATGACATCAACGTTGACCTGACCCTTGGAGACCTTGGCGATCTTCTCGAGCTCAGAGCGGAGACCGTCGATCTCGGAGCCCTTCTTGCCAATGACGATGCCCGGACGAGAGGTGTAGATGGTGACCTTCACCTTGTCGCCAGCGCGCTCGATCTCAACTCGAGAGAGACCGGCGTTCTTGAGGCGCTTCTCCAGGTACTTGCGAATCTCGAGGTCATTGCCGAGGGTGGTGGCGTAGTCCTTGTCGGCGTACCAACGGGAGCGCCAGTTCTCGGTGACTCCGAGGCGGAAACCAGTGGGGGAAACCTTCTGACCCATGTGGCTTTACGCCTCCTTTCGGGGAGCGACGGTGATGGTGATGTGGCTCGTGCGCTTGTTGATGTGGCTCGCGGAGCCCTTAGCGCGCGGACGGATGCGGCGGAGCGTCGGGCCCTCGTCGACGTAGGCGGCCACGATCACGAGGTCGTCGGGACGGAAGCCCTTGTTCTGATAGGCGTTGGCCACGGCGGAGCGGAGAACCTTCTCCACGTCGACGGCGACAGCGCGCTCAGAGAACTGGAGGATCTCGTTGGCGCGAGCAACGGACTTGTTGCGGATGAGATCAACGACAAGACGGGCCTTGCGCGGGGCGACACGGACGTACCTGGCGGTCGCAGAGACCCAATTCGGGTTGGTGTTCTTAGCCATTTGTCAGTACCCCCTTAAGCCTGCTTGTGACCACGGAAGGTGCGGGTCGGGGCGAACTCGCCCAGCTTGTGACCAACCATGGACTCGGTGACGTACACAGGGACGTGCTTGCGGCCATCGTGGACGGCAATCGTGTGACCGACCATCTCCGGGAAGATGGTGGAGGAACGCGACCAGGTCTTGATGACCTCCTTCTTGCCAGCCTCGTTCATCGCAGCGACACGCGAAAGGAGGCGAGTCTCCACGAACGGGCCCTTCTTGAGACTTCTGCTCATAGGTGCTTTCTCCTACTTCTCGCGTTACTTCGTCTTGCGACGACGGATGATGAGGCGGTTGGTGACCTTCTTCGGGTCGCGGGTCTTCTTGCCCTTAGCCGGCTTGCCCCACGGGGACACAGACGGACGACCAGAGGTGTGGTTCTTGCCCTCGCCGCCGCCGTGCGGGTGGTCGACCGGGTTCATGACCGTACCACGGACGGTCGGACGGACGCCGGCCCAACGGTTACGACCAGCCTTGCCGATCTTGATGTTGGCGTGCTCGGCGTTGCCAACCTCGCCGATGGTGGCGCGGCAGGTGATGAGGACGCGGCGCATCTCGGAAGACGGCATGCGAAGGATGGCGTAGCCACCCTCCTTGCCCATCAGCTGGCAGGAGTTACCAGCGGAACGGGCGATGGCAGCGCCACGGCCGGGCTGGAACTCGACGGCGTGGATGAGCGTACCGACGGGAATCTCGGACAGCGGCATGGCGTTGCCGGGCTTGATGTCGGCGCCCTCGCCAGAAACGACGGTGTCGCCGACGTTGAGGCCCTTCGGGCAGAGGATGTACGCCTTGGCGCCGTCAGCGTAGTGAAGCAGCGCGATGCGAGCGGAACGGTTCGGGTCGTACTCGATGGTGGCAACCTTGGCGGGCACGCCATCCTTACGACGCTTGAAGTCGATAACGCGGTAACGACGCTTGTGGCCGCCGCCCTGGTGACGGGTGGTCACGCGACCGTTGTTGTTGCGACCGGCCTTCTTCGGCAGCGGCTCGAGAAGCGACTTCTCGGGCTTGTCCGTCGTGATCTCGGCGAAGTCCGAGACCGTCTGGAAGCGCCTGCCTGCGCTGGTCGGCTTGAGGTGCTTAACTCCCATGTTACTTTCCCTTTCTTAGGTCCGTTGGCCATCCCGCTCAAGGGATGAGGCCTTGCAGCCGTTATCGGCAGTGGCCTCGGCGAGATGACGCCGGATTACCACGGTGCCGCGCGTATCCTTCAGCGCGGCGCGAACACGCCCTCGCTTTTGCGAGGGCGGGAGTACCCTACTCCTCGGAGGCAGCCTGCTGGCCGAAGAGCTCGATCGAATCGCCCTCGGCGACAGTCACGATGGCCTTCTTCCAGGAACGGGTCTTGCCAGCCTGGTAGCGGACGCGCTTGGTCTTGGGCTTCACCGAGATGGTGTTGACCTTGACGACGTGGACGCCAAAGAGCTTCTCGACGGCGTCAGCAATCTCCTCCTTGGGAGCCTGCTTGGCGACCTCGAACGTGTACTTGTTCTGGTTCATGAGGTCGAAGGAACGCTCGGAGACGACCGGGCGGATGATGACGTTGTAGACGGAGTTCATTTAAGCGAGCACCTCCTCGAGCTTCTTAGCGACCTCGGTCGACATAACGAGAGCGTTGTTGTCGATGAGGGCGTGCGTGGTGACCTCGCCAACGCCGATGATGCGAACGGTCTCGACGTTACGGAAGGACAGGTAGGTGTAGACGTCGTCGTCGGGGACGATGACGGTGAGGCGCTTGCCCTCGAGGCCAAGAGCCTTGAGCATGGCAACGGCCTGCTTGGTGCAGGGCTTGTCGAAGCCATAGTTGTCGACGACCACGAGCTCGTTGTCGCGAAGCTTACCGGAGAGCACGCCGCGCATGGCGAGCTTGACCTCCTTGTTGTTCAGACGACGAGCGTGGGAACGAGGGGTCGGGCCGAAGGGCACGCCGCCGCCAACCCACTGGGTGGCACGGATGGAGCCCTGGCGGGCACGACCGGTGCCCTTCTGACGCCAAGGCTTGGCGCCGCCGCCGGAGACCTCGGAGCGACCCTTGGTGTCGTGGGTGCCCTGACGGAGGTTACCGAGCTGAACGGTCACGACCTGGTGGATAACGGGGATGTTCGGCTCGATGCCGAACACGCTGGAGCTGAGCTCGACGGTACCGGCCGCCTTGCCCTCCGCGTTCTTGATTTCGATGTTGGACATCATGTTCTCCTTGATAGCCTAAAGGTGTGTATCTCTAGGCCCTTAGGCCATGCGGATCGAGACCAGGGCGTTCTTGCCGCCGGGGACGGCACCCTTGACGAGCATGAGGTTCTGCTCGGCGTCAACGCGGACGAGCTTGAGGTTCTTGACGGTGACGCGCTCGTCGCCCATGTGACCAGCCATGTGGAGGCCCTTGCGGACACGAGACGGATAGGCGCACTGGCCGATGGAACCCGGCTTACGCTGGTTGCGCGAACCGTGGGTCATGGGACCGCAGGCGAAGTTCCAGCGCTTGATGGTGCCCTGGAAGCCCTTGCCCTTGGAGGTGCCGGTGACGTCGACGTTCTTGACCTCAGCGAAGTCAGCCACGGAGACGACGTCGCCAACCTTGTGCTCCTCGCCGGAGGCAACGCGGACCTCGCGGAGATAGCGCATGGGCTCGACGCCGGCCTTGGCGAAGTGACCCGCCATGGGCTTGTTGACGCGAGACTTCTTGATCTCACCGAAGCCAATCTGGACGGCGTCGTAGCCGTCGGTGGCAACGGTCTTGACCTGCGAAACGACGCAGGGGCCGGCCTGAATGACCGTAACGGGGACGACGTTATCGTCCTCGTCAAACACCTGGGTCATCCCGATCTTGCGGCCGAGGATGGTGCTGACCATACACGTTCCTTACCTTCGGTGGTCTTGGGTGTGTCAGGCGCCCCTTGCGCCAGTTCCCAGCGGACCACATCCTACTGTGCGCTGCGCGGGTGAGGGCGTTGGCTGTGACCTGCGGCTTCCCTCGCGTTGCCGGCGGAAACACGTACGTGCTTCTCGTGCCCGTTCGAAGGATACGCCCGGCACCGGGGTTAGGTGCCGACACAGCATGCCCCTAAAAGCGCAGCCTGACTAGTATACACGCGTCTGATGCCCTTCACAATCTCTATATTTGCTGGTTAGCAGTGGCATTTCGGCGACCGATCGCTCGCCCTCCCGCGAACCGGCAAAAGTTGACAAAGGGACTGTCCCTTTGTCAACTTCGTACAAAGAAGGAGGCCCCGGCATCCGGGACCTCCTAGGAAGAGCTATTCGGTCGAGAACTTAAAGCTTGATCTCGATGTCAACGCCGGCCGGAAGGTCGAGGCGCATGAGCGAGTCGACGGTCGAGCTCGTGGGCTCGAGGATGTCGATGAGACGCTTGTGGGTGCGCATCTCGAACTGCTCGCGGGAGTCCTTGTCCTTGTGCGGCGAGCGGATGACCGTGTAAAGGTTGCGCTCGGTCGGCAGGGGGATGGGGCCAGACACCTTGGCGCCAGTCTTCTGGGCGGTGTCGACGATGAGCTTCGCGGACTGATCGATGACCTCGTGATCAAAGCCCTTGAGACGAATCCTGATCTTCTGGTTAGACACTTGGTACCTCCATCGGCGGGCGCGCGCGTGCCTGCATGCGCCCGGTCGTTTCTCCTAGGGCTAGAACTTAGGCGTTGCCGCCGGCCTTGCTGACGATCTCGTCGGCAACGTTCTTCGGGACGGGCTCGTAGTCGCTGAACTGCATGGTGTAGCTCGCGCGGCCCTGGGTCTGGGAACGAAGGTCGGTAGCGTAGCCGAACATCTCGCCCAGGGGCACCTTGGCCTTGATGGACGTGGTGCCGTTGCGCTCCTCCATGCCCTGGATCTGGCCACGGCGGGAGTTGAGGTTGCCCATGACGTCACCGAGGTACTGCTGCGGGGTCTCGACCTCGACGTCCTCGATGGGCTCGAGGAGAACCGGGTTGGACCTCTTCAGGGCCTCCTTGATGGCCATGGAACCGGCGATCTTGAAGGCGGCCTCGGAGGAGTCGACCTCGTGGTAAGAACCGTCAACAAGGGTGACCTTGATGTCGACAACCGGGTAGCCGGCGATGACGCCGCTCTCGAGAGCCTCCTGGATGCCCTTGTCGATCGAGGGGATGTACTCCTTCGGGACGACACCGCCGACGATGGCGTTGACGAACTCGTAGCCCTTGCCGGACTCCTGCGGCTCGAGGTCGATGACGGCGTGACCGTACTGACCACGACCACCGGACTGGCGAACGAACTTGCCGTCGACGTGCTGGACGGCCTTGCCAGCGGTCTCACGGTAGGCGACCTGCGGCTTACCCACGTTGCAGTCAACGTTGAACTCGCGCTTCAGGCGGTCGACGATGATCTCGAGGTGCAGCTCGCCCATGCCGGCGATGATGGTCTGACCGGTCTCCTGGTCCGTGTGAACCTGGAAGGTCGGGTCCTCCTCGGCGAGCTTGGCGAGGCCAACGCTCATCTTGTCCTGCTCGGCCTTGGTCTTGGGCTCGACGGCGACGTCGATGACCGGGTCGGCGAACTCGATGGACTCGAGGATGATGGGGTGAGCCTCGTCGCACAGGGTGTCACCGGTGGTGGTGGACTTGAGGCCCACGGCAGCGACGATGTCGCCGGTGGCGCAAGAGTCGCGGTCCGTACGATCGTGGGCGTTCATCTCGAGGATGCGGCCCAGACGCTCGCGATTGCCCTTGGTGGCGTTGTAAACGTAGGAGCCAGCCTCAGCGGTGCCGGAGTAGACACGGAAGTAGGTCAGCTTACCGACGAACGGGTCGGTCTGGATCTTGAAGGCCAGGGCGCTGAACGGAGCCTTGTTGTCGGCCTCGCGGGTCTCGGTCTCCTTGGACTTCGGGTTGGTGCCCTCGACGGGAGGAACGTCGAGCGGGCTCGGGAGGTAGTCGACGACGGCGTCGAGGAGCTCCTGGATGCCCTTGTTCTTGTAGGCGGAGCCGACGAAGACGAGGTTCAGCTCGTTAGAGATAACGCCCTTGCGGAGCGCGGCCTTGAGCTCGGAGACCTCGATCTCCTCCTCCATGAGGATCTTCTCCATGAGGTCGTCGTCAAAGTTGGCGGCGGCGTCGAGGAGCTCATCGCGCTTGGCCTGGGCAACCTCGGCGTACTCGGCCGGGATAGCGTCCATGGCCTCAGGGTAGATCATGCCCTTGTCGTCTTCCTTGAAGTCCCAAGCGGTCATGGTGACCAGGTCGACGAGGCCCCAGAACTGGTCCTCGGCGCCCATCGGGATCTGAGCGGCGACGGCGTTGGCGTGCAGGCGCTCCTTCATGGTGTCAATGGCGTGGAAGAAGTCAGCGCCAATGCGGTCATACTTGTTGATGAAGGCGATGCGCGGGACGTTGTAGTTGTGAGCCTGACGCCAAACGGTCTCAGACTGCGGCTGAACGCCGGCAACGGCGTCGAAGACGGCGACGGCACCATCGAGGACGCGGAGGGAGCGCTCGACCTCGGCCGTGAAGTCAACGTGGCCTGGGGTGTCGATGATCTGAATGACGTTGTCGCCCCAGAAGCACGTGGTAGCAGCGGACTGAATGGTAACGCCGCGCTCCTGCTCCTGAACCATCCAGTCCATGGTGGCGGCGCCATCGTGGACCTCACCGATCTTGTGGGTCTTGCCGGTGTAGTAAAGGATTCGCTCGGTGGTCGTGGTCTTACCGGCATCGATGTGGGCCATGATGCCGATGTTACGCATGTCCTTGAGCGTGTACTTGCTCTTTGCCATGAGTGTTCTCCCTAACCTACGCGATTACCAGCGATAGTGCGAGAAGGCACGGTTGGCCTCGGCCATCTTGTACATATCCTCGCGCTTCTTGACGGAGGCACCGATGCCGTTGGAGGCGTCGATGATCTCGTTGGCGAGACGCTCGGCCATGGTCTTCTCCTTGCGGGCGCGGGAGAAGGTGACGATCCAGCGAATGGCCAGCGTGGTGGCACGACGGGAGTTGACCTCCATCGGCACCTGGTAGGTGGCACCGCCGACACGCTTCGGCTTGCACTCGAGGGTCGGGCGGACGTTGTCCATGGCCTTCTTGAAGACGGTCAGCGGATCAGACTCGGTCTTCTCCTTGACGAGGTCGAAGGCGCCGTAGACGATGCGCTCGGCGACGGACTTCTTGCCGTCGAGAAGGACCTTGTTGATGAGCTGGGTCACGAGGCGGTTGTTGTAGACGGCATCCGGCGTGATCTCACGACGGTTGGCTGCTGCACGACGCGGCATATTGAAACTCCTAACGAAATCAGCCCAGACGTTCGGGCGTGGTAGTTACTGGTACTGGGCTGGTTTAGCCGCGCTTGGCGCCGTAGCGAGAACGGGCCTGCTTACGATCCTGAACAGCGGCGCAGTCGTAGGCACCACGGATGATCTTGTAGCGGACACCAGGGAGGTCACGGACACGGCCGCCACGGACGAGCACGATCGAGTGCTCCTGGAGGTTGTGGCCCTCGCCCGGGATGTAGGCGGTAACCTCGACGCCGTTCACGAGGCGCACACGGGCGACCTTACGAAGAGCGGAGTTAGGCTTCTTGGGGGTGGTGGTGAAGACACGGGTGCAAACGCCGCGCTTCTGCGGGTTGTGCTTGAGTGCCGCGTTCTTGGACTTGCTCTTGATCGTGGTGCGGCCCTGACGGACAAGCTGGTTGATAGTAGGCAAAGCTTCTCTCCTTCATACCTATCTAGACCTGTGCTGATTACATACTTGAAGGCGACGCAGCACGACGTCACCCCGGATTGGCGCAAGTGAGAAGATTACTCGTGCTAGATTCATGTGTCAAAAAGCCACGGGGCCGGGCGTATCCATCTTCACATTCGGCACAAAAAATGGGGCGCCCCGGATCGAGGTCGTCCCACTTTACACTGCATGCTCTCTAAAGACCACTAGGCCTTGCGAGGCCTACCCCTCTTCTTAGGGCGCAAGGCTTCGGCGCCTTCCTCCCTATAGGTCGAGCACCACCTGAAGAAGGCGCTCTTGCTCTTGACGCCATAGGTATCCATGGCACTCGTAGACGTCATGCCGCCTTCGATGTGCGCCTTGACGGCGCCAACTTTGTCCTCGTATGAGTACTGGTTTCTGGTATCCCCCTTCATGGTTGTACATGGCCCCCTTTCATATTCAATTTGCCCCCCAACAGATAGTTGAATTCTATATAAAACGGGAGGGCCGTGGAATAACCCCACGGCCCTCCCGGTCTTTAAATTTTCGTAAACGACGGCGAACTAAAGACTACTCGTCGTCCTCATCCATCGAGTCGTCGTGGCGGACGACCTGGGAAAGAAGCGCATCAAGGGAGTCGAGACCCTCGTTGATGACATCGGCCTTCTGACCGCTCTCGGCAGGAGCGCCAATGAGCTCGTCGTCCGAGTCGAAGTGGTGCGCCGACGGGGCGGCGGAGCCGAGAAGAACGTCGGAGTCTCCGTCAGGCGAGAAGACCATGTTCAGAAGCTGAGACAGGTCCTCGTCGTCGGCACCCTCATCCTCGGGCTCGAGGATGTAGAGCAGGCCGCGCGCCTCAAGGCCGTCGCGAAGCTCCTGAATCGCCTTGGCGCCAATGCCGTCGATGTGCAGGAGGTCGTCCTCGGTCTTACCGATGAGGTCGCCCACGGTCTCGATGCCAACCTCGCCGAACTTGTTGGTCCAACGCTGCGACACGCCGAGGTCGTCGAAGAGGTAGAGCTTGGCATCCTCGCTGGAGAGGGTACGGCCGTTCTTCGAGTAGACGCCCGGGTAACCATACTCGTCGCCAACCCAGTCAAGCTGCTGAGGAAGCTGCTCCTCAACCTCCTTGAGCTGCTCGGGAGCCCAGTCGGGCAGGCTCTTCGCAAGCGGGCTCGTCGGGCCGTCGATCTTCTGGCCGCGGTACGTAAGCTCGACGTCGTTGTAGGCGGCAAGGCCGGTACCGGCGGGAATCTTCTTGCCGACGATAACGTTCGACTTCAGGTCCATGAGGTTGTCGACCTCGCCGGAGATGGCGGCCTCGGTGAGGACGCCAGCCGTGCGGATGAACGACGCGCTGGAGAGCCAGGAATCGATGGAGCTGGCGACCTTGAGGGTACCAAGGATCGCGGGTTCGGCCTCGGGGGCGACGCCACCGGCGAGGGTAATCTCGTTGACGGTGTCGGCGAACTCGTAGCGGTCGACGTACTGACCCATGAGGTACTTGGAGTCACCCGGGTTGGTGATCTGGACGCGACGCAGCATCTGACGGGCGATGACCTCGATGTGCTTGTCGTTCAGCTCAACGCCCTGGCTGGTGTAGACGTCCTTGACGCTCTCGACGAACGTGTGCATGGTCGACTCGATGTCGGTGAGCTTGCGCAGGTTGCGGAAGTTCACGAAGCCCTTGGTGATCTGGTCACCGGCGCGGACCTCGCAGCCATCCTCGATGCCCGGCATGAAGCGGGCGCTCGCGGGAATGCGCTTCTCGTCGAGAATGCGGGTCGGGTCGTCGATGTCGACGATGCGGACGAGGTACTCGGTCTGCTCCGGCGAGATGGTGAGCTTACCGGAGAGCGGAGCGAGGTCAGCCTCACGGCCGAGGATCTTCTCGTTGACGTTGCCGACGACGTCGAACATACGGCCAACCGTAGGCAGGCCCTGCGTAATGTCGTCGACGCCTGCGACGCCGCCGGAGTGAATCGTACGCATCGTGAGCTGGGTGCCCGGCTCGCCGATGGACTGGGCGGCGATGATGCCAACCGCGGTACCAACGTTGACCGGACGACGCGTGGAGAGGTCCCAGCCATAGCACTTCTGGCAGACACCGTTCTTGGAACGGCAGGTGAGGAGAGCGCGGAGCTCAACCTTCTTGAGGCCAGCATCGACAAGGCGCTGGATGTCAGCGGCGGACTCGATGTAGCCGTCCTTCGGGATGAGAACCTCGCCGGTCTTCGGGTCGATAACGTCGTTGAGGGCGCAACGGCCGACAAGGTCGACGTTGAGGTCGGTCGTGCCGGGCTTCACCAGGACGTAGGAAACGCCCTCGGCGGTGCCACAGTCCTCCTCGCGAACGATGACGTCCTGCGCAACGTCGACGAGACGACGCGTGAGGTAACCGGAGTCAGACGTGTGAGACGCGGTGTCGACGAGGCCCTTACGAGCGCCGTAGGTCGAGATGAAGTACTCGAGCGGGAGCAGGCCCTCACGGAAGTTCGCCTTAATGGGAAGGTCGATCGTGTCACCGGACATGTCAGCCATGAGGCCTCGCATACCGGCGAGCTGACGAAGCTGCGTCTTAGAACCACGAGCACCGGAGTCAGCCATCATGTAGATGGGGTTGTCGTCGTCGAAGCCCTCGAGCATTGCCTTACCAAGGGCCTCGGTGCACTCGGTCCAAGCGTTAACGACCTCAGCATGACGCTCCGCCTCAGAGAGGAAGCCGTCCTCGTAGTACTCGTTGATCTCGTTGACGTTGGCCTGGGCCTCGGCGAGCATGTGCTCCTTGCAGCCCGGGATGACAGCGTCCCAGACGGACACGGTCAGGCCGGCGCGCGTGGCGAAGTGGAAGCCAGCGAACTTGATGGCGTCCAGGATCGGCTCGACGCGAGCAAGCGGATAACGGTCGCAGCAGTCGTTGACGAGCTTGCCCATGTCGCTCTTCACCATCTTGTAGTTGATGAAGGGGTAATCGGCAGGCAGGCACTGACGGTTGAAGATGATGCGGCCCGTGGTGGTCTCGAAGCGAGCCGGCTTGTCGGTGACGTCGAGGTCCTCTTCCTTGCCCCAAGCAGTGCGGACGCGGAAGATCTTACGGCCGTCGACCTCGGCATTGGCGTCGGCCGCGGAGACGCGGACGATGACCTTGGCCTGGATGTCAATGCCGACACGCGAATCATAGGCAGCGAGCGCGTCGTCGAAGTTGGCGAACACGTGGCCCTCGCCCGGCATGTCGTCCTTCTCCGTCGTGAGGAAGTACACGCCGAAGACCATGTCCTGGGAAGGAACGGTCAGGACCTTGCCGGATGCAGGCGAACGCAGGTTGTTGCTCGAGAGCATGAGGACGCGAGCCTCGGTCTGGGCCTTCGTGGACAGCGGCACGTGAACCGACATCTGGTCGCCGTCGAAGTCTGCGTTGAAGGGGGCACACACGAGCGGATGCAGGTGGATGGCCTTACCCTCGACGAGGACCGGCTCGAAGGCCTGAATCGACAGACGGTGCAGCGTAGGTGCACGGTTGAGAAGCACGAGACGGCCGTCGATGACCTCCTCGAGCACGTCCCAAACGGCGGGAAGGCTGCGATCGATGGCACGCTTGGCGCCCTTGATGTTCTCAACCTTGCCGAGCTCGACGAGGCGACGCATGACAAACGGCTTGAAGAGCTCGAGGGCCATCGTCTTGGGGAGGCCGCACTGGTGAAGAAGCAGGTGCGGGTCGGTGACGATGACGGAACGGCCGGAGTAGTCGACTCGCTTACCAAGCAGGTTCTGACGGAAGCGGCCCTGCTTGCCCTTGAGGGCCTCGGCGAGCGACTTGAGCGGACGACCGCCACGACCAGTGACGGGACGGCCGCGACGACCGTTGTCGAAGAGCGCGTCCACGGACTCCTGGAGCATGCGCTTCTCGTTGTTGACGATGATCGCGGGGGCATCGAGGTCAAGAAGGCGCTTCAGGCGGTTGTTGCGGTTGACCACACGACGGTAGAGGTCGTTGAGGTCAGACGCGGCGAAGCGGCCGCCGTCGAGCTGCACCATCGGGCGCAGGTCGGGCGGGATGACCGGAATGACGTCAAGGATCATGTTGGCAGGGTCATTGTGGCCCTCGAGGAAGGCGTCAACGACCTCAAGGCGCTTGACGGCCTTCTCGCGACGCTGCTTCTGGCCCTTGTCGTCGGCGATGATGGCGCGGAGCTCAACCGCGGTCTTCTCAAGGTCGACAGCGCGGAGAAGGTCGCGAACGGCCTCGGCGCCCATGCCGCCCTGGAAGTAGATGGAGTAGTAGCGCTTCATCTCGCGGAAGAGGCTCTCGTCGGAGATGAGCTCACGCGGCTCGAGCTGCATGAACTTCTCGTAAGCCTCAGAGCGGAGCTGCTTCTCCTCCTCATACTCCTCGCGGAGGTCGACGATCGCGGCAGCGAGCTCGTCATCGGTCAGGACGTCGTCGCCGTTGAACTCGTCGACGATGCCCTCGGCCTGGTCAGCACGCATGCGCTCGATCTGCTCGTCGCGCTCGGCGTCGAGCTGCTCGAGGTCGGCGGCCAGCTCCTCCTTGAGGTCGGCAGCGTCGGCCTCGCGGGCCTCGGTGTCGACATTGGTGATCACGTAGCTCGCGAAGTAGAGAACCTTCTCGAGGTCCTTGGACTTCATGTCGAGCAGACGCGACAGCGGGAAGCAGTTGGGGCTCTTGAAGTACCAGATGTGGCTCACGGGAGCCGCGAGCTCGATGTGGCCCATGCGCTCACGGCGCACCTTGGCGCTCGTGACCTCAACGCCGCAGCGCTCGCAGACGATGCCCTTGAAGCGAATGCCCTTGTACTTGCCGCAGCCGCACTCCCAGTCCTTGACCGGGCCAAAGATCTTCTCGCAGAACAGGCCGTCCTTCTCCGGCTTGAGCGTACGGTAGTTGATCGTCTCGGGCTTCTTGACCTCACCGTGCGACCAGCTGCGGATGTCATCGGCAGAGGCGAGGGAGATCTTAATGGCGTCGAAGTCAGTGGTATCGAAATCTGCCACGGTTCGCTACTCCTTCTCGTTCGTGGTCTCGGCGACGAGCTCGGGCTCCTCGTCGGAGGAGTTGAGGTCGACGGGGGCACCGATCAGGTCATCGGCAGAGCCGGCGTCGGCGAAGACGTCGACCGGGTTCTCGGCGCTGACCTCGGCGGCAGCCTTGGCGGCACGCTTCTTGTAGGAGATCGGCTCGATGTCGAGAGCGAGGGAGCGAATCTCCTTGACGAGTACCTTGAAGGACTCGGGGATGCCGGCCTCGGGGACGTTCTCGCCCTTGACGATGGACTCGTAAGTCTTCACGCGGCCGTTCGTGTCGTCGGACTTAACGGTGAGGATCTCCTGGAGGACGTTGGAAGCGCCGTAGGCATACAGCGCCCAAACTTCCATCTCACCGAAACGCTGACCACCGAACTGGGCCTTACCACCGAGCGGCTGCTGGGTGACGAGGCTGTACGGGCCGGTCGAACGAGCGTGGATCTTGTCGTCGACCATGTGGCCGAGCTTCAGGATGTAGGAGGTACCCACGGTGATCTTGTCACGGAAGGGCTCGCCGGTACGACCGTCGTAGAGGGTGGTCTTACCAAAGCTGTTGAGCTGCGGCACGAAGGTCTCGTCCATATGCTCGCCAAAGCGCTCGCGGGCACGGTTCACCAGGTTGATGTTGGTGCGACGAATAGCCTCAGCGACCTCGTCGGCCGTGGCACCGTCGAAGACCGGAGTCGTAACGGGGATCGGGCCGGGGATGTACTTGTCGGAATTGGCATCCTCCATGTCCCAGCCATTGGCGGCAGCCCAGCCAAGGTGGCACTCGAGCAGCTGACCGACGTTCATACGGGACGGAACGCCCAGCGGGTCGAGCAGGACGTCGATGGGCGTACCATCGGCCATGTAGGGCATGTCCTCGACCGGCAGGACGCGGCAGACGACACCCTTGTTGCCGTGACGGCCGGCGATCTTATCGCCCTGCTGGATCTTGCGGCGCTGAGCGACGAACACACGGACGAGCTCGTTGACTCCCGGCGGGAGGTCGTCGCCAGCCTCGCGGCTGAAGCGGACGACGTCAACAACGCGGCCATAGGCACCGTGAGGCATCTTCAGCGACGTATCACGGACGTCGTGCGCCTTGGCGCCGAAGATGGCGCGGAGCAGGCGTTCCTCGGAAGTGAGAGCCGTCTCGCCCTTGGGCGTGACCTTGCCGACGAGAATGTCGCCAGGGCCGACCTCGGCGCCGATGCGAATGATGCCGTCATCGTCGAGGTTGGCGAGCATGTCCTCGCCCAGGTTCGGGATCTCGCGAGTAATCTCCTCGGGGCCGAGCTTGGTGTCACGGGCGTCAATCTCGTGACGGGAGATGTTCACCGAGGTGAGCAGGTCATTCTGGACGACGCGCTCGGAGACGACGATGCCGTCCTCGTAGTTGTAGCCTTCCCACGGCATGTAGGCCACGGTGAGGTTCGCGCCGAGGGCGAGCTCGGAGTGGTCGATCGAAGGACCGTCAGCGAGGGGCTGGCCGGCCTTGACCATCTCGCCGGCGTGGACGATCGGACGGTGGTTGATGCACGTGCTCTGGTTAGAGCGCTGGTACTTCGGGAGGTCGTACGTCACGGGACCCTTCGGGCCCTCGACGACGATGTGCGCCGCGTCGGCCTCGAGAACGGTGCCGTCGAACTCGGCGGCGATGATGTCGCCGGAATCGAGGGCGGCACGAGCCTCCATGCCAGTGCCGACGTACGGCGCGTGAGCGTGAATCAGAGGCACGGCCTGACGCTGCATGTTAGCGCCCATGAGGGTACGCTTCGCGTCGTCGTGCTCGAGGAACGGAATGAGCGTGGCGGCCACGGAGAGAAGCTGGCGCGGCGAGACGTCCATGTAGTCGACCTCGGAGACGGGGCACTCGGCAGGGGCGCCGAAGGAGCCGTCGAAGTCGCGGGTACGGGCGACGACGCGCTTGGGGTTGTAGAGGTTGCCGTCCTCGTCAACAGCGATGAAGGAGCCGTCCTTCGGGTCGATCGGCGTGTTCGCCGGCGCGATGACGTGATCCTCTTCCTCGTCTGCGGTCATCCAGTCAATCTGATCGGTGACCTTACCGTCGACGACCCTGCGATACGGGGCCTCGATGAAGCCGAAGTCGTTGACGTGAGCGTAGAGGGCCAGCGAGCCGATGAGGCCGATGTTCGGGCCTTCGGGGGTCTCGATGGGGCACATGCGAGCATAGTGCGAGTTGTGGACGTCGCGGACGGCGGTCGGGACGTTGGTACGACGGCTGGAGCCGGACTTGTGGCCGGCGAGGCCGCCCGGGCCGAGGGCCGAGAGGCGGCGCTTGTGGGTCAGGCCAGCCAGCGGGTTGGACTGATCCATGAACTGAGAGAGCTGCGAGGAGCCGAAGAACTCCTTGATGGCAGCCACAATCGGGCGGATGTTAATCAGGCTCTGCGGCGTGATGTCATCAGCGTCCTGAGCGGCCATGCGCTCGCGAACGACGCGCTCCATGCGGCTCATGCCGATGCGGAACTGGTTCGCGACGAGCTCGCCCACGGTGCGGACACGACGGTTGCCGAAGTGGTCGATGTCGTCGACCTTCTTGGTGGGGTCACCGGCGTGAAGGGCCAGGAGATAGCGAAGGGCGCAGACGAGATCCTCAGCCGTGAGAACGGACTCGGAGGCGTCGACGTCGATGCCGAGCTTCTTGTTGATCTTGTAACGGCCGACCTTCGCGAGGTCATAGCGCTGAGCGTTGAAGTACAGGCCATCGAGCAGGCTGCGGGCGGAGTCGACGGTGGGCGGCTCGCCGGGACGCTGACGCTTGTAAATCTCGATGAGGGCGTCCTCGCGGGTCTGGGCGACGTCGCGCTCGAGCGTGGAGCGCACAATCTCAGAATCGCCGAGGAGGTTGATGATCTCCTCATCGCTCTCGGCGATGCCGAGGGCACGAAGGAACATCGTGGCGCTCTGACGACGCTTACGGTCGATGGAGACGACGAGCTGGCCGCGCTTGTCGACCTCGAACTCGAGCCAGGCGCCGCGGGCAGGAATGAACTGGACGCGGTGAACCTGAACGCCGTTGTCCATCTCGGCAGCGAAGTACACGCCCGGCGAACGGACGAGCTGCGAGACGACGACGCGCTCAGTGCCATTGATGATGAAGGTGCCACGCTCGGTCATCAGGGGGAAATCACCCATGAAGACGAGCTGCTCCTTGATCTCGCCGGTCTCCTTGTTAACGAAGCGGACGTCGACCAGGAGCGGGGCCTGATACGACATGTCCTTGGCGCGGCACTCGGCGATCGTGTTGGCGGGATCACCAAACTGGTGCTCGCCGAAGGTGATCTCCATCGTGCCAGCGTTGTTCTCGATGGGCGAAGCCTCGGCAAAAGCCTCGGCAAGGCCATCGGTCATGAAGCGCTCGAACGACTCCTTCTGGATCCTAATCAGGTTGGGGAGCTCCATCGCGGGAGCGATCTTGGAAAAGCTCACGCGATCGTGCTTGACTGCGGAGGTGGTAGTAGACTTAGCGGTACGCACCAGGCATTTCCTCCTTCAACATGGCATATGGCGGCAGTTGTCGCAACCTAATAATCTAACGAAGCTCAAGTCTTTCGTCAATGAACAGTCTTGACTTCATTATTTTTTTCAACTATTTTGTCGCCCTTTAGCTATTTCCTGCACCTTTGCCGTTTTCGGCGAACCTCTGGTTATGAAGGACCTGTGAGCAGTCGCCCTCTCTACCGCTCAAGTGCCGCGCACTACCGCTTGGCGACTTCTCTCTTTTGCTTCTGACACTCCCCCGCTGCATCCATCGATCCTCACTCAAGCCGACAGAACGGCTGTAAACAGAAAAAGCCCCGCACCGATTTCTCGATGCGGGGCTTCGTAACTGACTCATAGCTCGAATCTAGTTCGAACCTATGCGGCAGGCATCAAGCCTGCAAGGAGTTACTTAAGGGAGACGGCAGCGCCGGCAGCCTCGAGCTTCTCCTTGGCAGCCTCGGCGTCCTCCTTCTTGGCGCCCTCGAGGACGGCCTTGGGGGCGGACTCGACGACCTCCTTGGCCTCCTTCAGGCCAAGGCTGGTGAGCTCGCGGACGACCTTGATGACGGCGATCTTGTTGTCGCCGAAGCCCTCGAGCACGACGTCGAAGTTGGTCTTCTCCTCGGCAGCGGCCTCGCCGGCGGCAGGGGCGGCGACGACGGCGGCAGGAGCGGCGGCGGAGACACCAAAGGTGTCCTCGATGGCCTTGACGAGCTCGGAAGCCTCGAGAAGGGTCATTTCCTTAAGGGCGTCGATGATCTCATCGGTGGTGAGCTTAGCCATTGCTAAATTCCTTTCGTGGCTCATGCAGCTTGCATGAGGTTAGTCTGATCCGAAGCGCGATTGCGCCTACGGGTTGCGGCTAGGCCGCAAGACTGCCTAGGCAGCCTTCTGCTCGGAAACCTGCTGGATCGAGCGGGCGAGACCGGAGGAAACACCGTTGACGCACACGGCGATGTCGCGCGCGAAACCGTTGATGAGACCGGCGATCTGGCCGAGGAGCTGCTCCTTGGAGGGAAGGTCAGCGATAGCGATGACCTCCTCAGCGGAGACGACCTGACCATCGGTGATACCACCACGGAACTCAATCTTATTGAGCTTCTTGGAGGTCTCCTTAATGGCCTTGGCAGCGGCGGCAGGGTCGCTCTCGTAGAACACGCAGGCGACGGTGCCCTCGAGGCAGTCATCAATCGCGGGCATGTCGGCGTTCTTGAGCGCGAGACGGACGATGTTGTTCTTGTAGACCTTCATCTCCGCGCCCGCCTCACGAAGAGCGTGACGAAGCTCCTGCGACTCCTTGACGGAGAGGCCGCGATAGTCGATGACGAATAGTCCGCTGGAAGCCTCCAGGGACTTGTTGACCTTCTCGAGCATATCGATCTTGGACTTGGCTGGCATAGTTGCACCTCCCCTCGAGCGAACGTGCACGTCTCGCCAGTAGGCGGGACTTCGCTCGAGGAGAACAAAAGACCCCGCCGGCGCTTGGCCAGACGGGGTCGCAAGAGTTTCACTCGTTGGACCACCTCGGCAGGCGGGACGAACCCCTTAGGCCCGATTGGGCACCGGCTGTCTCTGGCAGCGGACGTGCTATGTGCTGAACAGTCAATATGATTGCAGCCGCCTGACTAAGAGTCAAGCGGCTGCATCAAATTCAAATCTCCTACACGCCGATTATGCGGCGCACGTTAGGTGAGATTTAGGCCTCGAGGAAGGCGCGGGTGACGGAAGAGTCAACCTTGACGCCAGGGCCCATGGTGGAAGCAAGGGCGATGGACTTAACATACTTGCCCTTGGCGGTGGCGGGCTTCACGCGGAGAATCTCGGTGTAGAGAGCGCCGTAGTTCTCGACGATCTGCTCGACCGGGAAGGACACACGGCCCACCGGGACGTGGCAGATGCCGTAGCGGTCAGCGCGATACTCGACACGACCGGCCTTGAGCTCGCCGACCATCTTGGCGACGTCCATGGTGACGGTGCCAAGCTTGGGGTTCGGCATGAGGCCACGGGGGCCGAGGACCTTACCGAGACGACCGACCTTGGCCATCATCGGCGGGGTGGCGATGGCAGCGTCGAAGTCGATGTTGCCAGCCTGAATCTGAGCGACGAGGTCGTCGGAGCCAACGATGTCGGCGCCGGCCTCCTCGGCGGCACGAGCCTGCTCGCCCTCGGCGAAGACGGCAACGCGGACGGTCTTGCCGGTGCCGTGGGGCAGCGCGATGGAGCCACGGATGTTCTGGTCAGCCTTGCGGGTGTCGACGCCGAGGCGGAAGGTGGCCTCGATGGTCTCGTCGAAACCGGCGAAGGAGATCTCCTTGACGAGCTCCGCGGCGGCCTTCGGGGTGTAGAGCTTGCCGGCCTCAACCTTGGCAGCGGCGGCAGCGTACTTCTTACCGTGCTTAGACATGTTCTTTCCTCCATGTGGTCAACGGGCTGACGCCCTCCCACATCGTGCGGTCACAAGACCGCGCTTGAACCGACTTACGCCGGCGGATTACCTAGGTGCCCAGTCAGGGCAAAGCCTCGCCCGAAAACGGACGAGGCAAAGCGAAAAAGCTACTCAGCGATGGTGACGCCCATGGAACGAGCGGTGCCAGCGATGATCTTCTTGGCGGCCTCGATGTCGTTGGCGTTGAGATCCGGCATCTTGGTCTCAGCGATCTGGGTGAGCTGCTCCTGGGTGAGCTGGCCGACCTTGTCACGCTGGGGAACGCCCGAGCCGCCCTTGAGGCCGAGGGTCTTCTTGATCAGGTGAGCCGCAGGCGGGGTCTTGCAGATGAAGGTGAAGGAACGATCCTCATAGACGCTGATCTCAACGGGGATGATGTCGCCCTTCTTGTCTGCCGTGGCGGCATTGAACGCCTGGCAGAACTGCATGATGTTGACCTGGGCGGCACCGAGGGCCGGGCCGATCGGGGGCGCGGGGTTAGCAGCGCCGGCGGGAATCTGGAGCTTGATGAGGTTAACAACCTTCTTCTCAGCCATGGTCATACCTTCCTGATTGAATAACGTGTTTAAAGCGAGCTATCTAGTGCGCGGTCCTCAGAAGCTTTCCTCACCGAAAGAGGCCCGCGGGATTGCCAGTCTTAGGCGATGACGCTGACCTGGTCGAGCGTAAGCTCGGCGGGCGTCTCGCGGCCAAAGATCATCATAACGACCTTGACCTTGCCGGCCTCGGCGTTGACCTCGGTGACCTGAGCATCAAAGTCAGCAAGGGGGCCAGAGAGCACGCGGACGGTCATGCCGGGCTCAAGGTTGGTCGCGGTGCGGTGCGGCACCGGAGTACCCGCGCGAGGCGTGCTGCGGCGCATGATCTTGTTGAACTCTTCGCGAGAAAGCGGAGCAGGCTTGCCGTCAACGCCAACGAAGCCGGTCACGCCAGGGGTGTTGCGAACGACAGACCAGGAGTTGTCGTCCATCTCCATACGAACGAGAACATAGCCCGGGAAGACCTTGCTCTCCTTCGTCTCGCGCTTGCCGCCGTCCTTGATCTCAGTGACCTCTTCGGTCGGGATCTTGATGTCGACAACGACGTTCTCGAGGCCGTAGGTCTCGATGCGGTGCTCAAGGTCGTTCTTAACCTTGTTCTCATAGCCAGAGTAGGTGTGAACGACATACCAACGCTTCGCCATAGTCTTAACCCCTCAGTCCGGTAAAGCCGATGAGAGCGGCGACGACACCAGTGTCGACAAGCCAAACAGCGACGCCGAAGACGACGAGCATGGCAATGACCGCGACAGAATAGTTCTTGAGCTCGGACTTGGACGGCCAGGTGACGCGGCCCATCTCGGTCTTGACATCCTTGAACCAATTCTTGATACGACCGAAGAAGCCGACCTTCTTGGGCTCGCTCTTCTTGGCCTGAGCCTTAGCAGGCGCCGGGGTTGCCTTCTTGGAGCCATTGGCCGAGGAAATGGCGTGCTTCTCCTCGAGCTCCTTACGCTCGGCGGCACGCGCCTTGCGCACGCTCCTCTTCTGGCGATCCTTGTTGGCCATGCTCATTCCCTTCGGGCGGGCTTCGTACAATCATAGAAACCGGCCTCCCCCAATGGGAGGCCGGTGAAGTTGCTGGCAGGCCAGGTAGGACTCGAACCCACAACAAACGGTTTTGGAGACCGCCGCTCTACCATTGGAGCTACTGGCCTGTGGGGTGTTGGAGACTAGCGGGTCTCCTTGTGCAGGGTGTGCTTGCGGCACCACGGGCAGTACTTCTTGAGCTCCATGCGCTCAGGATTGTTCTGCTTGTTCTTGTCCGTGGTGTAATTGCGGCGCTTGCACTCAGTGCAGGCGAGGGTAACCATGGTACGCATTGCTTTCCTCCTGATGGGTCATGGCCAAGACTATCTCAGCCATGGCGCGAGCGAGAATGTTACCAGTGTGTCATTGGGTTTGTCAACACGAAGAGACTGTAATGGAAGAAAGTCCTCGCGTCTCGACAGAACCTTCACAAGAAAAGGCCCGGTACCAAGCGGCACCGGGCCCAGTAGTCGCTAGGAAAACCTAGATCTACTCAATGATCGTAGCGATACGACCATCGCCGACGGTGTGACCACCCTCACGGATAGCGAAGCGGTCACCCTCCTCCATGGCAATGCCGTGGATGAGGTCAGCCTCGATGGTGACGTGGTCGCCCGGCATGGCCATCTCGACGCCCTCGGGGAGGACGATGGAGCCGGTGACGTCCGTGGTGCGGAAGTAGAACTGCGGACGGTAGTTGGTGAAGAACGGGGTGTGACGGCCGCCCTCCTCCTTGGTCAGAACGTAGACCTCAGCGGTGAACTTGGAGTGCGGGGTAACGGTGCCGGGCTTGCAGATGACCTGGCCACGCTCGATGTCCTCGCGCTTGATGCCGCGGAGAAGCAGGCCGACGTTGTCGCCGGACTCGCAGAAGTCCATGGTCTTGCGGAACATCTCGATGCCGGTGACAACGGAGTTCTGCGTCGGCTTGATGCCCACGATCTCGACCGGCTCGTTGAGCTTGAGCTCGCCGCGCTCGACACGACCGGTGGCAACGGTACCACGACCGGAGATGGTCATGACGTCCTCGATGGCCATCAGGAACGGCTTCTCGTTGTCACGGGCGGGCGTCGGGATGTACTCGTCGACGGCCTTCATGAGCTCGCGGACGGAGTCCATCCACTTCGGGTCGCCGTTGAGGGCGCCGAGAGCGGAACCACGGATGACGGGGATGTCGTCGCCGGGGAAGTCGTACTCGGAGAGGAGGTCACGGGTCTCCATCTCGACGAGATCGATGAGCTCCTCATCGTCGACCATGTCGCACTTGTTCAGGAAGACGACGATGTAGGGCACGCCGACCTGACGGGCGAGAAGGATGTGCTCGCGGGTCTGAGCCATGGGGCCGTCGGTGGCGGCGATGACCAGGATAGCGCCGTCCATCTGAGCAGCGCCGGAGATCATGTTCTTGACGTAGTCAGCGTGGCCCGGGCAGTCAACGTGGGCGTAGTGACGGGCAGCCGTCTCGTACTCGACGTGAGCGACGGAGATGGTGATGCCACGCTCGCGCTCCTCGGGAGCCTTGTCGATGTTCTCGAACGCGGTGAAGTCGGCCTTGCAGCCCTCGGTCTCAGAGAGGACCTTGGTGATAGCAGCCGTCAGCGTGGTCTTGCCGTGGTCAACGTGACCAATCGTACCGATGTTCACGTGCGGCTTAGTGCGCTCAAACTTCTCCTTGGCCATTTGCCATCCTCCTCATGGATGCTAGCTTTAGGCCTTGACGGCCTTTTTGCCTATTAATATGTCCAGCGGCGCCGATTGCTCGACGCCGCGAGGGCTCTGGTAGCGGTGACTGGATTCGAACCAGTGACGCCGCGGGTATGAACCGCGTGCTCTAACCAACTGAGCTACACCGCCGTGCTTGAATGGAGCCCGCGACCGGATTCGAACCGGTGACCTCTTCGTTACCAACGAAGTGCTCTACCTACTGAGCTACACGGGCATGGTGGGGATGCTTGGACTCGAACCAAGGAACCCAGAGGGAGCGGATTTACAGTCCGCCGCAGTTGCCGCTGTGCCACATCCCCATACCGTTTTCAAGCCGCCGTCTGGGGCCGTCGCCCCTCGCAGCGGAAGAGATATTACAAGGCTGAGAAAATATTGTCAACAGAAATGGGGAAGCCGGCCACCTTCACATTTCCTTCACTTCTCGCTAGGAGCAATAAAAGCGGGACGACAGCCTTCTCGGCACGTCGTCCCGCTTCGCCAGATCATGGAGCCAACGATAGGAATTGAACCTACAACGGCCTGTTTACAAGACAGGGGCTCTACCATTGAGCTACGTTGGCACGCATTCGCGGACAAGCCGCGTTCTTGCATGGTAGCTGAATCAAGCCGTTTCGGCTACCTCCCCAACAGCGCGTTGAGCGCCGCAAGTGTCTTGGGGTCGAGGCGGTCCTCCACCGTAAGACGGCCGTGGCTTCGATCTGCCACGTCCACCTCGCGCTCGGCATCGAGCGTATCTATCTCGTGAGCGAGCATCGAGCTCGAGATTCGAGTCACGGGAATTCCACCGACCGTCGCCCTAATCGCATTGTCTGAGGTCACAACCGTTACCTCGCGCATCTCTCGGCGGCAATCGGTCACGAGCTTCTCGATGACGGAATCCGCCGTGACGCCCGTGGGTGAGAAGATCATGCGCACGCCGGCACGCCTGAGCTCAGGGTGTTCCGGGTTCACGTTTCCGGCAGCGTCAAAGACGATGACAGGGTCGTAGCGACCCTGGGCAAAGGCGGCGACGTCGCCCACGAGCATGTCTCTAGCGCGCTCGAAGGGGTCGCCGTCGCGAGAGCCAGGCTCAGGCTCGTCTGCGAGCTCCTTGTACCGCGGGGTGCCGAATATAACGTTGTAGCCGTCAACGACGAGAAGCTCGTTCTTGGAACGCTTAGCCACGTGCGCCACCTAGAAGTCGAAATCGCTCGTATCGGGCAGGTCGTAGCCCGACTCGTCGAAGACGACCTCGTCCGTCGCGTCCCAGGCGTCAGCGGCCGCCGCGACATCAGCAGCTCCGCCTGCAGCCTCCGCCTGAGTCATGTCGCGGCGAAGCCACTCGTACGCGATTGCCGTGGTGGCCTGGGCGACGTTCAGGGACTCGACGACGCCGCGCTGGGGCAGGCGGAACTCGAAGTCGCAGTGTTCGCGCACGAGACGCGAGATACCGGAGCCCTCAGAGCCCATGACGAGCGCAAGGCGCCCGTGAACCGGCGCATCCCAAATGACGTCATGCGCGTGCTCGGTGGCACCACCGGCCCAGAAACCATGCTCCTTGAGCTCGTCAAGGGCCGTCGCGAGGTTGGATACCTGCGCAATGGGCAGATGCATGACCGCGCCGGCACTCGTCTTGTAGGCACCCACGCCAACGCGGGCGGCACGAGCGTTCGCGATGACGACGCCTGCCGCCCCCACGATCTCTGCCGTGCGCACGATGGCTCCGAAGTTGCCTTCGTCCGTCACGTGGTCGAGGACGATGACGAGGGCGTTGCCCTCCCCCGCCCGAGCGATGACATCTGCCAGGGACGCATAGCGATAGGGGCGCACTTTGACCATGACGCCCTGGTGGGCGCCGTGCGAGGAGAGCGAATCGAGGATCGGTTTGGCGACTCGCTCGACCTCGACGCCAGCGGCCTCAAAGGTGCGGGCGAGGTCTGCGAGTGCTTGGTCGGCGCCGCCCTGGTCCTTCTGGATCAAGGCGCGAGAAACGGGCAGACCCAGCTCGAGGGCTTCCGCAACGGCACGACGACCCTCGATGAGGTCGCCCTTCGAACCGGCGCGGGAGCGGTCGGAGCGGCGACTCTGCGCAGACTGGGTATCGGCATCGCGCTTTTGCGGGCGCTGGGAACGCGCAGGAGCGCCCCCGCGAACCCCGGCGCCACGGCCCCTGCCGCCACCCTGGGTCGAACGGCCGCCAGCCCCGCCACGGCCCTTAGAAGGGCCGCCCTGGCGCTGACCGGAAACCGAGCGGTTGTCACGGGACGCAGGGCGTCCGCCGGATCGACGTGCCATTCCTAGTCCTCCTTCTGGGCGCTCTTGATGCGCGTGCCGGCAGCCGTGTCTTCGACGACAAGACCAAGGGCGGCGATGCCGTCACGGATGGCGTCGGCAACGCCCCAGTTCTTGGCGGCACGAGCCTCGGCGCGAGCGGCAACGAGGGCGTCCGCCGCCTCGTTTGCGTCGTCGCCCTCATAGCCAGCCTGCTCGCGGGCAAGGTCGACGATCTCGTGCGGGAGCTCGGACGCCGAGGGGCGCACGGACTCGACGCCGAGGACGCCGAGGAGCTCGACGAGCGTGTCCGAGGCGCGAAGGGCCACGGAACCGGCAACGTTCGCGCCGGCCTCGTCAAGGTAGGTGTTCGAAGCCGTAACGAGACCAAAGAGCGCAGCGAGAGCGCCGGCGGTATTGAAGTCATCATCCATCTGGCGGGTGAACTCGGCGGCAGCGTCATCCACGGCCTTGCCGAAGGCGCGATCCGCGTCATTAAGCTCATGGCCGCTCGCGCTCGAGCTCTCCGCAGCCCAACGGAGGTTGGCAACGGCGCCACGCACGCGCTCGAGCGTGCCCACGGCGCCATCGAGGCGATCGAAGGAGAAGTCGAGCGGCGAGCGATAGTGGGTCTGAAGCATCAGCAGGCGCACGGCATCCGCCGGATACTTGTCGAGAACCTCCTTGAGCGTGTAGAAGTTGCCGAGGCTCTTCGACATCTTCTCGCCGTTGATGAGGAGCATGCCCGAGTGCATCCACACGTTAGCCAGAGGCTCGTGCCAGCAGCACATGGCCTGCGCGTACTCGTTCTCGTGGTGCGGGAACTGCAGATCTTGGCCACCGCCGTGAATGTCAATCGGGGTGCCCAGGTAGCGATGGACCATCGCGGAGCACTCGGTGTGCCAGCCCGGACGACCCTTGCCCCACGGGGAGTCCCACATGGGCTCGCCCGGCTTGGCTGCCTTCCAGAGGGCGAAGTCCAGAGGGTCGTCCTTCTCCTCGTTGGCCTCGATGCGGGCACCGACCTTGAGCTCGTCGATGTTACGACCGGACACGGTGCCGTAGCTGGGATCGCTGCGGACAGAGAAGTAGACGTCGCCATTGCCGGGCGCATAGGCGTGGCCCTGCTCGATGAGGCCGGAGATCATCTCGATCATGGCCTCGATCTCCTGCGTGGCACGCGGGCGGATATCCGGGTCGAGGACGCCCATGCGGTGCATCTGCTCGATGAAGGCATCGGAAAACTCGCTCGCGACGTCCTCGGAGGTGCGGCCCTGCTCGTTGGCGCGCTTGATGATCTTGTCGTCCACGTCGGTCAGATTCTGGGCGAAGGTGACCTGGTAGCCCTTGTACATGAGGTAACGGCGGATGACGTCAAAGGCCAGGAACGTGCGGCCGTTGCCGACGTGAATCTGGTCATAGACGGTGGGGCCGCAGACGTACATGCGAATCTTGCCGGGCTCGATGGGCGTAAGCTCGACCTTCTTGTGAAGTTGGGTGTTATAGACGAGCATTGGCTACTCCTTGTCCTGAAGCTGGCTCTCCAGCTCGGCGATTCGCCTCTCGAGGCGCTCCACCTTCGAGGCGAGGTCGTCGACCGTGCGATCGATGGGATCGGGAAGGTACTCGCGGTGCTCTACGTCCTCGCGTTCACGGATAATCTTGTCAATTGTAGACTGGTCCGCCATCGAAATGCAGGTGAGACGGTCGCCCGCGGCAGTACGCACGCGCACGCCTCCCTTTGTGGTGACGTGACCGGGAATTCCGACGACCGTGCAGTCGGCCGGGACGTCGCGCACAACGACGGCCCCTCCGCCAACCTTGGCATTGTCGCCAAGCGTGATGTTGCCAAGAACAGACGCGCCTACGCCCACCACGACGTTGTTGCCAAGCGTCGGGTGGCGCTTGCCGCCCTCCTTGCCGGTTCCACCAAGGGTCACGCCCTGGTAGAGCTGGCAATCATCGCCGATGATGGTCGTCTCCCCCACGACGATGCCCATGCCGTGGTCGATGACGAAGCGGCGGCCGATGGTCGCTCCCGGGTGGATCTCCACGCCGAAGCGGTGGCGACTCCAGGTGGAAAGCGTGCGCGCGAGGAGCTTGTGCCCGTGAGTCCACAGCCAGTGCTGGCGCCGATACGCCCAGATGGCACGCATGCCGGGCGAATTGAGCAGGATGGATATGGTTGAGGTCGCGGCCGGGTCATGAGACCTGAAGGTCGCGATGTCCTCGCGGATGCGATCAAACATGCTGATCCTAACTTGTGCCTGGGTGCTTTCCCCTCGCTCGTAACCAGAGTATGGCCCCACAGAATAGCGCGGGACCAACAAAGCCGGGTTACGAATGGGTGAACGAGGGGTAGCTCTAGCGTGCGTCTTCCATGATGCAGACCGCCCAGGCTGCCATCCCCTCCTCGCGCCCGACGAACCCAAGACGCTCGGTAGTGGTGGCCTTCACACCCACGCTCTCGACTCCCACGCCAAGTGCCTGCGCGAGGTTCGCGCGCATTTGCTCTCGATGGGGCGCAAGCTTGGGCGCCTGGGCGGCGATCGTACAGTCGCAGTCCAGGAGCTCATAGCCACGCTCACGCGCGAGGCGCATGACCTGGGCGAGGAGCTCGAGCGAGTTGGCACCGGCATAGGCCGGATCTGTGTCGGGGAATAGTTTGCCGAGGTCTCCCAGGCGCGTGGCGCCCAAGATGGCATCTGCTACGGCATGCGTGGCGACATCCGCGTCCGAATGGCCGAGAAGCCCCAACTTGTGGGGAATCTCGACGCCGCAGAGGATAAGCTTCCTGCCCTCAACGAGCTTGTGGACGTCATAGCCGTGTCCGATCCTCAACGTCATGAGGCATCACCCACCATACGCGTGGAACCCGCGTGACGCGCCGCAAGCCTCTGTCTGAGGATGGCCTCAATGGGAAGACGGTCCTCGGGCACCGTAACCTTCATGTTGTCACTCGGGCTTTCGACACAAGCAACGACCCCGCCCATGCGTTCGACGAGGGAGGAATCGTCCGTGCCCAAAAAGCCCTCGCTCGCGGCGCGCTCGTGCGCGGCACGAACCTCATCCAGGCGAAATACCTGCGGAGTTTGCACAGCCCAGTAACGCGAGCGCTCCGGCGTCGAACACACGACGCCGTCCTCCACAATCTTCAGCGTGTCAGCGGAGGGGTGAGCGCAGATGGCTCCGGCTATGGAGGCGTCATCGCGAACGCGGGCAATGACGCGCTCAATCGTCTCCGGCTCGATGAGGGGACGAGCTCCGTCGTGGATGGCGGCGAACTCGTAGCCCTCGGGAATCGCACGGATGCCCGCAAGACAGCTCTCCTGGCGAGTCGCTCCGCCGGAAACGTAGACAACGGGCGTGGCGGGCGCAAGACGGCCCACGGCAGCGCGAGTCTCGTCAACGCGACCCCTCGGGCACACGACCACAATGGCGCCCACGGAGGGCGCGTCGTCGAACGCGGCAATGGACCAGCACAGGACCGGCAAGCCGCAAAGCTCGACATACTGCTTGCCGTGCGGATCGCCAAAACGCATGCCAAGGCCACCGGCAGCGATAACGGCGCAGGTATCAGGCGCAGAAGTATTGATGAGGCTCGCGTCCATCGCTACTCCTTCTTGCCCCACATGCGATAGAGGCTATCCGTGAGGATGTTCGGGTTCCTGACGCCCAGCTCGCCCAGGCGGTTGGGATTCTGCTCGATGTCGTCCATGAGCTCGCGAAGGTTGCCGTACTCGTCGACGATCTTATCGGCCATGCCCTCGCGAACGACCGAGACACGATTGAGCGTGCGCAGGCCCAGCGGCACGAGGACGCTATCCTCGTGCAGGTCATCGTAGCCGAGTACCTTGGCGACACGATTGGGAGAACGCCACTGCGAGGGCGCGGCGGCGTGGAGCTTGGCGCGGATTGCCTCGGCGTTCTCCTCCGAGGAATCGCGGGCATAATCGCGGATCATGAGAAGGTACTCGTGGTCCATGTCACCAGCGAGCTGCTCGCGCTGCATCTCGACGGTGCGACCCTCGCTGCCCAGCTGATCGACGATGCGATCGAGCTCGTCCGCGGCGGTCATGAGGGTCTCGAAGTAGTTGAGGATCGTCGTGACATCCGCAAGGGTGACGTAGTTGTCGAGTTCGAGCGTGGAGAGGCGCAGCAGGGCACGGTCGAGCGACTGGCGCGTGGTCTGGAGGGTGGTGATGAGCTGCGAGGCGCTCGCCATAAGCTGCGGGACGCTCTTGAGCTGGAAGGACCTACCCCCCACATATAGGTTGACGACCTGGCGGCGCTCCGAGACCGAAATCACGAGCGCCTTCGTGAGAAGGCTCATACGAGCGGCGGTGCGGTGACGCATGCCCGTCTCGCTCGTGGGGAGGCTCGGGTCCGGGTTCAGGTGGAAGTTCGCGCGAAGGATCTGGGTAAGGTCGCGGTCGACGACGATGGCACCGTCCATCTTCGAGAGCTCGAAGAGACGGTTCGCGGTAAAGGATATGTTCAGGGGGAAGCCGTCATTGCCAGCGCCGAGAACGGTCTCCGTGTCGCCCACGCAAATGAGCGCGCCGAGGTGGCCGGCAATGATCATGTCAAGCGCACGACGCACGGCAGTGCCGGGAGCAGTGATCGCGATTGCCCGCTGAAGACGTTCCTCAAGGGACTCCTCAACAGGCACTCCCTCGTTTTCGACGTTCTTCTCGACTTCCTGATCCATAACGCCCCCTCAAGTTGCATGTTTTTTCAAGTATACGCGCCCGCGGCTTGCCTTCTCCCTATCGACACAAGCTCGAAATCAGTGGACAGTCGTTGTGAAGCGCGGGGTGGGAGCAGAACGTCGGATAGGCACAGAGTCCGGGATGGCCCGGGCGTGGGGCACAGGGGCAGCCACACGAGGCGGCCCGGGCGCGGGGACAGCTGCGCGAGGCGGCCCGGGCGTGGGGCGCGAGGGTGGAGGCGTACGGGATAGCCCGGGTGCGAGGCCGCGCCGTCCCCCCCTCGCTGCGCCGCGTCTCGCTGCGCCGTTCCCCTCGCCGCCCCGCCCGCCGCGCCGCGCCGCTCTTCTCGCTACCGTGGCGCTTTTACACGTCCCGCCCGTTGGCATGGCGCTTCTGCACGCTCAAGGCCCGCGCAGCGCGCAATAACGCCGCAGCAATGGAGCCAGCGTGCAGGAACGCCGCACCCCCGTCCTTTGCGCGTCGAAATAAGAGTCGCACTACGCCCCGCCGAATCCGTAGCGACGCTTCGGCATAGATACAGGCATTCAATCCGTTTAAGCGTGCAATTTGTCGCCACGGATTGCATGGCCAACCGCCGCCGCTCAGTTTCGTCGCGCTTAGGACACTTATATGTGTCGAAGGAGCGCCAGGGTCCCGGTCGTCCCAACCTCAGGCGGCCCCATGGCACGCGGGCGCGCGCTTTGTCGCACTTGGAGCGCTTATGTGTGTCATGTGCCACATGCCAGTGCTCCGATGTCGGCAGGCCGCCAACACGTGAAGGCGTAGTCCTCCCACGGCGTCCCCGCGCACCAAGCACACGCCAAGCAAGCGCACAAAAAAGGCCCGCACCACGAGGATGCGGGCCCACCAAAGCCGGCTGCGAGTCGATAAGTCGGCGATGGAAATGAGGAGGATGCGAAGCGTCTACGCCTTCTCGACGAAGGCGGCGCCTGGATGTGAAGCGCCTACGCCTTCACGGCGAGAGCGGCGCTAGGAATCGAGCGCCTAGGCCCTCTCGACGAGAGTGGCGTCAGGAGTCGAGCGCCTAGGCCTTCTCGGTGGCAGCGGTGCCAGAAGCGGCACCCTTGCCAGCGGAAGCGGAGACGTGCTCGCGGCCGAGCTCGGTCCACTCGGGCTGCTCGTCGGGCATGGAGCCGGCCTCCTTGCCGAAGAGCTCCTTGAGGCAGTTCACGGCAACGATGAGGCCGAGGACCATCAGCAGGACGGCGAAGACGAGCTGCAGGCCCTTAGTGGCGGCCACGGACACGGCAGCGGTGGTCTCGGTGGCAGGGATGGTGCCAAAGAAGCCATAGGCGGAGACGGCGGCGTAGCAGCCGAGGGCGCTCTGAACGAGCGAGGTGAAGGTGCAGACCAGCAGGAACGCGACGGGCACGTAGAGCATCCAACCCTTGCGGCCGGTGCACTTGCAGAACACGGCGAGCGTGATCATCGTCATGCCACCGAGCAGCTGGTTAGAGGCGCCGAAGAGCGGCCAGATGTTGAGGTAGCCGCCGAAGGTGAGGGCCAGGCCCGGAACCAGCGTGACGACCGTGGCGAACCAGGGGTTGCCGAGGACCTTCATGGCACCGCTCTTGGAGTCGATGGCCAGAGCGTCGTTGGAGGAAGCGAAGAACTCGGAGAAGGAGGTGCGGGCAATACGGGCAACGGCATCAAGCGAGGTCAGGCAGAGGGCGGAGACGTTCATCTGCATGAACACGGTGGCGACGGTGCTATCGACGCCGAAGGCGGTCATGCCCTTGGCGACGCCACGGGCGAAGACCTGGAAGGCCGTGCCCACCTCAGCGCCATCGGCACCAAGGGTGTTGACCGTAGACCACATGATGCCAGCGACGACGATGGCGAGGATGCCGACGAAGGACTCGAGGACCATCGCGCCATAGCCGACCTTCACGGCGTCGGCCTCGTTAGAGACCTGCTTGGAGGAGGTGCCAGAGGAAACGAGGCTGTGGAAGCCAGAGAGGGCGCCGCAAGCGACGGAGACGAACAGGACGGGGAACATCATTCCGGACTTCGTGGAGAAGCCAGTGAACATCGGGGCGGTCATCGTAGCCTGACCGTTGACGCCGAGGACGACGATGCCGAAGACGGCGCAGACGATCATGGTGAGCATCATGATGGTCGTGAGGTAATCGCGCGGCTGCTTGAGCGTCTGGATGGGCATGGCGCCGGCAAAGACCAGGTAGACCATGACGATGGCGATCCAGGCGTTGGTGCCGAGACGCAGCGGGGCAACCATGCCGACGGCGAACATGGCAACGACCATGACGACGGCGACGGCGAACTCGGCAGCACCCGTAAGGTTGAACTTGTTGCGGGCCCAGCCAAAGGCGATAGCGACGAACGTGAACAGGATCGAGATCGTGCCCGTGGAGGCGGCGGCGTAGTTCACGGCGTCGGAAGCCTTGGCGGACTGGGCAAACGTGCCGCAGACCATCGAGGTGAAGGCAGCGATGACGATGATGCAGAAGAGCCAGCAGAAGAGCAGGAACAGGCGGCGGCCAGTCTTGCCAATGTACTTGTCAACGAGCTGAGCGAGCGACTTGCCGTTGTTCTTCATCGAGGCATAGAGGGCGCCAAAGTCGTGGACGGCGCCGAAGAAGATGCCGCCGACGAGAACCCACAGGACGACGGGCAGCCAGCCGAAGGCCATGGCGACGATGGTGCCCGTAACAGGGCCGGCGCCGCAGATCGAGCTGAACTGGTGCGAGAAGACGGTGAAGGCAGAGGCCGGGGAGAAGGCGTTGCCATCCTCCATACGACGAGCCGGGGTGACGGCGCTCACGTCGACGCCCCACTTATTGGCCAGCCAGCGACCATAAAGCATGTAGCCGGCAAAGAGCACGGCTGCACAAACGACCATAACAGCGATTCCGTTCACAAAAAGCTCCTTCCGTTCCAAGAGAAAATCGCGAGACAAGAAAAGGGGCCGCTGGGTTTATCACCCTGCGGCCCCTCATAAGGCCGCCCGAAGATTCGGGCGGCTCGCATTCAGCCACCCGTCTTAGATAATGACGACCTCAATAATGGATAGCTGCTTGTTCATTGCGATGTACTCCTGATTCACCTTGGCGCGTATCCCCACGCGCCATCCCCAGTGGATGGTTCAGCATCTTCGTCGCGTGGCCCGACAGTGTCAACAAAAAGATGCTTACTGAATAACATTGGAAACAGACGCGTAACATTATGCAGAAATTATGTAGTTTCACGCGCTCTTAAGACTATCTCACGCGGTTTATGCAGCTCGAACAATCGCCCCCATCGCTCGGTGGGAGGCGACGCCGAGACAAGCGCTGCCAAGGCCGCGCGGCAAAGGCGGGAGAAACGCCCGTCCCGTCGCAGGTCAAACGTTCTCCTTGCTACCATAGATTCAAAGGAGGAGAGCATGTCCATCGATCCACATTTTGAAGACTACCAGCGCCTGAGCGTGCGCTTTGCCCGCGATCTCGACCCTCGAGATCCCTTTGGCGCCGCGCGCGCCGCGGCGGATTTCGCTCGTCGCTATCGCTCCAACAGGGACTCACTTCCGCAAACGGACGCAGACCGCGCCTTCCACCTCGTGGTCAAGGCGAGCGACCTCATTGACTACCAGTTGCCCTTCGCCACGGATGATTCCGCCGCGCAGAAAATCATCCTCGAAGCGCGCAAATGCCTCAACGAGGCGCTCGACCTAGACCCCTCGTGCCATGACGCACGCCGCATGCTTGCCGCCGCGTCAAGCGGATCCCCCACCGCCTACCACCGCTACCTTGCAGACAACGCCGCCAGCGTTCGCGAGGCGTGCGAACGCGACGCGGCTTCATACGAGCTTCCCGAGGGCGACCTCAAGGATGTCGCCACGTTGCTTGCCTTCCGCCCCTATCTCCGCTGGATTGCCATCGAAGCATCCAACGCACTCGTCTGCGGCCGCTACCGTCTTGGCATACGGCTCGCCAACGAGGCGCTCGAGCTCGACCCGAGCGACCCTGTTGGCGTGCGCCTCACGCTCGCCATCGCATACGCAAAGCTCGAGGACGAAGAGACATTCGCGTCGCTTTACGCCGATGCCCGTAAGGCCGCCGGCAACGGCCCCCTGCCCGGCGCCGCCTGGTATTCCCTCGCGCGCATGGCCCTCGCCTTCAAGCGGGAGGACCGTGATGCCGCCGAGGAGGAGATTCGCGCGATCATAGCGGCATATCCCAACGCGGGGACCACGCTCACTCGCCAGGATGACCTACCGGACGGCATCTTCTGCCGCATCTGCGTCGCGCCCGGGAGCGAAGACGAGCTCATCCTCGCTACCTCCGAGGCGACAGTCCTGCTGCAGGAAGGTTTCGACGCCAATGAGCGCGGCACGCTTGGCTCATGGGTCTCTTCGAGGCCCGATGTCGCCGAGGCCTACGCTCGCGAGGTCGCAATCGACCCGACGCTCAAGGAGGGCCAGTCATGAGATACGCGGACGAGCTGATTGACCGCCTGTCATGGCGACGCGCTGAAAAACTCGGCAAGCTCTCGGAGGACGCCTTCGACGAGCTCAGGCTTGCCGTCACGAGAGACCCCGATTCATTCCTCGAGCACAAGGGAGACGTCGCGTTCAAGCACCTTGCCGACGCACTCGCCGCCAACGACCTCGCCCAGGCGGAGGAGGAGTTTCTTGACGACGAGGGGTACGAATCCTCCCGCAATCGCAGGCTCGACAAGCTTCGTACGGCATGCGCGGAGGCGATCTCCATTGACGGGGATTGCCTCGACGCTCGCACGATCGCTGCCATGCTTGGCGCCAAGGACCCCGACGCCTCGCTGGCGGCGCTCCTGAAGCTCGCCAATGAGATCGAACTTGATACGGAGCCGAGGGAGAAGGAAGGCAACGCCTCCCCGTCCGCGCTGGGGGCAGATGACCCCACGTCTGATGGTGACGAGGCCCCTCTCGCCACCGTCTCCGAGTGGGACGACGTCTTCGCGCGCCCTCGTCTGCGCCTCCTAAGCTCCATCGCTCGCGCGAGGCTCGAGACCGCCCGCTATAAGAACGCCTGCAAAACGTGCGAGCGCCTCATCGAGCTCGACCCCACAGACCAGCTCGGCGCTCGATATACCTGGGCAATCGCACTCGCGCGCCTTGAGGACGAGAAGGGCTTCGATGCCCTCGACGCACGATTCGGCAGGCAGGGCAACGCGTGGAACCACCTCGCACGCACGCTACTCATGTTTAAACTCGACCGCATGCCCGCCGCTCGTCGCGCCCTTCGTGGGTACACAAGCCTATGCCGAGGCGGCGCCTACGCCCTTCTTCGGCCAACGTTCGTCGAAGGGTACCTCCCCGATCGCCCCGCTTTTGAACCGGGCAGCTTTGAGGAAGCGGCGCTCGCCGTTCACGAGTGCGATTCCGTCGTGATGGACACGCCCGACTTCCTCGCATGGGCGACCGCGCAGGATGGCTTCGCCGCGCAGGCAGAGAAATTCGCACGCGATAACGACCTCGACTGGTAGGTGGAGCACCGAATTCGCACCAGCATCCTTCGGCGCACGCCAAAGCCGGGTCTCATTGCGAATTGCGTAAAGCGCGGCATAACAAGCCGCATGCTCTGATATACTCTCGTTCGCCGTCCCCATCGTCTAGCGGCCCAGGACGCCACCCTTTCAAGGTGGATATCGCGGGTTCGAATCCCGCTGGGGGCACCAGACATTGCAGCAGGTCAGAGGAATTCGAGCCTCTGGCCTGCTTCTTTTTTACGCGGTGCGCCGCATGGAGCTGCGGAGCGGCGCGTCGCGTGGACATGCGAGACGTCACGCCGCACTCCGCAAACGCAAAATCCACCCGTTGACTTCCCATACGACGTCTGTATACTCCTCTGTTGTTAGATGTTTGTCTAACTATCTAATTGCCGAGAGGAACGCGGATACCTCACTAAGGAGGCGTTATGGCAGGAGAGGGATTCAAGGCGCTCGCTGACCCAACGCGCAGACGCATTCTCGAGCTACTCAAGTCGGGCGACCTCACGGCGGGTGAGCTCGCCCGGAACTTTGACGTCAGCAAGCCAACACTCAGCCACCACCTGGCAACGCTCAAGGCTGCCGGCCTCGTCACGGACGAGCGCCACGGCCAGAACATCGTCTATAGCCTCAACACCACCGTCATGCAGGATCTGATTGGTTGGTTCCTTGGCTTTACGGAGGACTCTCATGAATAGCACCAACAACGGCAGCGCCCGGAACCTCATCTCTCGCAACTGCCTCATCGCGCTCGCCGCGCTTTCCGTCGCGAACGTCATCGCGCATCTCATCGCGCTTCCAAGCCTGCCCGCACAAATACCCACCCACTGGGGCGCTGGCGGCGAGATTAACGGCTGGGGGCCGAGCTGGACGGCAACTGCCTTGGGCGCGCTGCCCCTCGGGATGCTCGTCCTCTTCTGCGTGATTCCGCTCATCGATCCCAAGGGCAATGGCTATGCCCGCGCCGGGAAGTTCTACCAGCGCTTCGTTGTCGTTTTTACCCTGCTTATGATCGCCGTCAGCTGGCTTCCCGAGCTTACCATCTGGGGCGTGATCGCAGCCAAGGGCTCCACGAACGTCATCGTCTCCGTGCTGATTGGCGCGCTGCTCGTTGGCATCGGCAACTATATGCCCCGCATCGGCCAGAACTACACCATGGGAGTGAAGACCCCCTGGGCGCTCAATGACCCGGAGAACTGGCGCCGCACCCAGCGCTTTGGCGGCAAGTGCTTCGTGCTCATGGGCATAGCCGTCGCGGCATTTGGCTTCGCGGGACCCTACATCTCGGATGGTGTTGCCGCAGCGGCGATCAGCGTGGTCTGCCTTGGGGGATGCATCGCGATGTACGCCTACTCCTACCTGCTGTTTATTGGCAAGATTCGCTAATCATTCGCCTATTCTCGCCATATAAGGACCGCGAGCCGCCCGCTCCACCGCCATACGATTCGGCGAACGGCAGCGACCCGCGCAAATAAACCCCTACACAAACGGGAGAGAAACGGCTAAAGTACGCGCTTGTCGAATTGTATTTACGCCTGAGCGCACGTGCCACGCCATAAACGAACTCGCAATCACACCTCCACGAGTCGCCAGGTATCTGTCGTTTTAGAAGGACGGCAATGAAGCACATCCTCATGGCCTGCGGCACGGGCATTTGCACCTCGTCTGCGGTACGCGACCGCGTCTGTCAGATTCTCGATTCTCACGGGTTCGCCGGCACCTATGACGTCACCCCGTGCAAGATGGCTGATGTCCCGGCGCTCGCTGAGACTCATGACTTCCTCATCGCCGTCACGCTCATCCCCGGCACCCTCGATATCCCGTACGTGAACGGCACGCCGTTCCTCACGGGAGGCGACACCAGCGCCTCAGAGCGCTCCCTGCTCGCGCTCATGCGCGCACCCAGCCGCGCCCGTGCGTCGGCTTGCTCTTAGCCTGCGCCCGGCGCGGACAGCCGGAGCGCGGCACCCACACCAGGGCCAGCAAGCGCGCGTGCCCCAAACTCGCTCCTCATGGAAAGCGGGACGACAGCCACAGAGCCGTCGTCCCGCTTTTTTCGTCTGGTAGGGGCGGTGGGATTCGAACCCACAAGCCTTCCGGCGAGGGCTTTTAAGGCCCCTGCGTCTGCCAATTCCGCCACGCCCCCATATCATGTGGCGCCATCGTCACGTGAAAGTGCTTGGCACCCTTATCGCGCCGTCACGCATCATGCCGCAAAGTCGCGCGCTGACTACCTTAGCGCAAAGAGAAGAGTTGCGGCGTCCAAGAAACTGGGGCGGTAACCCCATCCGCCGCCGCAGCCGCGGAGAGCGACAGACCGTAGAGCAGGTCGCTCTCGCTCACGGTGAGCTCGCGGGCATGGCACGCGCGCATGAGCTCGCTCACGCAGACGGCACCCGCCAAGATTACGCCGGCGCGCTTGGGCTGCAGGCCCACGACCCCGCGGCGCTGCTCAAGAGGAAGCGCGGCAAGACGGCCGACCAGCCCATCCACCTCGTCAAGCGTAAGCGTTTGAAGATGGACGAACGCAGGGTCATAGGGGTCGAGCCTCGCGTCGATGGCGACAAGCGTCGTGACCGTACCACCCACGCAGACAAGGCACTCCGGATCGCGCGCCTCGGCGGGGAGGCCGGATTCGAAAGCCTCGCGGCAGAACGCGCGAGCCTCCTCCAGCGCAGAGGCCGAAGGTGGATCCTCGCGAGAGAGGAAGAGGTCCGTTACGCGGCGACAGCCCACATCCAGCGAACGCACAGCCTCGAGCGCCACGCCGGGCCGCTCGCCGTCGAGCACTCCCACGGCCACCTCGGTCGACCCACCACCGTTATCCGCAACGACGATGCGCGACGCCCGAAAGTCCTGGGCCACGCCGAGGAACGTGAGCGATCCCTCCACCTCGCCGGGAATGACCTGAGCGACAACGCCGCGCTCCGCGAGGCCATCAAGCAGCACATTCGAATTCTCAGCGTCTCGCGCGGCGCTCGTGAGCGTGCAGCACGCCACCTCGGCGCCAGACTCGCGAGCCTGGGCCAGATAGCCATCAACGCACGAAAGCACGCGCCCGCACGCATCCTCGCGGAGCACGCCCGTCTCAGCAACGCCCTCGCCAAGGCTGCAGATGGTCGACGTCTTGGCACAGCGCTCGACGCGCGAGGCCACGACGTCGGCAACGCCAAGACGCGCCGTCACGGTGCCGATATCGATAACGGCAACGCGGCTCACTGGGAAACCCCCTGATCGGCGGGATTGTATCCAAAGATGAAGTCAAGGGCGGAGACGTACCAGGGGTCGCTTGCCGCCGGGGCGGACTCGTCCGTCGAGACGGTCGAATCGCTCGAAGCACCGCCGGAATCCTCGACGCCCGACATGTCGACCGGCGTATCGCCCTCCGCCACATAGCCGCGACGACGAGCCTCGTCCTCGATGCCCTCGCGGGTCATGAGGTTATCGACCTCTCCCTGAAGAGTGTCGTTGGTGGCGGTGACGGAACTGAGCTGGGTAGAGAGGAGCGCGTTGGTGCGCGATGCTCCATAGAGGGCCTTGATCGGCGGATAGAGCATGAGCACGAGTGCCATGATGACAACGAGCGCGATGGAAAGGGCACGATGCCCCATCGCCCAGGCGAGCACTCCCCGCGCCTGCGAGGCGACGTTCGCAGCGCGGCGACCGCCCTCGCCCTCCCCCGCGGTGCGCCGACGGGTCTCGGACGCGGCACGGCCGGACACCGAACGGCCACGAGAGGAGGCCTCGCGGGATGGCTTGTTCGCGGCGACGACACCGCGAGCGCGCTCTCGACGCGGTACGTCGCGATACGCTGCAGAGGTGCCGCTGGAGGACGCGCGACGGCTCTCTCGCGAGCCGGAGCTCGCCGATTCACGCGAGCGAAGGCTCTCGTAAGAGCTGAAGCTCGGGTTCGACGCACTTGAGGAGCGCCCGTAGCCAGAGGAGGCACGGGTGTTCGCGCGGTTATAGTGTCCTAGGACAATGGAATTACTTGCACTCATGTGGCGTCTGCTTCGTTTCTGCTGTGTTTGGGCACATGTTGCGGTTATGGTCGCGCTTTCGCGCGTTTATCGATTATGACAGATTAGGAGTCAGACCTACCAGCCCTCTTCGCTTCGGCCCAGAGCTGCTCAAGCTCTTCACGAGAGACGTCGGCGAGCGACTGGTCCTTCTCGGCGGCGGCCTTCTCCATGGCGGCCCAACGCTCGCGGAACTTCTCGCAGCTACGCCTCAGCGCCGTCTCGGCATCGATGTGCTCCTTGCGGGCAACGTTCACGACGGAGAACAGCACGTCGCCGAACTCCTCGAGCGCACCCTCGGAACCCGGCTCCTCCGCGACGAACTCCGCGCGTTCCTCATCGACCTTGGCCCAGACGTCGTCCGTGGTCTCCCAGTCAAAGCCACAGTTGGCAGCCTTCTTCGAGATCTTCTGCGCCTGCATGAGGGCGGGAAGCGCGCGAGGGACGGCATCGAGCAGGCTCGAGGTCGAGCCGGACTGCTCCGCGTCACGGCGCTCGTCGAGCTTCACCTTGCTCCAGATATCGAGCACCTCGGCGGAGTCATGCGCGGCCACGCCGGAGCCAAACACGTGCGGATGCCTACGAACGAGCTTGTCGTCGAGGTCACGGCAGACATCGGCAAAGGTGAACTCGCCGGCGTCCTCGGCAATCTGGGCGTGGAGGAGGACCTGCATGAGCACATCGCCAAGTTCCTCGCGCAGGTGCGCGGCATCACCGGCTTCAATCGCATCGACCGCCTCGTAGGCCTCCTCGATCATGTTCTTCGCGATGCTCGCGTGGGTCTGTTCCCTATCCCAGGGGCAGCCATCGTTCTGGCGAAGGCGCCAGATCGTCCTCACGGCCTGCTCGAGCTCGCGCTGGTCGCGCGGGGCGTTCGAGCGGAGAAGCGTCTGGGCGTCCGCGAGCTCGCGAGGCTCATCGTGGCGTCCCCCAAGAGCGGCGACGAGTCCACGCTCCCCGAGGGCGCGAAGGATGCCCTCGGCCATGAGATGGGCGCCATCGGCGTTGGGGTGGAGCCTGCCGTCCGCATAGAGCGCGGGGTCCGCCGGGACAAGCTCCGCGCCATCGATGTACTCGATGCCAAGACGCGCGCACTCGTCACACATGATGCTGCGCACCCACGCGAGGGTGCGGCCGTGAGGCTGCTCGCCGTCGACGTCCGCGCGCCAGATGGGGCTCACGGCGAAGATGGGCGTATCGGGGAACTTGTCGACGAGTCTCTGGAGATACGTGGTCATATTCTCCACGAGGTCGCGCTCTCGCTCGGTATGGGCCCAATCGTTGGTGCCATAGGCAACGATGATCGCCGCAGGCGGGTTCTCGCGGAAGGCCTTCATGCCGCGCAGGGTGCGGTCGTCGAAGTGATGGCCCGCGATGGCCTGGTTCATGAGGTCAAGGCCGAGAGCGCGGGAGACCTCCGCCGGCCAGGACGCACTCGGCCTTCCCACGACGTAGCCCTGGGTGATCGAGTCTCCGAGCGCGAGGAGGTAGCCGCGCTCGGCCGGCTGCTCGAGGCTGCCATTGGTTGAGAGGTTGCCCACCGCGACGTTCATGAGGCAGGGCAGGTAGATCGTGACCGAGGCGGGCGCGTGGGAGGGATTCTCGAACTCGAGCGTGACCGTACCCTCGCGGACGGGGGCGGTCTTCACGTAGACGCCGTCGACGACGAGATCGATGCCGTCAACCACGCCGTCCTCCGGGGCACGGTCATCGCCGGCAGCGCGAGCGAGCTCGATGGTCTCGCGCACCGAGTTGCTCTCGAAGTGGATGCCCTCGATGACGGAGAGGTCGAACGAGACTTCGTCCCCCGTGGTCACGAGGTTAATCGTGGCGCCAGCGGTGTAGCTCGCGGCTCGCTCGCGACCGGCGGCTGCCGCGGCCTCCGCCTGCTTGTTCGACATGCGCGACGGCCTCACGAGACCATCGGGGCGGTAGATGAGGTGACGGGCACCTCGGACGAACGGCGCGATGTTAGCAGCAGTCATGTTTCTTCTTTCTCTCCCTTGGTTTTGCCCAAGTGTAGCGCTCGAGTCTGAAAAGACAGCGACTCCTGACAGAGCGCTTACGCCCACCATGCCAAAGAGGCGACGACGGCAACAAAGCGCGTACGGCCGCCGCACGCGGAGCTGTTTTACGCCCGCTCCTCCTCGGGGTAGCGAATGCCCCACTGACGACGGAGCATCGTCATGATGGCCATGACGTCGACGGTGTAGGCAATCATATTCTGCTCGACCTGGTCTCCGGCCACGGCGCGCTCGAGGTTCGCGGCCTCGTAACACAGCGCGTAGGCCTCCTCGCCCGCACGGATCTCCTCACGGCGTCCATCGGCCGTCCAGACGATGGTGGCGCGGTCCGCACGCGGGTAGTTCGTGACCTCGATGTAGCAGTCGTCAAACGAGAGGACGGCGCGCTTGGGCTGCTTCGAGTGGAGCGACAGCGTGATGGTAGCCATCTGCATGTCGGGATTGCGCAGTACGATGCCGCTCGTGACGTCGACGCCCGTGGAGCAGGCATTGGCAATCGAGAGCACGTCCTCCGGCAGGCTCATCATGAACAGACGCGCGAGGGTAATCGCATAGACACCGATGTCGAGCAGGGCGCCGCCCGCGAGATCGCGGTTGTAGAAGCGCGATTTGGGATCGAACTCCTTGTAGGAGCCAAAGTTAATCTGCGCCAGGTTCATCTGGCCGAACTCGCCCGCCATGGCGCGGCGGATAATCTCGCGGTAGAGGGGCATGTGCAGGATGGTGGTGGCATCGACGAGCTGAACGTGGTTGGCGTCCGCGATCGTCAGTGCCTCAGCGAGCTCCTCGGAGTTCAGCGTGATGGACTTCTCGCACAGCACGTGCTTGCCCGAGCCAAGGGCACCGCGGAGATACTTGATATGCGTGTTATGGGGCGTCGTGATGTAGATAGCGTCGATGTCAGGATCGGCATAGAGCTCTTCCGGCGTGTCATAGACGCGCGCGACGCCCCAGCGCTCGGCGAACTCCTCCGCCTTGGCCCGCGTGCGATTTTGGACGCCGGCGAGCTTGCGGCCCGCGAGCGCGAAGGACTCCGCCATCTGGTTCGCGATGACGCCGCAACCGATGACGGCCCAGCGCAGCTCGGGCGCAGTAAAGACATCCGAGGGGAAGGGCTTGCCGGCGACCTCGGCAAAGGCGGCGTCCGCAGCGGCTGCCGCATCGATCGGGGTATTCGAACTGTTCTCGGCCATGATCTTCTCCGTTCGTTCGAAGGGATGGGTCTTGGCGAGGCCTTGGCATGGTGCCAGAGTCCTCACCAGCGGTTATTCTTCTGGCTCGTCATCGCCACCGGCTTCCTCGAGCACGGCCAAGGCGCAGGCGACGAGGTCCTCGGCACCACGCTTGAAGGGGTAGGCGACCTTCTCGGTCTTGGGATATATGATCGCCCCGCGTGCCTTGAACTTGAGCGTAAGGTCGCGAGAGCACTTGAGGCCCAGGTAGATGATGCGGCCGCTCGTGAGCGTGACGCTCGTGACGCCCAGACGCTGGGAGCGGATGCGAATGCGCGCGCGGTCGAAGAGGTTCTTCGCGGCGGCAGGCATCGCGCCGAAGTCGCGCTCGCACTCTTGCTCGAGCGCGTCGACCTCGGCAAGCTCCACGGCGCCCGCAAGCTTGCGGTACACCAGGACGCGCTTGTCGACCTCGGGCAGGTACTCCTCCGCGAGGTAGAAGTCCGCGGAAAGGTTGATGTTGACCTCGCTCTGCGCAAGCTCGCCGCCTGCCTCGCCCTTCGCCTCGGCGACGGCCTCGCCAAGCATCTGGGTGAACAGGTCGAAGCCGACGCTCGAGAGGTTGCCGTGCTGCTCCGCCCCCACGAGCGAGCCGGCGCCACGAATCTCGAGGTCGCGCATGGCGACGCGCATGCCGCTGCCAAGCTCCTGGTACTCGTTGATCGCCATGAGGCGGTCCGTCGCCTCAGGCGTGAGCGGACGCTCGCCGGGGAACATGAAGTAGGCGTACGCCTGGATGCGACCACGGCCGACGCGCCCCTTGAGCTGGTAGAGCTGTGCCAGGCCCAAGCGCTGGGAGTCCTCGATGATGAGGGTGTTGCTGTGAGGGTTGTCGATGCCGCTCTCGATGATGGTGGTCGCCACCAGCACGTCGATCTCGCCGCGCTGGAACTTCATCATCATGTCCTCGACCTGCTTGGCGCTCATCTTGCCGTGCGCCACGCCCACGCGGGCCTCGGGCGCGGCCTCGAGCACACGGGCCTCGGCCTCGTCGATGGTCTTCACGCGGTTGGAGACGTAGTAGACCTGACCATCACGGGCGAGCTCCGCACGAATGGCCGCGGAGACGACGTCCGGGTCGTACTCCCCCACCGTCACCTTGACAGGGAGGCGCCCCGGCGGCGGCGTCATGATCAGGCTCATGTCGCGCACGCCGCTCATCGCCATCTGCATGGTGCGCGGGATGGGCGTGGCGGAGAGCGTGAGCACGTCGACCTGCTCGCGCATGTTCTTGAGCTGCTCCTTGTGCTGGACGCCGAAACGCTGCTCCTCGTCGATGATGACGAGGCCCAGGTCATGCGGATTCACGTCCGAGGAAAGCAGGCGATGGGTACCCACGAGGACGCTCACCTTGCCACTCGCAAAGCCCTCGAGGGCAAGCTTCTGCTGCTTGGGCGTGCGGAAGCGCGAGAGCACGTCGACCTCGAAGTCGAACGGCGCGAAGCGGTTGAAGAACGTCTCGAAGTGCTGCTGGGCGAGGATCGTCGTGGGACAGAGCACCATGACCTGGCGGCCCTCGGCGACACACTTGAAGGCGGCGCGCAGGGCTACCTCGGTCTTGCCGAAGCCCACGTCACCGCAGAGCAGGCGGTCCATCGGGCGGGCGGTCTCCATGTCAGATTTGATATCCGCCACGGCGGAGGCCTGATCCTGCGTGAGCTGGTAGGGGAACTCCGCCTCCATGTCTTGTTGCTCGGGCGTGTCCGGCGCGAAGGCAAAGCCCTGGACGCTCGCACGACGCGTGTAGAGATCGACGAGGTCGAAGGCGAGGCGGCGGGCGTTCTTGCGAGCCTTGCCGGTGGCACGGCTCCAGTCCGCGGTGTTGAGGCGCGTGAGGCGCGGCGCGGAACCGTCCGGGCCAACATAACGCGTGATGCGATCGACCTGCTCAAGCGGTACGAAGAGCTTGTCCCCGCCGGAGTATTCGAGCAGGAAGTAGTCGCGCTCCTTGCCGGCGACTTCCTGGCGCACGATGTCCGAGAAGAGCGCGATGCCATGCGTGGCGTGGACGACGTAGTCTCCGGGCTTGAACGGGAAGGTCACGCTCGTGGGATCGACGCGGCGGCGCGTCTTGCGCTTGGCGGAACGAATCGCGAGGTCGCCCACGGAGAGGATCGCGAGGCGCGCCGACGGCACGATGACGCCGGCGGGCACGGGAAGGTCAGTGAAGGTCACCTGGCCGCGCGGGAGGTCTGGCGCGCTCGCAAGGTCGTTCGCAGTCGGGTCCATCACCGGCACGCTATTCTCCGGAGCGGAGCCCAGCGCCTCGCCAAAGGTGACGCGCTCGTCGCCAAAGGTGAGCTCGAGGTGCTCGCGCGCCGCACGGTCGGGCACGGCGAACAGCACGGAAGCGCCGTCGTTCAGAAGCTGGCGGACGCGGCCGAGCAGGCGCGTATCGGAGCCGGCGATGCTCGGCTGCCTCACGGGCAGCTCCGCGGTGACCTGGGAGCCCACGCGCAACATGCTTGCGAACGAAAGTCGCTGTTGGCGGCCGAAATCGAGGTCACGAGGGGCGGTGTAGAGTCCCGCCGTCTCCTCGCCGGCGTTGGTCGCAAGCTGGGCCACCTCGTCTGAAGCGCGCACGCAATCGTCAAAGAGGGCGCGTGGCTCGGCGAAGCACATGAGGGCGCCCTCGCAGACATGCTCGAGAGGGCTCGCCGTCTTGCCATAGAGGGCGGCGAGATAGCGCTCGAGCGTGGGGTCCGCGCTTCGCGCCTCGATGAGCTCGAGGTCAGTGGCGACCTTGGTGCTTGCCTGGGCATCCGCCCAGAGCGCCTTGCGCGCGCGGGCGACCGTCTCGTCCGTGAGCGCCAGCTCGCGGCAAGGGCGCACGGTCACGCTGTCGAGGTCGCCGATGGTCTGGCCAGTGGAGACGACCATACGCCTCACGCGATCGACCTCATCGCCGAAGAACTCGATGCGCACCGGCGTGCCCATCTGGGCGGGATGGATGTCGACCGCGTCGCCGTGGATATGGAAGGTGCCAGGGCCGTCGAGCTCGCCCGGATCGGAGTAGCCGAGACCCACAAGCAGGGACCCAACCTCCTCGAAGGGAACCTCGTCGCCCACCGAGAAGGTGCTGCTCGCCCAGTAGCCAGACCCCACGGGCGGCACGCGACGAAGCAGCGAGCGAGCGCTGGCCACGACGAGGCAGGGGTCGCCGGTTGCCAGGCGTCCAATCGCCTCGCAACGAGCGCCAACGACGGACCAGTCCGGCGTCTCCGCCTTCCAGGGGAGGTCACGACGCTCTGGGTAGCGGCAGACGACGTCGCCGCCAAGCCATGCCGAGAGGGCCTTAGCCGCGCGGTCCGCCGCCTCCTCGCCGGAGACCACGAACAGGCACGGACGCGGGTCAGCCGCCCAGACGCTCGCCAGCACGAGCGGACGAGCGCTCTGGGAGACTGCCAGCGTGGCGTCGTTTCCGGCTCGGAGCTCGGAGAGCGCCGGGAGAAGTTCCGGCGCGGAAAGCAACTGTCGAGAGACTCGGTTGATAAGCACTAGCGACCATCCTCCTGGCGCTCGGGACGCAGGGAAGCGAGCTCGCGAAGGTGCGGCGCGGCGGCGTCGAGGTCCGCCTCGGTAGCGTGCCAGCTCCAGTTGCCGCCCGCGACGCCGGGCACGTTCATGCGAGCCTCGTCGCCGAGCAGCGCCGCATCCTGCAGCGTGCACATGACCACGCGAGAGGAACTCGAGTAGGCGTCACGCATGAGACGACGGGCGAGTTCGCGAGCGTCACCCTCGGCAAGGCCGAACCTCTGCCCGCACCAACCCACGAGCGTGGAGGTGTCATGCGTGGAGGTATAGGCGACCTTGTCCGCGTGCGGATGCCACCCGTCCCTCACGTCGCCGTCGGCGAAGAGGAGGACGTCCATGCCCGGACAACCCACCTGCGCAAGAAGGGCACGCGTGGCGGGCGTGATCGAGCCGAGGTCCTCGGCAAGAATCGGCAGTGGTCCCAGCAGCGAGTTGGCGTGGGCGAAGAGGTCGACGCCCGGGCCCGCGAGCCACGAGCCGTCACGGGCCCCCTTGCCAGCGGGCACGCCGTAGTAGTTCTCGAAGCCCAGGAAGTGGTCGAGGCGCGTCACGTCATAGAGACCGAAGGTGCGCGCGAGGCGGCGCATCCACCAGGCGTAGCCGTCGGCGCGCATCGCGTCCCAGCGGTAACAGGGATTGCCCCAGAGCTGGCCCTCCTCGGCGAACTGGTCCGGCGGGGTGCCGGCCTGGAGCTCCGCCGCGCCGTCCGCGTCGAGACGGAACTGCTCGGGATGCGCCCAGACGTCAGCGGAGGAGGAGGCGACGTACATGGGAATGTCACCGATGACCTCGATGCCTCGGGCGTTCGCATAGGCGCGCAGATCCATCCACTCCCACTCGAACTCCCACTGCGCGAAGCGATGGAATGCGACGCCGGCGCTGAAGCGCGGGTCATCTGCGAGCTCCGGCGCGTAGTGGCGGAGCTCCTCCGGCCAGGTCTGCCACTCCTCCGTGCCAAGCACCTCGGCGATGGCGGCGAAGCAGCAGTAGGGCTCGAGCCAGTCATTGTTGATCTGCACGAACTCGCGGAACGCGGCATCGGGCTCGAACGCCTCGAAGCGACGCCTGAGCTCGCCCCCATCCGGCTCGAGCAAGCGCTCGTTTCCGGCGAAGACCGAGGACCCCGCATAGGGCGAGCCGTACATGTCCGTGGGGTTCACGGGGAGGATCTGCCAATAGCGCTGCCCGCAGGACGCAAGCCAATCGACGAAGGCGCGAGCGGGGGCGCCCAGCGTACCGGGCTTGTCGCCGTTGGGGATGCTCGTGACGTGACAAACCACGCCGCAGCCGGCGTCCATAGGCTTTGCCAGGGTCTTCTCGTCATCAAAATAGATCACGGCGCTGCCGAGCGGCGGCAGCGTAAGCGAGACCGCCTCGCCCTCGCGCCTGAGCTCCATGCCACCGATAAGGTCAACGGCACGCTCGCCGCGACTGGGAATGGAGGCGTACCTTGACTCGGAAAGGCTCCTGTTCACGAGGACGCAGACGCTCGGGCCATCGGGCGCATCATGCGGAGCAAGGCTCGAGCCAGCAGGCAGGCGCCACCAGCCAAGAACATCGTCACCGCAGTTGATGGGCCTCACGATGCCATCCGTGAGCACGGGCAGAGCGCGCCTCAGCTGGGTGGTGTTGCGATACATCACCTGGCAGTCCGCGTCGCCACCGTCCCACGGATAGGGACCGCGGTTGCACGGGTCGCAGAGACCTTCCATACCACGCTCGTCACCGTAGTAGATGCTGGGAACACCCTGGTAGGTCATCTGGAGGAGCGTCGCGAGCCAAAAGCGGCCCTTGGCAAGGCCGCGGCGCGCCTCCGTCAGGCGCCCGGGGAAATCATCTGGCCAAGGCTGCCAGTCAGGATGGTCGAGCGCGCCACCCAGCACGCTCATGAGACGTGGGCGATCATGGCTCGAGAGCAGGTTCAGCGCGGCAGCCATAGCCTCAGGCGGATAGTTCTCCGCGATCTGCATGAGGCTCTCCGCCGCATCCGCCGCGCTGACATTGCCGAGAAGGAAGTCGAGCACCGCCGTGCGGAACGGATAGTTCATCGCGCTGTCGAGTTCGGAACCCAGCAGGTAACGACGCAGCTTGCCATAGCTAATCTTGTTCGACGCGTCTTCCCAGACCTCGCCCAGGACGAGTGCGTCTGGGCGCTCCGCGAGGGCGGCCGTCTTGATGTCCTCGATGAACTCGTCCGGCAGCTCGTCCGCCACGTCGAGGCGCCAGCCGCGTGCGCCAGCGGCGAGCCAGTGGCGCACGACGCCCTCGGGTCCCGTGATGAAGTTCTGGTAGCCAGGGTTCGTCTCGTTCACGGCAGGCAGGTCGTCGACGCCCCACCAAGCCTCGTAGGTACCGTCGTCGTTAAAGGTGAACCAGTCCGCATAGGGAGAGACGGCTCCGCCCGCCTCCGGGCCACCAGCGGCAATCTCCGCCTCGTGGGCCTGCCAGGCGCCGGGCTCGGAGTAGGTCTCGTAGCGGTTGAAGTAGCGGCTGTCCGCGCCCACATGGTTGAAGACGCCGTCAAGGACGATCGAGATGCCGAGCTCTCCCGCCTCGCGGCAGAGCTCGGAGAATCCCTCCTCGTCGCCAAGCATCGCGTCGACGCGCATGAAGTCAGCCGTGTCATAGCGATGGCTGCTGCGAGCCTCGAAGATCGGGTTCAGATAAATGACGGTCACGCCCATGTCGGCGAGACGGCGTAGGTCTCCCCTGATGCCCTCGAGCGTGCCGCCGTAGAAGTCCCACGCCACGACACGGCCATCGGCATCCTTCTCGTAGGACGGGTCCGTGTCCCAATCCTCAACCACGCGACGCCTGGGACCGGGGATGCCATCTGCAGAGTCGTTCCCATGGAGGTGGCCCGCCGCCCGGGCTCGCTCACGCCAGTCGCTTCCGCGGCGATAGCGGTCCGGGAAGATTTGATAGACGATGCCCGAGGTAAACCACTCCGGCTTGACCTCGCGCGGGCGATAGACCGTGAGCTGGAAGGAGGAGGGCTGCCACTCGCAGAGCATGCCCTCGCCGCCGGTGTGGCCATCGCGCGCGCCATAGCGCAGCACCCTGCCGTCAGAGCGCTCGATCACGAAGGAGTACCACACGATCGCAGGGCTCTCACGCGTGAACTCGCACGAAAAGCGTAGGTGATCGCCTTCGGGCTCGCCCGTCATGGGGACGAAGGCCTCCCCCTCGCCGTCGACCCACGTGCGCAGAGCCACATGCGCGCCAGAGTCTCCGCCGATGGAGAGGCCAAGCGTGACGGTGCCGCCCGCGGGGGCGGCACCGAACGGAATCCTATAGCGGCTGTCACGACTGTCGTGATATGCCCACATGTCTCTATCCCATCCGTCCTGCGGTCACCGGGAGCTCCGCAGGCGACGGGCTCTACCGGTTCCGCTTCTTGTTGTAAGGGATCACCTCGGGATGGAGGTCATGGTAGGCATCCAGATACTGGTTGGCAGCGCGGCGCCAGCCGAAATCGGCCCCCATGGCATTGCGCATGAGGCCCTCCCAGGCATCCTTGTCAGTCCAGAATACCTCACAGGCGTTCAAAACCGTCGCAGCGAACTCGTCACCATTGAAGTTCGCGAACGAGAAACCGGTCCCCTCGCCCGTGAACTTGTTGTACGGCACGACGGAATCCTTGAGGCCGCCGGTCTCGCGAACCACCGGCAGGGTGCCGTAGCGCATCGAGATCATCTGCGACAGGCCGCACGGCTCGAACTGGCTGGGCATCAGGAACAGGTCCGCACCCGCATACATACGATGCGACAGCTTCGAGTCGAAGTCGATGCGAGCGCACATCTGCCCCTTGTACTTCCAGTCGAAGTAGCGGAGGGAATCCTCGTACTGGCTCTCGCCGGTACCGAGCACGGCGACCTGGACCGAGCGGTCGAGCAGCTGACCCAGTGCGTACTGGACCAGGTCGCAGCCCTTCTGCTTGGTGAGGCGACTCACCATGACGGCGAGGGGACGGCTCGGGTCAACCTTGAGGCCAAGCTCCTCCTGCAGCGCCGCCTTGCAAGCGGCCTTGCCGGAGAGGTCGTCCACGGAGTAGTGGCTGGCAATGCCAGAGTCAATCCTGGGGTCGTACTCCTGCGTGTCGATACCGTTCAGGATGCCATGCAGCTTCCAGGCGCGATCGCGGAAGATGTCATCGAGGCCCTCGCCATAGAACGGGGTCTTGAGCTCCTCGGCGTAAGTCGGGCTCACCGTGGTGATGGTGTCCGCGTAGAGGAGCGCCCCCTTCATGAAGTTGATGGTCTTCGGGGCCGTGTACATCTGGCCAGCGGCAGCGGTGTCCGCAAGGCCGCAGATGTCACTCATGACCTCGTCGCCATACTGACCCTGGAACTTCACGTTATGGATAGAGAACACCGTCTTGACGTTGTCGTATCCGGGAAGGCCCTTGTAGAACTCGCGGAGGAACACGCACGAGAGCGCCGTCTGCCAGTCATTGCAGTGGAGGATGTCGGTCCCGGCAAGCTCCGGCACGCGACCCAGGCACTCCGTAATGGCCTTCGAGAAGAACGCGAAGCGCTCGCCATCGTCGAAGTCGCCGTAGATGGTATCGCGGCCGAAGTAGTCCTCGTTATCGATGAAGTAGTAGTCGATGCTGTGATAGTTGAGGTGATCGACGCCGCACCAGACGTTGCGCCAGCCCAGGTTCATCCAGAAATCGGCCACGTGGTTCATCTTATCGCGGTACTCCGCCGGGATACGGCGGTACTTGGGCAGGATCACGCTGACCTTGCTACCGCAGCGACGGAGCTCATGGGGGAGCGAGCCGGCGACGTCGCCCAGGCCGCCCGTCTTCACGAACGGGGCGGCCTCGGAGGCGCAGAAGACCACGCGAAGCTTCCTGCGGGTTCGGCCACTCACTACCTCTCGCCGCCCTTCTCCTTCACGAGAACGGCCTCAGGCGTGCCGCGAAGCTCGGTGCCAGCCGTGATGACGTTTCCGCGGTCGATGATCGCGTGCTCGAGGCGAGCGCCGCGCTTGATGACGCAGTCATTCATGATGACGCAGTCGCGCACGGAGGCGCCGGGCTCGACGACGACGTGGCGAGACAGAATCGAGTCCGCGACGGTGCCCTGGATGTGGCAACCTCCCGAGACAATGGAGTTGGTGACGCGGGAACCGCTCTCATACTTCGCAGGCGGGTTATCGTGAGCCTTCGTCATGATCGGGCGATCAGGCGGGAAGAGCTCGGCGGTGACGTTGGAGTCGAGCATCTCGTGGCTACGCTTGGCATACATGCGCGCGTCGAAAACCGAGCCCGTGTACATATCGACCCTGTGCGCACGAACTTCAAGCTGCGGGAGATCCGGCTCGATGGCCTCGAACAGGTCGAGATAGTCGACGTTGGCATAGCGCTCGATGAGCTCGATGAGCTTCTCGCGCTTAACCACGAAGCAGTCAAGGAAGCCCTCGTCACCGTAACGGGTGCCATAGGTGAACCCTCGGACATGGCCGTCCTCGGTGTAGACGCTCGAGACGTCCTCGGCCTCGCAGTTGTAGGTCTTCGTGAGTAGCGTGATGTCTGCGCCGCTCTCGTTGTGAACGCGGATGAGCTCGCGATAGTCGTAGTTATAGATGATGTTCGCCGCGGAGACGACCACATTGCTGGCCTTGTCGCGATCGAGGAACACGCGGTTGGCGATGAGGTCGCGCAACAGGAAGCGCGGGCCCTTGCGGCTCGTGCCGAACGCGGAGCCCGGCATGAGGAAGAGGCCGCCCTTCTTGCGATCGAGGCCCCAGTCCTTACCGGTGTAGAGGTGGTCAACGACCGAACGATAGTTATAGGGCATGATCACACCAACGGTCTCGATGCCGGAGTTGACCATGTTCGAGAGCGGGAAGTCGACGAGGCGGTAACGGCCGAGGAACGGCACGGACGCCGCCGGGCGCAGCTTCGTGAGGGCGCTCGGGTGCTTGACGGAATAGTTTGTGGTGATGAGTCCGACCGCGGTCTCCATGGCCTACTCCTCCCCCTTCCCCACGACGACCTCGTCGCCGATAACTGCCGTGTCCTTCGTCACATCAACGCTACCGAGCTCGACGCCCGCCTCAACGACGGCCTTCTCGCCCAGAATCGCGCGAACCACGTGCGCGCCCTCCTTGACGACAGCGCCCGGGAACAGCACCGAGTCCTCGACGACCGCGCGCGGGCCAACCTCCGCGTCCGTGGAGATGATCGAGTGCCGGACGGTGCCCTCGATGCGGCAGCCGTTGGCGACAATCGCGTCGTCGATGACGGCATCCGGACCCACGTAGTGCGGCGGGCGCACCGGGGCGTTCGTCATGAACGGGAACTCCTTGCCATACAGGTCGAACGCCGGGTTCGGGCCGAGGAGCTCCATCGAGGTCTCGTGATAGCTCGAGATGGTGCCGACGTCGCGCCAGAAGCCGTGGAACTCGTAGCAGAAGATGCGGGCCTGCTCGGCGAGGAGCTTCGGGATGATGTTGTTGCCGAAGTCGTGCTCGGACTGCGGGTCCTGCGCGTCCTCACGGAGCGAGCGGAGCAGGACGTCGGTGCTGAAGACGTAGATGCCCATCGAGGCGAGGTTGGAGTCCGGCTTCTTGGGCTTCTCGGTGAACTTGGCGACCGAGTCGTCCTCGTTCTTGGTGATGATGCCGAAGCGCGAGGCCTCCGCCCAGTCGACCGGCATGACGGAGATCGTGAGGTCGGCGTTGTTGGCCTTGTGGCTCTCGATCATCTTGCTGTAGTCCATGCGATACAGGTGGTCGCCGGACAGGATCACGACGTACTCGGGGTCATAGCTCTCGATGTAGCCGAGGTTCTGGTAGATGGCATCTGCCGTGCCGGCATACCAGTTGCCGCCCGTCTCGGTGGCGTAGGGCGGCAGAATCGAGACGCCGCCGTCACGCGCGTCGAGGTTCCACGCAGCACCCGTGCCGATGTAGGAGTGCAGCAGATAGGGGCGATACTGCGTCAGCACGCCCACCGTATCGATTCCCGAGTTCGCGCAGTTGGAGAGCGCGAAGTCGATAATGCGGTACTTGCCTCCGAACGAGACCGCGGGCTTGGCGATATTGCGCGTGAGCGCAAGAAGCCTGCTTCCCTGTCCACCGGCAAGCAGCATCGCGATGCTTTCCTTCTTGCCCATGTGTCCTTCCCCCTTCACGCCGTAATTGGTATGCCTGGCCCTTCGCCCGCGGAAGGTTGTGCGGGCGATTGGGGCCGTATATCCCTAGAGCCCCCAGATTTCTGAGGCGTATTCCCTGATGGTGCGGTCGCTCGAGAACTGACCGGAGTTCGCGATATTGTGGAGGGCCCTACGCTGCCAGGAGCGCTGGTCGTCGTAGGTGGCGGTCAGCTCCTCCCAAGCCTGGACGTAGCTCGCGAAGTCCGCGATCACGAAGTCGTAGTCGTTGTTGCCCATGAGCTCGGAGCTGATCTGCTCGAAATTGCCCGAGAGGCGGGCGAACGTGCCGTCCGTCAGCTGGCGCACGCAGCGGCCGATGCCGTTCGGGTCCGCGTTGAGGATGTCCTGTGCGAAGTAGCTGCCGCTTGCGCGCAGGGCCTCGACCTCCTCGACCTTCATGCCGAAGATCTTCTCGTTCTCCATGCCCGCGAGCTCGGCGATCTCGACGTTGGCGCCATCGAGGGTACCGAGCGTCAGGGCGCCGTTCATCATGAGCTTCATGTTCGAGGTGCCCGAGGCCTCCTTGCCGGCAGTGCTAATCTGCTCGGAGATGTCGGCCGCGGGGTAGATGAGCTGGGCGTTCGAGACCGCGAAGTTGGGGATGAAAGCGACCTTGATGTACTCGTTGACGCGCTCATCGTTGTTGATGACGTCTGCGACCGAGTTGATAAGGCGGATGACCTCCTTGGCGAAGGTGTAGGCGCTCGCCGCCTTGCCGGAGATGATGAAGGTCGTCTTGTGCGGCTTGTAGCTCGGGTCATCGAGCATGTGGTTGTAGATGCTCATGACCTTGAAAATGTTGAGCAGCTGACGCTTGTAGGCGTGGAAGCGCTTGACCTGGACGTCGTAGATGGAGTCCGGGTCAATCTCGACGCCGGTCTGCTCGAGGACATACTTGGCGAGACGAACCTTGTTCTCGCGCTTGCTCGCGCTCATGGCATCGAGGAAGTCGACGTCGTCATAGTAGGCGGAGAGCTTCGAGAGCTCGGCGGCATCCGCCAGCCAGCCGTCACCGATCTTCGAGGTGATGAGGGCAGAGAGGCTCGGGTTGGCGTTGCCGAGGAAGCGACGCGGCGAGATGCCGTTGGTCTTGTTGTTGAACTTCTCGGGCATGAGCTCGTAGAAGTCATGCAGGGTCTCGCGCTTGAGAATCTCCGTATGGAGCGCGGCCACGCCGTTGACGCTGTGGCTGCAGATCACCGAGAGGTTCGCCATGCGGACCTGGCCGTCCCACAGGATGGCGGTGTTGCGCAGCTTCTCCTGCCAGTTGTCGATGTCGCGCGGGAAGCTCTCCATGTAGCGGCGGTTGATTTCGTCGACGTACATGTAGAGGCGCGGGAGCAGGCGCTGGAAGGTGTCGATCGGCCACTTCTCGAGGGCCTCGGGAAGCACGGTGTGGTTGGTGTAGGAGATGGAGCGCGTGGTGATGTCCCACGCGGTATCCCAGTCGAGCCCCTCCTCGTCAACAAGCAGGCGCATGAGCTCGGCGCCGCACATGGCGGGGTGGGTGTCGTTCGTGTGGATGGCGACGAAATCCGGGAAGCGCTCCCAGCCGGCATCCGCATGGTCGTACTTGTAGTTACGCAGGATCGAAGCGAGACCCGCGGCCACGAACAGGTACTCCTGCTTGAGACGAAGGATGCGGCCGTGCTCGCCGGCGTCATTGGGGTAGAGGATCTCGGAGATGGCCTCGGCGTCCGTGCGGAACTTCGCGGCCTTGGCATAGTCGCCGGCGTTGAAGGCATCGAGGTCGAAGTCCTCGTGCGCGGGTTCGGCGCTCCAAAGGCGGAGGCGGTTCACGGTCTTGCCGCCATAACCGATGACCGGTACGTCATACGGGACGGCCTTGATGAGCTCGCCGCCCTCCTGCGTGAACCAGAACTTGCCGTTCTCATCCTCGTGGCGGACGACCTCGCCGCCGAAGCGCACGAGCACGGCGCTCTCCGGGTGCTTCGTCTCCCACGGATAGCCCTTGTCGAGCCAGTTGTCCGTCACCTCGACTTGGCGGCCATCGACGATCTTCTGGCGGAAGAGGCCGTAGTGGTAGCGCATGCCGTTGCCAAAGCCCAGGATGCCCTCGGCGGCCATGGAATCGAGGAAGCACGCGGCGAGACGGCCGAGGCCGCCGTTGCCAAGGCCCGGGTCGACCTCCTGGGCGATGAGTTCATCGAGGTCGATGCCCATGTTGGCAAGACCGTCCTTGACCAGGTCGCGGACGCCATAGTTGAGCAGGTAGTTATCGAGCAGGGGGCCAAGCAGGAACTCGAGGCAGAAGTAGTAGACCTTCTTCTTGTTGCTCTTCTTGTTCTCGGAATCCGAGGTGGCGAACTCGATGTTCGCCTTCATCGCGATGAGCTGGGCCAGGGCCTGGTACTGCTCAAGCGTGGTGCAGTCCTTGAAGTCCTTGCCCACGAGGGACTCGAGCATGGAACGATACTCGGTGGCAAAAACCTCGGAATTCTCGAAGATACGGTCGGTCATGTACGTGCTCCTAACGATCTAACTCTTCTCTGGTGCTGTTACGCGTCTGTCAGCCCAGCTTGGCCTCGACAGACGCCTGTTAGCAGGCATTTATTTGATGGTAGCGCCCTTTGCGGACTTGGCAGGGGCGTCGGCCTTATTTGCTTTCGCAGACTTGCCCTTCCTCTTACCTGACGCCTTTGGGGCGGCTGCGCGCTTCTTGGTCTTAGCGCTCTTCTGCGTGGCAGCGCGCTTGCCCTTGACGGGCAGCGGACCACTGGCGCGACGAGCGCGCTTGGCGGCAGGCTTGGCCTCGGCGGCCTCCTTGGGCTCTGGCACGAAGGTGCTCGGCCCTATGCGGCGCAAGATCATGCCACCCAACGGGGGCACGTTCACAATCACGGAGTTCGGGCGTCCGTCGCAGTCCTCCGGGCGGCTCTGGATGGTGCCGCCGTTGAGCTGGCCCGATCCGCCGAATTCCTCGGCGTCCGAGTTGAAGAGCTCGATGTAATCGCCTTCACGCGGCACGGGGACACGCCAGCTCGGACGGAAGTTGACGTCGAAGTTGATGACGACGACGAGCTCCTCGCCCTCGTCGCCACGGCGGACGAAGGAGATGATCGAGTGCTCGGCGTCATCCGCCGAGAGCCACTCGAAGCCCTGCCACTCGTACGCCTCGCGCCAGAGCGCCGGCTGCTCGAGGTAGAGCTTGTTGAGGGCGGCGATGAAGTGCTGGTGCTTCGCGTGGGGCTCATACTCCTTGGCGAGGAACCACTGGATGGACTCGTAGTAGCGCCACTCGATGTACTGGCCAATCTCGTTACCCATGAAGCTTAGTTTCGCGCCGGGGTGAGTCATCTGGTAGAACGCGAGCGTCCTCAGACCGGCGAACTGCCTCCACTGGTCGCCCGGCTGACGCGTGATCAGCGAGCACTTGCCGTGGACGACCTCGTCATGCGAGAGCGGGCAGATGAAGTTCTCGTTGAAGGCATACATGAGGGAGAACGTCAGCTTGCCGTGGGCGCCGGGACGCCAGGGGAAGTCCGTCTGCATGTAGCTCAGGGTGTCGTTCATCCAGCCCATGTCCCACTTGTAGTGGAAGCCCAGGCCGCCGTCCTCGGGCGGGTAGGTCACGAGGGGCCACGCGGTGGACTCCTCCGCCATCATCATCGTACCGGGGAAGTAGTCGCCCACCGCAGTGTTGACCTGGCGAATGAAGGCGGAGGCATCGAGGTCCTCCTCCGTGCCCTTCTCGTTCAGGCGCTTCTCCGCGGGATTGTCGATACCGAAGTTGAGGTAGAGCATGCTGGAGACACCATCCATGCGGATGCCGTCCGCGTGGAAGCGCTCGAGCCAGAAAAGCGCGTTGGAGACGAGGAAGCTGCGCACCTCGCCGCGAGCGAAGTCGAACTTGTGCGTGCCCCAGTTGGGGTGGATCTCGCGCTCATAGAGCATCCCGCCGTTGAACATCGCGAGGCCATGGGCGTCCGCGCAGAAGCCACCGGGCACCCAGTCGAGGATCACGCCGATGCCCGCCTGATGGAAGGCGTCGACGAGGCGCATGAAGCCCTCCGGGGAACCGAAGCGCGAGGTGGGGGCATAGTAACCGGTGACCTGATAGCCCCACGAGCCATCGAAGGGGTGTTCCATCACGGGGAGGAGCTCGACGTGGGAGTAGCCCATCTCCTTGACGTAGGGCACGAGCTCGGCAGCCATGTCGTCATAGGAGTAGTAGGCGCCGCGCTGGGCGGGGAACTCGTCCATAGGGCCAGGCCAGGTGCCGTCCTCGCGAGGCTCGCCCTGGGGCTCGTCGCCATGGCGCTTCCAGCTGCCGAGATGCACCTCATAGATGTTGAGGGGCTCATGCATGTGGCCATTCTGGGAGCGGTGGGCGAGCCACTCCTCGTCGCCCCAGGCATATGCGGGATCCGCCGCCGTGACTGAGGCGGTGCCCGGCGCGGGCTCCGCAGCGAAGGCGTAGGGATCGGCCTTATAGAGCAGCTCGCCAGACATCGTCTCGAGGACGAACTTGTATAGCTCACCCTCGCCGACACCAGGCACGAAACCGCACCATACGCCGCCCGTAGGCAAGGGCGAAAGCGGATTTGCCGAGGTATCCCAGCCATTGAAATCACCCACGACGTGGACCGATCGCACGCCGGGGGCCCAGACGGCAAAGCGGTAGCCAGGGGCACCATTCTCGCAAGTAGGGTGAGCACCCATCTTGTCATAGCTGCGATACCAGGTACCGGCAGCCATCAAATACAGGTCGTCAGACGTTATATCGAGGCTTGCGCCAGCCACCGGATCAACGGCGGCTTTGGTTGCCTTCATTCGAATCCCCCTTCTTCAACCCTCTCCCACACGCCAGCGAAGCCAGGCGATATCGCAAGTGCGGCCCGGCGTAAAACCGGTTGATTCGCGAACGTTTGGCCCCGGGCTCGATGGGACACCTCCACTTTATGCCCGCCCGCATCCCCAGGAGCGCCGGCGAATGAAAAGCTTCGGTAAGCGGGCGTGGTTCAATGATGGGCGGTTCACATTTCGTGCACATTTTTAAGGTGTAGCACAAAGCAGGCCTGCGAGCTGCCGTTATATGAAATTGGTTTTGCTTTGTTTTAGACCTAAACATTTAGCCCCCGCTTTCGGAAGTAAGGTGCGGATCCTCTCGAGAAAGGCCGCGACGCGAAAAAGCCGCCAAGTAGGGGGCTAAATCGCCCGAGCTCGAGTAGACCCACTCAAGAGCTCTCAGCGACCTCGGCTTTTGCGGGACAAAAAAGGCGTCTACTCGGCGGGAAGCCGATTAGCCCCCTACTTGGCGCATAAAAAAGAGGAGCGCCCCAATTGGGGCGCTCCTCCGCGCGATCGAGCTATGCGAATCCTGACTTTTCGCGCGTTTCTTTGTTAATCGCGAGCGGATATGCCGGCCACGCCTCGATTTCACTCACGCGTTTTCGCGACATCGCTCGGGGCTGCTCGCATATGTACTCGGCCCTGGTCACGCGCCTAGTAGTTGGTCGCCTGCTCCTCGAAGTAAGCCTGTGGATGCTTGCAAACCGGGCAGACCTTAGGCGCGGCGTCACCCTCATACAGATAACCGCAGTTGGAGCACTTCCAGACCTTAACGCCCTCGCGCTTGAATACCTCGCCGTTCTCGACACGATCGGCGAGTTTGCGATAGCGCTCCTCATGCGTGCGCTCGATACCGGCGACGCTCTCGAAGCGAGCGGCAATCTCGTCGAAGCCCTCCTCGCGAGCGACCTTCGCAAACTCGGGATACATACTCGTCCACTCGCTGTTCTCGCCTTCGGCGGCATCCTTCAAGTTAGTGAGCGTGTCGGGCACATCGCCATCGTGCAGGTACTTGAACCACAGCTTGGCATGCTCGGCCTCGTTGCCGGCCGTCTCGGAGAAGATCTGACCGATCTGGACGTAGCCTTCCTTCTTGGCGGCCTTGGCATAGTAGCCGTACTTCATCGACGCCTGAGACTCACCAGCAAAGGCTGCCTCGAGGTTCTTCTTGGTCTTCGAATCGGCAAAGTTGGTAGCCATGGCAATTTCCTCTCTCTTGTGCGCCGCAATCCCAGGCGACGCCCCAATCGAACCACAGCTCTTCTACCCCAGGCGCGGGAGCAATACGCACGGCCGGACAATCAACACGTCACGCGCATCGCGCGAAACCGCCAGCCCAACGCGTCACGCGCATCGCGCGAAAGCGCCAGCCGACCGCGCATGCAGGCGGCAATCGTTCGCATGCGAAAACGCAAACGCCCGCACACCGCCAAAGCAACGCGGCACAGAGACGCGCCGCCAGCGGTAAGATTCCTGTTTGCGATGGCAAGATCGCAGCTAAACGACCCAACACCCTGAAGCCACCTCGCGGCAGAAGCCCTCGGCGGCAAGCTCCTCGAGAATGCCGGAGGTGGCAGCCTCAGTAACGGCGGCACGCCCCGCCTTGGCCTCGAATTCTGTGAGCTCGAGAGCGGCGTCGGCGGCAGAGACCCCCTCAACGCCCGCAGCAAGCAACAGCCTCACGAGGACAGCGCGCTTCTGACGATGTGACCCCTCAAAACGCGACTGCCTCACGTTCTCGCGAGAGCGACGGGATGGGTTGGGCAAGGTCCGCTTGAGGTGCGCGCCATAGTCAAGCAACGCGTAATACCAGGTACGCGGCGAGCATGGCGCGTCAGCACCGACAATCGCCAGCGAGTCGTCGGGGCACGCCTCGGCCACAAGCGGCCGAAGGGCAGAATCCGGCACGCCCTCGGCACCGGGAAAGAGCTCGTGGAGAAAGACCGCGCGCACGTTTGTCTCGAGGTAGACGCCGGGCAGGTCGAACGCGAAGGCGCGAATGCCGGCAGCCGTCGCGGGACCAATCCCCGGAAGCGCCTTGAGGGCGGCCTCGTCGTGGGGCATAACGCCCGCGTGGCGCTCGCAAATCTCCCGCGCGGCGCGCCAGAGCGCGAGGGCACGACGGTTATAGCCCAAGCCCTGCCACTCGGCAAGCACGTCTGCCGAGGTAGCGGCGGCAAGCGCGTCGACCGAGGGGAATCGGTCGAGCCAGGACTGCCATCTCCCGTCAACACGAGAGACTTGCGTCTGCTGGAGCATTGCCTCGGAGACCCAAATCGCATAGGGGTCATGCGTGCGACGCCAGGGGAGATCGCGATACAACTCGCGGCCCGCAAGATAGACGCGTTCGCGGAAGGCTTCGATACCCTCGCTCATCGATGCGCCACACCGGACTCGCCGGGACGGGTGAAGCGGGCGTCCACGACGGGACGCGCGCGGCCAGAAACCGCCTCGGCAAGCGTCACCGAGGAGAGATAGCTATCGAGCAGCTCCTGAGCGCCCCTCCAAATGGGATTGTATCCACAGGCGATGGCACGCGGGCACTCTCCCCCATCCGGACCAGCCGCAGCACAGCCGGAAATCGCAAGCGGGCCCTGCACGGCCTCGACGACATCGAGCAGGGTGACGGTCGACGGGTCAGCTACGAGACGCATGCCACCGCGAGAACCGCGAATACTCTCTATGACGCCGGCCTGAACGAGGTCGCGCTGAATCGAGCGCGCAAAGGAGTAAGGCACGTTGTTCTGGTCTGCCGCGGAACGAACGGAAACGACCCCGGAAGGCTCGCGGACGAGCTCTGCGAGCATGCGCAGGGCGTAGTCCGTCTTTCTCGAGATATCCAAGGCTACCTCCAGTTCAAACTCTGCCAACCGCGCTTCTTCGCAATGCGCGAGAGCGTGGTCCCCGGACAGACCGCGTAAGGCGTGTCCGCCAGCTCAAGCAGAGGCTCGTCAGTGAAGTGGTCGCCATAGGCGTAGGCAATCGACCAGTCGTGGCCGAAGCGCTCCTCTGCCCAAGCGACGACAGCCCGGACCTTCCCCGCACCCGCGACGACCTCGCCCTCGACCTTGCCGGTATAAGCGCCATCGGCGTCGCGCTCCATGCGCGTGGCGGCGACGCCGTCAATACCCAGGCGTTCTGCCGCAAGGCGGGCGATCTCGAAGAACGTCGCGGAAACGAGCACGGTAGCGCAGCCCTCATCGGCACGGCGACGAATCTCCGCCTTGGCGGCGGCCCGCTCACGCGGCTCGAGAACCTCATGCGAGAAATCCCGCATGACCCGCGTGGCGTAATCGTAGCCATGGGCCCCGAGATCGCGGAAGATCAGCTCGCGAGCCTCATCCTGACGGAATGGCAGGTGAAGCTTATAGCGAACTCCCCACCAGAACAGGCGCAACGCGGTGCGTTTCGTCACAAGCCCGTTCGAAAGCAGATAGCGCGAAAAGAGAGCGCCCGACTGACCGCTCAGAATCGTCCCGTCATAGTCGAAGACGGCGAGGCGAGCCGGGGCCATTGTTTGCGTCGGCGCAGTCACCATTAATCACCCCCGTGAAATGTGAGTGCGACCTAGCAATTTTAGCAAATGCGACCAGTCGCATGGCGTTTTGTGGGCCCTTGGTAATGGCGCCGCAACTAAGGGAGTTGTCTCGCCCTCAAGGGACAGCAGATTTAGCAGGCGCTCGACTCCAGCGACGGAGGCGGAATGACACGGGATCGTCCAGACAAAGAGACGCGCGGCCCGAGCGACTCGCCACACGAGGAGACCCGCTCGCCCAAAACAAAAAGGGCCCTGGCGTGAACCAGGACCCTTCGAACATCTAATGGCGGGATATGCGGGGCTCGAACCCGCGACCTCCGACGTGACAGGCCGGCGCTCTAACCAGCTGAGCTAATACCCCGTGTCAGGTGCGAGAGCTATAGTACAGGAAACTCTCTAGCCCTGTCTAGTAGCTTTTTCAAATTTCTTTGCCAGTTTTTGACAAAGATGCAACATGCTCCAGCGCTAGCCTTCTACCAGGGACATCGCTCACTTCTTCTAGCTAAGAGGCACGGATTGCGAGACGCCATCGCCGGAAAGCGCAAGCGACCCGCCCTGAACCACGGCGCTTGTCACCGTGCCCGAACCAACGACGGGCTGGCCGTCGCCGCCAAGCAGCTGGGAAGCAGTTGAGCCATCGGCGGGAAGATAGCAGATGATGTCCCACGTGCCATCGGGCAGGTTCTCCGGAATATAAAGCGTGCCCTGATATAGGCAGACAGAGGCGGGGGTGCCCGAAAGCGCCGCTACCACCGCGGTCTCCCCAGCAGTCGAGCTGCGGACAAGCTCCCAGCCCTGATCACCCTGGCTCGTAGAATAGGTGTAACTCCCAAGCTGGATGCCCTCTTGCGCAGAAACGACCGTCTCGGCGGGAGCGGTCGTGGCGGCGCCAGAAGCCTGCTTGGAGGAGCCACCCAGGAGCGACGTGACAAGCATGACGAGAAGGACGACTACCACGAGCGCGGCGACGCCAATGCCAACGAGAACCGGAAGCGGGGCCTTTGCCGAGCGCTGGCGCGTGCCCTGACCACGACGCGCTTCCTTGGGAAGAGACCTGCGAGCGGCAGCGGCAGCACGACCTGCGGTCTCGCGCGTAGAGATGACGGCACCCTGACCGCGACGGATCGTATTAAAGGAGCCCGTTGCCGCGGGGTCGACGTCAATGGGACGCGGTGCGTCGTCGCCCGAATAGGAGCCGGCCCCGTCGTCAGACGCGGTGACAGGGACCTGGCCGGCGGCAACGCCAAGGTCCGTAGTGCCCCCGAGGTGAGCGAACTGGTGGGAAGAGGCAGTCGCGCGGGTTGCGTCCGCAAAGCGGGAGCCCCTGGCGCGAGCCGGCGCAGAGCCCTGACGATGGGCCGCGGCAGGCGCGGACGCAGCCTGAGCGCGTGCAGGCGCGGAATACCCCGACACCGGAGGAACCCGATCCGCCGGTCGCGGCGTGGCGGCATGCGCGCCCATGTGGTGTCCGGAGACGGGGCGCTGGCCAGACGCGGATGCGGCCCGCTGGGGCTGACCCTGATCCGGCTGTTTGAAGCGCTTTGCTGACATCGCCATTCCCCCTTTGTCGCGCGCGGTAGGCGGACGAAATGCCCGCCTCCGCTGACGACGAAATTCTACAGCTCTCTGCGAGCCTCAATCGCACGCCCCAGCGTGACCTCGTCCGCGTACTCAAGGTCTCCACCAACCGGAAGACCACTCGCGAGGCGCGTCACGTGCACGCCGAGCGGCTTGATCGTGCGCGACAAGTACGTAGCCGTGGTCTCGCCCTCGACGTCCGGATTCGTCGCGAGGATAACCTCGGTGACGGTGCCATCCGCCAGGCGCGAGAGAAGCTCGCGCACGTGGAGCTGCTCCGGTCCGATCTTATCCATGGGCGAAATAACGCCGCCGAGGACGTGATACAGTCCGTGGAACGCGCCCGTCCGCTCGATGGCGGAGACGTCACGGGGCTCCGAGACCACGCAGATTGAGGTCTGGTCGCGGCCCGGGTCCTCGCAGACGTCGCAGCGCTCGCGCGTCGCGTAGCTGAAGCAGACCGGGCAGAAGTGAACCTGTTGCTTGACGTCGAGGATCGCCTGCGCAAGCCTACGAGCATCCTCGGCATCAGCGCCGAGGATGTGATAGGCGATGCGCTGGGCGCTCTTAGGCCCAATGCCCGGCAGGCGGCCAAGCTCGTCGAGCAGGCGACGCAAGGCGCGACCATCATTGCGCGAGGCACCGAAGGGCTCTCCCTGGGCGCCAATTTGGTCGTAGGGCATAGGTTAGAAGAGCCCCGGAATGTTCATGCCGCCGAGACCAGTGGCGGCACTCATCTGAGAGCCGGCAGCCTCTTGGGCGCTGGAAAGGGCCTCATTAACGGCAGCGAGGACCATATCCTGGAGAAGCTCGACGTCCTCGGGATCGCAGGCGTCGGGGCTGATCTCGATGGACTTGATCTGCATCTCGCCAGTGGCGACGACCTTGACCATGCCACCACCGGTGGAGGAGGAGACCTCGAGGTCCTTGAGCTTCTCCTGCGCGGCAGCAAGCTGCTCCTGCATCTTGCGTGCCTGCTTCATCATCTGCTGCATATTCATCTGGGCCATGGGGGCTCCTTCGTCTATCGCCGAGAAAACGGCATTGGCAACTCTTCTACTTTACCCGCTGAGGGCCTTGCATGCCATCCGGCCTAGGCGTCGCCCTCAACATGGTCGATCTTGATTCCGGCCCCGAAGATATCCATCATCGCGGAGCGAAGCTCTGCCTCGGAGGTGATGGGGTCAGACGATCCCGCCGCAGCAGAAGCCGCGGGAGGAACGGAAAGCGAGGGTGCCGCAGGCGCGGGAGCCGGCTCGGCAGTCGCGGACGCGGGGGCAGCGGGCGCCTCGGACTCGCTCGGGTCGGCGCCAAGATTCGCGGGCGCGGAATCCTCGTCGCCAGGAGCGAAGGCATCCTCGTCGTCATAGGGAACGTAGTCGTCATAGGGCGGCTCGTCTTCCTCGAATGCGGACGCCGGTTCGGGCGCGGTGGCCGGCGCGGGCGCTGGCGCGGGCGCGGCAACGGCGGCAGGAGCCGGAGCGGGCTTAGGCGCGGCAACGGCAGCAGGGGCAGGCTTGGGCTCAGGCACGGCAGGCGCCTCGGAGCCGACGAGCGCAATCTGGCGAGAGCCAAAGGCGGCCGTCACGGCGGCATCGAGAATCGCCTTCACGTCTGCGCGGCCGAGCATCAGGCGGACGAAAGAACCACCCGCGGGCAGACCAAGCGTCAAGGTCGAGCCGTCATCAGACAGCGCGGTCACGTTAAGCAGCAGCCCACCGCACGAGGGGTTGCTCTTGACGATGCCATCGACGACGCCCTTCCACGTGCGCTGGAGATTGCCAGCAGCGACCGACGAAGTGGGCGCGGGAGCCGGGGCCGCCGCCGGAGCCGCCGCGGGAGCCGGGGCAGCCGCGGACTTCGGCGCGGGAGCCGGAGCAACGGCGGGCTTGACCGGCGTCGGAGCAGCCGCGGGCTCCGGAGCAGGCGCGGGCGCCGGAATAGCCGTGGGCACGAGCGCCGGGGCCACCGCGGGCTTGCGGCGAGGCAGGGGCGGCGGCGTAAACGGTTTCGGCGCCGCAGCCGCAGGCGCAGGCGCAGGGGCGGGCCTCGGCGTGGGCGATGACGCTACCACAGGCGCCACCGCAGGCGTGGACGCACCGACAGCGGGGGCCACCGCCACTCCCCCGCGCTCGAGGCACTCGATACGCTCGGCAAGGGCCTCGAGCGTAAGGTCGCCTTCGGGCCTCGCGCAGCGCGTCAGGGCGATCTCGAGAACGAGTCGCTGGTTGACGGCGGTGCGCATTTCGCTCGCCGCATCGCCGAGCACGGTAAGCACGCGTGCGAGGCGGTCGCTGCTGCCATATGCTGCAGCCTCGTCCGCAAGCTCGGTCAGGGCCTCGTCGGACGCGTTCACCACGCCCGGCTTGGCACCGGCAACGCTCACCACGTAGGCATCGCGCACGCGGCTCGCGAGCTCGCGCGTAAACTGCAATAGGTCTCCGCCGTTGTTGACGAGCTCCGCCACCTCGGAGAAGAGCGCGGGCACATCACGGTTCGCGAGTGCCAGCGACACGCCGGAGAGCGCAGAGCCGCTCGCCTCGCCGAGAAGATCGCGCGCGGCCTCGGCACTCACATCTCCCGCGCCAAAGACAGAGAGTTGCTCGAGCGCGGAGAGCGCATCACGCATGCCTCCGCGAGCATGACGCACAACGATGTCGAGAGCCTCGTCATCGAAGGTGAAACCCTCCTTCTCGCACACGTCAACGAGGTGGGCGCGCATCTCGTCCGGCGCGATGGAGTGGAAGTCGAAGCGTTGCACGCGAGAGAGAATGGTGGCGAGGATCTTCTGCGGATCGGTCGTGCACATGATGAAGACGACGTGTGCCGGCGGCTCCTCGAGCGTCTTGAGCAGCGCGTTAAACGCCGCGGGCGTCAGCATGTGGACCTCGTCGATGATGTAGACCTTGTAGCGGCCACGCACCGGCGCATAGTCGACGCGGTTGATGATCTCCTCGCGCACGTTGTCGACGCCCGTGCGGCTTGCCGCGTCGAGCTCGTAGACATCCGGGTGCTCGCCGGCGGCGATGAGGCGGCACTCCTCACAGGTGCCATCCGGCAGGTGGCCCTCGCCCTGCTCGCACATGAGGGCCTTCGCAAGGATGCGGGCCATGGTGGTCTTGCCAGTGCCGCGCGGGCCGCAGAAGAGGTACGCATGGCTCGTGCGGCCCTCGCACACGGCACGCTCGAGCGTAGAGACCACGTGCGCCTGGCCGACTACCTGCTCAAACGTCTGCGGACGATATTTGCGATACAGCGACTCCATGGGACCTCCGGCAATCGTAGCGGCGCGACCGAGACGGGCCACGCCAGACCAGACCAGTATACCCGGGCCGCCTGGCGCGCTCGCGCCTGACACCGCGCGGACACCCATGACGGCGGCACTCGACCAGCGGCCCGCGCCTCCGCAGAGCCTTTTCCGGCATTCAACGTCATCCCCCAACGCGTCGGAGGACACCCCGGTCTCCTTCTCCCGCGCTACCGTCCGCCTAATACGCGCACCCCGCCCGAGTCGCAAGGCGTACGCTTTCGAAAGTGCGCAGAGACCGAGGGGGAAACCATGACAAATATTGATGACGCGCTCGATGCAGCTGCGGCGAGCAACACGGACGAGGCAGTTCTCGGCCTCGACATCGGCGGTACGAGCATCAAGATGGGCGTTGTGACGAGGGGCGGGAAAATCCTCGCCACAGCGAAGGTCCCAACCGGCGAGCTTGATAATGCCGAGGCGTTTGATAGGGTCTCCACCTCCGCTGTCGCCCTCGTGCGCGAGGCGGGGAAGGACCCCGAGACGCTCAGCGCCGTCGGTATCGACGTTCCCGGCGTCGTCCTCGAGGACGGCACGCTGGCCATGGCCCCCAACACTGTTCTCGATCTCGACGGTCTGACCGCAGCCCTCAAGGCCGCCTTCCCCAGTGCCCGCACCCACGCGCTCAACGACGCGAACGCCGCGGCGCTTGGAGAGGCCTGGCTCGGAGCGGGCGACGGCGTCAGAAGCGCCGTCATGCTTACGCTCGGCACGGGCGTGGGTGCCGGCGTCATCGTTGACGGAAAGGTTGTCGTTGGAACGCACGGCGCGGGCGGGGAAGCCGGCCACATCAACGTAAACCCCAGCGAACCCGAAGCCTGCGGCTGCGGCTGCCACGGCTGCCTCGAGCAATATGCGAGCGCCCGCGGCCTCATCCGCCTCTATCGCGAGGAGTGCGCGGCATCCGGCGCCGCTGAGGTCCCAATCGCCCACGCGACCGACGCGCTCGCCGTCTTCGAGGCCGCGCGCGCGGACAATCCCGAGGCCCTGCGCGCCTGCGACCGCCTCGCCGACTACCTCGCGCGTGCCATGTCGATCATCGCCGCCCTCGTCGACCCGGAGATGTTCATTCTGGGCGGGGGCATGTGCGGAGGCTGGGATACGTTTGGTGACGTTTGCCTTGAGAAATACCGTGCCTACGCCATCCCCGGTTGCCGCGACACCCTCATTCGCGTTGCCACGCTGGGAAACGACGCCGGCTTCCTCGGCGCGGCGCGCCAGGCGATCGCGCTGTTGTAAGCAGGCTCCTCACCATAGGCGGGCGACTTCATGAAGCGACGCAGGTCCATGCCAAGCCGCGTTCCCCGATCGCCCGGCGAGCCCATGCGCCTTATAGCCATCGAGCCGCGAAGTCCACAGATTCAGAATTCCAGGCACAAAAAAGCGCCCCGATCATCCGGGGCGCTTGCCGGGTCATGGCAGCCAAAGACTCCTTTTCCCGCTTAGCGGGCGACCCGGATCTTCCAATCGGCGCGCGCCCTCCCAGAGAACAGGGGGTTGGAAGAATCTCTGAAGAACTAAATGGGCGTGCCGTTGAATGCGCCCAGCATGCTACCCGACGACCGGAGGGGAGACGAGCGTTCAGGAGGGCGCGCGCTTTACTCATATTGTGTACAACCGAGCCCGACTTGAATCACTGCCAGGGTTTTTACCGCCGCGAACGGTACTCATGGCCTGGCGAAAGGTATGTCGGGAGCATCGGTAAAAGCGGGTGGAATTAGTGTTCTAGCTGCGGTATCGATTTCCGCGGTGGGTAAGATTCGAGCATGATGCCGGGACACTCGTGGCCGGGGCGCACGGGCACGCAGGACCGAGGCTCACGCACGAGCGACGCGGACGCGCGGCAACCACGCGACGCGTAAAAAGGCCGCGGGAGCACCTGCGTCCCGCGGCCCTCGCCGTCACTATGAGGGGCGTCCGCCCCACGGCGCACGTCCCGCGCTACTCGGCCTTCTTGGCGAGCTTCGCCTTCACGAGACCCGCGACCGTCGGGATGACGGAGACGAGCACGATGCCCACGATCAGCAGCTCAAAGTGCTCCTGGACAAACGGGATTCCACCGAAGAAGTAGCCGAGGAGCGTGAAGAGCGTCGACCAGGTGATGCCGCCCAGGATGTTGTAGATGCCGAAGTTGCGCCAGTGCATGCCGCCCATGCCCGCGATGAAGGGCACGAAGGTGCGGATGAACGGGAAGAATCGGCCGAGGAAGATGGCGAGGTGGCCCCACTTGTCGAGGAACTTCTCGGACTTCTCGAGGCGCTCCGGCGTCATGGCCTTGACCTTGCCCGAGGCGACAATCTTCTTGCCGAAGAAGTGGCCGATCATGAAGTTGCACTGGTCGCCCAGGATTGCGGCGGCCCAGGCAGTGCCGAGAAGAGCCACGATGTTGAAGCCGCCGTTGTGCGCAAAGAAGCCCGACGCGAACAGCAGCGAGTCGCCCGGAAGGAACGGGAAGAACACGACACCCGTCTCGATGAAGATGATGAGGAAGACGCAGCCGTAGGCCATGAGGGGGCCGGCGGCAATCCAGCTGGCGATGGCCGTGCGCGGATCCTGCAGAAGCTCGACGATGAAGTTGATGAAGCCCATGGTCCCTCCCGTCCGGCGTGACGGGCCGCAAGGCGGCGCGACGTTGCCGAGTTAGAAAAACGCCCCTCGGATGCAGCCATCGCATTCCTCGGGGCGTCGCTTTGCTGATCAATAAGTGAGTTCGATGGGAACGGGTGCCCGCCAGAGGCCCCTTATGGCTGCTGCCTTCCGGCCCTGACCAGGTTCGAGGTGTGACGTCACCCGAACCCATCGAACTCACTCGGGGACTCAGTATACAGAAGACGGGCGCCCGGCCGCAAAGGCGGGGCGCCCGCTACCAAAGCTACACGAGTCAGCACCACAAAAGTTGACAAAGGGACTGTCCCTTTGTCAACTTACGCGCTGTCATCTGCAAAAGGGACTGTCCCTTTTGCAGGTTTCAGGTCTTACTCGTTAGAGCGGCTTGCGACAAAGGCGAGAGCGAGCGCGAGAATACCGCCAAGAACAAAGGCCGCAACCGCAATAGGCGAGTTGGAATCGCCGGTCTGGGGCAGGGCTTTCTCCTCCGTCGTCGTCGCAGCGCCCTGCGTAACGGCCGGAGTCGCAGGCGTCGTCGGGACGACCGGCGTTACGGGAGACCCAGACGTGGCGGGGTCGGTCGTCGCGGGAGGCTCGGTAGTCGCGGGCGGCTCGGTCGTCGCGGGCGGCTCGGTCGTCGCGGGCGGCTCGGGAGCAACCGGAGCGTCGGGCTTGATGACGACCTTCCTCGAGACGCACGCAAACACATTGTTAGAGTAGTCGGGCTCCTCGAATTCGGCACGGACGTCACCGGTTCCGATGAACTGGCCCCTCACCACTGGCATACCGTAGTCATAGTCCGTAAAATTGAGAGAGATGTCGCAAACGCGACCAACAGTCGGCTCGACGATCTTGCAGCCATCGATAGTGATTGTTGCGCGATCAGCGGTCTCGGCATTCGTAAGCTGATACTGGGCCATAATCGCGGGGCCAGAAGGCGAGTCAACGGTGACCGTAGAGCGAGCAATGGAAATCTCGTTATCAGGAACAGTAGACATAGCCACGATGCCGCTCGGGGCCACGGTACTAGCGGTAGAGTTCACGGCAATATCAACCACTGAGTCGGCGATTGCGACAGACGGACCATCCCAGCTAGCAGTCTTGGTAACGCTGAATCCGATAGCCGCATAGCCGTCAAGCTTAACGCGTACGGCCGAGCCATTCTTGATGGCAAGAGAGCCGCCGCACATCACACCATATTCCTGATGAGGGACCTCGTCCTCCGGAAAGCTGCCGGTAAAGTTGGCAGATGCGGCATCGATGGTCACCCCACCAATCGCGATTATCCCCGCATAGCAATCGTTGGCCGTAAAGGTGGTGCCCTTATCGATACTGACGCTTCCGTTCGTCATGATACCAATGGCATTGCCAAGGTCCACAGACGTAACGCTCACAGTTACACCGTCGGTCAGGGCAATGTTACCCTCAGCGGAAATGGCCTTGATGTCGTAGAATCCACCAGTGGCAGCGACGGAAAGCGATCCGGAGCCCTTAACAGTGAGCGTACCGTCACCCTCCTGCCATAGAACGGACCCCTCACCATCGGCGTTCTTTACAGAGTTCTTGCCCTCGCAGACGATATCGAGATTGCCACCAGCGCCAATGGCACCACCGTCGTAGTCCCTGAGCGTGAGCGTGCTGTCGCCGTCCCACTTCCAGGAGTCGCCGGCGGGGTCACTCTGGGGCGTGCCGGCCTGATACCTTTCGCCATTGATCTCAATCCAGTCGGCTGCCATAGCAGGCGTCGGCGTGAACAGAGCGGCCACGAGCACGGCACAGATCGCGCCAAAGCCGAGGCCCACCCTCTCAAAATGGCCAAGGTTGCCCCTCCGGCCAATACAACGCTTCGTCTTCACGAACATGCTCCAATCCACCTTGCCCCCGGTCTTAGAAGCAATTCCTTAGCAGGCAGGGTGGCCGACGAAACGTTCTCATCGACCACCCCGACTCAAATCCGGTGCATATGATAGTTGAAGCGGGCCCTTAAAGTCCTCTGAAAACATACTTATTGGTTTTCGCTCAGATGCGGATCAGCCGTCGAGATGGCAAAGCGTGCAAAAGGGCTATTCCTCCAGCAGCCGTCTCCCCATCACCCTCAAAGTTGACAAAGGGACTGTCCCTTTGTCACTCCCTTTGTCACTCCGCGCGGCACCACCTGAAAAAGGGACTGTCCCTTCTGCAGGTTCTTCTGCAGGTTTAGAAGAGCGCGCCGGAGACGATGAGGGCGGCGGCGATGAGGAGTGCTGCGTAGTCGGTGGCGACGAACGGGTAGCGCTTGTAGCTGCTCTCTCGCGTGCGCAGGTAGAAGCCGCGTTGTTCGGCGGCGAGGGCGGTGGCGTCGGTCTTGCCCACCGAGCTCACGAGCAAAGGAATGCACAGCGGCAGCATGAGCTGGACCTTCTTGAAGGGGTTCTTCGTGTCGTACTCCACGCCGCGCGCGGTCTGGGCCTCCATGATCGCGTTCATCTCCTGGCTGAACACGGGCACGAAGCGCAGCGCCGTCGTAAAGGTGAAGGCGTAGCGATAGGGCACGTGGAGGATTTCGACGCAGGCGTTCGCGAGGTCGTTCAGCTTGGTGACGGTAAGCATGAGGATGAGCGGCAGCGCCACGCCGAGGAGGCGCAGGCACGCCTTCGAGCCCGTGACCAGGCCGTCGACCGTCATCCACAGCGCGACGACATCGCCCGTGCGCACGAAGGCGGTTTGGAGCGCGAGCATCACCACGGCGAGCGGGATGAGCAGCTTGAGCAGCGAGAGCAGGTTCTTGAAGACTCCAGCGTAGGCACCCAGCGCGAGCGTGAGGGCAAGCAGGCCCAGAAGCATCGGGTAGGTGTCGCCGAGGAAGGTCGCGATGATGATGCCCGACGCGAGCGCGAGCTTGGCGATGGGATTCAGGCGATGCAGAACGGTGTCGCCCGGAACGTAGTCGATGACATTAACCACGGCGGATCATCTCCTCGGTGACGCGAACGATGTCGGAAACCTCACTCATGCCGCTGAACTCGGGCGACACGTCAGCCGCAAGGCGTGCGGAAAGCTCGACGGCCTGGGGCGGCGCGACGTAGGCGCGCTTCATGAGGTCCTCGTTCGCGAAGACCTCGGCGACAGGACCGCGGTCGAGGATCTCGCCGTTCGCCATGACCACGAGGCGCTCAGCGAAGTCGCTCACGACCTCCATGTCGTGGCAGACCATGATGACGGCGCAGCCGCGCTCGGCCATCTCTCGCACGGTCTCCATGACGGTCATGCATTCGCGATAGTCAAGGCCGCTCGTGGGCTCATCGAGCAGGACGACGTCCGGATCGGTGACGACGACGCTCGCGAGCGCCACCATCTGGCGCTGCCCGCGCGAGAGGGAGAAGGGCGCCTCGTCGAGGGGCAGCCCGAAGCGCAGAGCGACCTGCTCGGCGCGCCTCTTCGCCTCCCGCGCCTCGACGCCCTGGAGCTCGAGGCCGAAGGCGACCTCCTCGAGGACCGTGTCCTTGCACAGCTGGCGATCCGGATTCTGGAAGAGGGTCGCGCAGCGGGCGGCAATGGCGCTCGTCGGCACCTCGCGCGTGTCGAGGCCCGCGACGCGAACGCTGCCGGAAGAGGGCTTGAGCAGCCCGTTCAGCAGCTTGGTGAGCGTGGTCTTGCCGGCGCCGTTCTGGCCCACGACGCCCACGAGCTCGCCGGGATAGACGCGCATCTCGAGGTCGCGCACGGAGGCGCCGCCATGCGGATAGGAGAAGTTCACGCCCTGGAGCAGAACGACAGGCTCGGCTCCCTCAGCGTGGGGGCGCGAGGCGGGGGCGTGCGGGGACGCGGCGGGGCGGGTCTCCGCCGTCGCGTCGGCCGCGGCCTGGCCGCCGGCCGCGACGCCCTCGCGAACGCCCACAAGCCCGGCAACGAGAGCCTCGGCCTCGGCCACGTTCAGGCAGGGCTCGCCCGCTGTGATGAAGCCATCCCTGACGAGGCAGTTCGAGATACGGGCGACGCGCGGGCTGTCGACGCCGATCGCGCGGAGCTCCTCGGAGTGGCAGAACACCTCGTGTGGCGTGCCGGAGAAGGCGATGTGGCCGCGGTCCATAACGACGATGCGGTCGCAATACTCGGAGAGCAGGGCGACCTTCTGCTCGATGACGACGACGGTCACGCCCAGGCGTTCGTTCGCCTCGCGCAGCGTCTCAAAGACGAGGCGCGAGCTGGCGGGGTCGAGCGCGGCAGTGGGCTCGTCAAGGACGAGGACGCGCGGCTCGAGCGCCAGGATCGCGGCAATGGCGACCTTCTGCTTCTGGCCGCCGGACAGCGTCGCGATCTCGCGGTCGCGGAGATCGGAGATACCCACGGTCTCGAGCGTGGTCGCGATGCGCCCCTCGATCTGGTCGTGCGGCACGCCGAAGTTCTCGAGGCCGAACAGCATCTCGTCCTCTACGACGGACGCGACCATCTGCGCATCGATGTCCTGGAGTACGCTGCCGACGACGCTCGAGATGTCCGTCAGGGTGACGTCGCAGGTATCCCTGCCGTCGACGAACGTCGCGCCGAAGAGCTGGCCGGTGAAGTGATGCGGGATGGCGCCGCTCATGACAGCGGCGAGGGTGGACTTGCCGGCTCCGGAGGGGCCGATGATGCCCACGAAGTCTCCCTCGCTGATGGAGAGGGACACCCGGTCGAGCGCCTTCTCCCCCGCAGGCTCGCCGGATCCGTCATAGGAGAAGCTGACGTCCTTGAGCTCGATGATTGATGTGCCCGTGGTCATGGTGGATGGGGCCTTTCGAAGCGGTCGGGTTTGTATGGACATGCGCGGCGCGGAACGTGGGTGGTGCGAAACACGCACGAGGCGCGGGCGCGCGATGCGGGACGAGCGGTCGTACGAGAACAGCCGACATGGCCGCGGCGCACGAAAAGGCGCCGGCCCGCATGAGAGCCAGCGCCAACATCGTATCTAAGTTACTTGCCAAGAACCTTGACGAGCGGGATATAGAGCGCCTGGACGACGGCCGCGTTGAACACGGCGGTGCCGAGGACGAGCGGGACCTTGACCATGGCGCTGGCGATCGGGGCGCCCATCATCACGGTGCCGATGGCGGCGAAGAGGGCGCCGGAGACGAGCGTTGTCAGGAAGGTGGCTACGAGTGGGGTCAGGGCGAAGCCACCGGACTTGCGGTCAAGGCTGCAGAGACCAAACATCACGGCGGCGGCAACGGTCTCGGTGAGGAAGTTCAGGCCGGGAATGGACGTCGTGATCTGAATGACGCAGGCGGAGACGACGGCGTAGATGACGGACTGGACGAGGTTGGCGCGGGTGAGGATGATCGCGAGCGCGTAGGCGGCGATGATGAACTGCGGCTTGATGCCAACGGTGGCCAGGGCGTTGCCCACGGTCATGTTGAGGATGAATCCGGCGGCGAGCAGAATCGCCAGCAGGACGAGGGACTTGATGTCGACGAGGCCATTGGACTTGGCAGAGGCGGAGACGGTGCGGGCTTCGGCGCTGGCCATAGTGGAATCCCTTCGGGTGAGCTTTGCGTGAGGTGGTGCCGGCATGCCGAGTCGAGGTGATGCCGGCGGGGTGACGCTTTCCGAGTCGCGCCTAGCGGCGGGCGTAAGCGGCGTCCAGAGCCGGGAGGCTAGTCGTTGAGCTTGAGGGCCTTCTTGATGGGGACGTAGAGCGCGGCGACGAGGATCGCGTTGAAGACGGCGGTGAGCATGATGACGGGGAGCATCGCGGCGGCGAGCTGCTCGGCAGCGCCGACCATCGCGATCTTGATGACCATGAAGATGACGCCGGAGACCGCGGTTGCCGCGAAGGTGGCGACAGCGGCGGCAACCGGGCTGACGGAGCCCTTCTTGGCGGCGGCGGACACAATGCCGGCCATGAGCATGGCGGAGACGCCCTCGGCGGCGAAGTCGATGAAGGGCGAAGTCGTGGTGAGCTGGATCACGGCGGCGGAGATGAGGCCGATGACGAGCGCCTGGGGGATGTTCGGGCGGACGACGAGGATCGTGATGCAGAAGGCGGAGATAATGAACTCGGGGGAGATCATGCCGCCCGACATCGTGGAGATAGCCTTGCCGAGGGTGAAGTTCAGGATGAAGCCGGCGGCGAGCAGGATGGCGAGCAGGACGAGGGCCTTGAGGTCGAGGGCGTCGGTGGACTTGGCGGAGACGGTGCGGGCCTGCTGGGTGTTCTCGGACATTTTTGGATTCCTTCCTTTGTTCCCGGTTGGTCGTCGGGATTGCTTGACTTGCTATGGCTAAAGCTTGCGGACATAGCCGCGATACGAAAAAAGGGCCCCCGGTCGCCCGGGAGCCCTTCTAATCGCGAAAAATATGGCGCGACAAGACTCACCATCGACCGAGAGAGATCGAGTTGCGCCACCACCAGTTGTTGTTCTGGGACTTGAACATGTTGGCACTCCTCTCTGCTCTCTCGACTTCGATTCAATACGCTCTTGCACGTTGCCGGAGACTATACGCGCATCCCCCGCGCAGAAGCAAGGGCCTTTTCTGTAAACGATGCGTTACGTTGCGTATGCGCAGGTAGATGACCCGTTTTTGTCAATCGGCGAATGGCCGCAAGCCCCCCGACAACGTATGCTGCCCATCCCCGCGAGCCCAGGGCACACGCCGCCCGCCGTCCTCGCACGCCTCCTACTTCGTCATCTTCTCGCGCCAGCCGTCGAGACGATCGAGGGCGGCCTTCAGCACCTCGTCAGACTTGGCGAAGTGGAAGCGTACGAAGCGGTTCTCCGGCGTGTCATAGAAGCAGCTCGCAGGCACCGTGCCCACGCCCACCTTCTTGATGAGGTCCACCGCGCAGTCATAATCGCTCTCGTAGCCCAGGCTCGAGACGTCGGCCATAACGTAGTAGGCGCCCTGCGGCTCAATGAAATCGAAGCCGAGGCTGCGCAAGCCGTCGCAGAACAGGTCGCGCTTGTGGGTGTAGAGCGCCGTGAGCTCGTCATAGTAGGACTGCGGCAGCTCGAGGCCCGCAACGGCCGCCTCCATGAGAGGAGCCGCGGCGCCCACGGTAAGGAAGTCATGCACCTTGCGCGCGCGGTCGATGACATCTGCCGGCGCGATGACGTAGCCCAGGCGCCAGCCGGTCATGCTGTAGGTCTTCGAGAGCGAGCTGCAGGAGAGCGTACGCTTCTCCATGCCCGGCAGGCTCGCAAAGTAGATGTGCTCGTACGGTGCGTACACGATGTGCTCGTAGACCTCGTCGGTGATGACCCATAGGTCGTACTTCTCGGCCATCTTGGCAATAAACTCGAGCTCGGCGCGCGAGAAAACGTGGCCGCAGGGGTTAGATGGGTTGCACAGGATCAATGCCTTCGTGCCCGGCACGGCGCACGCCGCCTCGAGCTCGGCCTCATCGAAGGTGAAGGTGGGCGCGTGGAGCTCCACGTACGTGGGGTCTGCGCCACACAGGATCGTATCGGCTCCGTAGTTCTCGTAGAACGGCGAGAAGATCACGACGCGGTCGCCGGGGTTGGTGACCGTCATGACGGAGCACATCATGGCCTCGGTCGACCCGCAGGTGACGACGATCTGGGTCTCAGGGTCGATATCGATGCCCATGCGCGGGCTCTGCTTGGCAGCAAGCGCCGCGCGGAAGTTGGGCGCTCCCCAGGTAATGGCGTACTGGTGCGGGCCCTTGTGGGCGACCTCGGCAAGGCGGTCGGTGATTTCCGCAGGGGGATCGAAATCAGGGAAGCCCTGTGACAGGTTGATCGCGTCGTACTTCATGGAAACGCGCGTCATGCGGCGAATCACGGAATCCGTGAACTGCGACGTGCGCTGGCTGAGCTCTTGCATGCTTGCCTCCCGTAGTGGCGAATAGTCCTCGAGCCACGCTACCACCGCAACGTTGCGCTTCGATAACGGGAGGAGATTGGTTTTTGCCTTGCTGGCGCGACGGCACGCTTGGCCGCCAACCACGCCAAATCGCAGCCGTGGCATCGCCAGGCGCCATGCGGCATCGCCAGGCGCCCACGGCATCCGCGGACGTCGCACGCGACGGTCCCGCTATCGAGCGCGCTACACGTCGATCGTGACGTCATCGCCAATGACCTCGCGCGTCTGGTCTATGAGCCAGGAATGCGGGTCATCGAGGGTCGAAAGGAGCTCGTTCGCGCGGGCGTCCTCGTCCGAGTAGCCCTTCACGAAGCGAACCACGTCAGTATCGCCCACCATGTGCTCGACAAGCGGGTGCCACACGACATTCTCGACGGCGATACCGCCCGGGCCGACGTTGTCCCCCGCCTCGTCCGTGCGGACGAAGTCGAAGGTGATCATGCCGCTCATGATGCAATCCGGGTTGCCGCCATAGCCGGCGAGGAAGTCTCCCAGCCCGTAGGCGCAGAGCATCTTGCCGCCACCCGAGCGGCTCACCCACTCGACCGGCTGAATCACGTGAACATGGCTGCCAATCACCACGTCAACGCCGGCGTCGGCGCACACCTGCGCCATCTCGCGCTGCTCGTCGCTCGGCTCGTTCTTGTACTCCGCGCCCCAGTGCATGTAGACGAGGACGACGTCCGCCACCTTGCGCGCCTGAGCAACCTCCTCCTTGAGCCTATCTGCGTCGTAGGGAACGGCATAGTAGTCATTGGGGAGATCGCTCTGCTCGTAACCATTCTGGCCATAGCTATACGAGAGCGCGGCAACTTTGATGCCGTTGCACTCCACGACGCGAACCGTCGCGCGGTCCTCCTCGCTCGCATAGCTGCCGATGGTGACGAGGCCCGACTTGCTGTTCCAGACCTCCTGGGCATGCTCGATCGAGGGTGTCCAAGTGTCATAGGTGTGGTTCGAGTTGGTCGCGACGATTCGCCAGCCGGTGTCAGCCACGGCGTCTGCCATGGAGTCCGGCGTGTTGTAGCTGGGATAGCCCATGTAATCGAAGCGGTCCGTGCCACCGAGCGTCGTCTCCTGGTTCACGAAGGAGACATCGCACTGGTCTTGGATGAACGGCTTCACCTCGCGGTAGAAGGGCGTGAAGTCATACTCGCCGTCACCGGTGGAACCCGCCCAGGAATCCGCGAGTTTGAGGAGGTTCTCGTTGATGAGGTTGTCACCCACGGCAGAGAAGCTCATGCGCCCCTCGCCGCTTGCGGTCCTGCGCCCAGCGTCGAGCACCTTGGTCGCGGGAGCCGTCGGGTCTGCGGAGGCGGGCTCGGTCGTTGCCGCGACGGAAGTGGTCGCAGCCGCGGGCTCAGGCTCCTCCTGAGGCCTGACCAGGCCGGCGACGCATCCGGAAATACCACGCACGATAAGGACGAGAAGGACGACGGCAAGAACGCCCGCCGCGATGAAGCCCCACTTCGGCCCCACCGACCGCCTGGGCTTGAGGGACTTAAAGCCCCAGCCACCATTGCTCGCGATGGTCTTGTGCATCTGGGGGACGTTCTCCGTGCTCCAACCCAAGGGGCGCTGCTGCTGCGGACGCCTGCGAGGACGCGGAGCGCGGTCATCAGGGATTGCCGAGCGACCGTAGGACGAGTACTCAGCCGAACCATATTCGCTGCGATGAGCAGGGCCCGAGCGGTGGTAGCCCCCGCGCTCCCCCGGACGCTCGCCGGAAACGGAGCGGCGGCGCGCGTTGGGAAGCGATGCCGCAGCGCTTCTACCCTCGGCGGGATCGATGCGGCGACCGTCCTTGCGCGGGCGCGAAGGACGCGCGCCATAGCCTCCCGAGGAGGACTCGCGCGCAGGGCCCCGGCGCGCGGGCTGCGCATCGGCATGCGGATAGGACGCCCGACGCTCGTTTACGTCAGGCTCGTCATGCTGCCACCAGGCGCCGTCCGACGGCTCCCCCATCGCGCATCCCTCCGGCTCGGTTGCGTTCGAATTGCGAATTTGTCCGCGAAATCCCTCGTTAGCACATAAGCGTAACCCCTTTGAGCTGCGCGATAAGCATACTTCCGCTACAGTGTTCTCGTCTAATCGATAATCGGTATACCAACGGCCGCGAGCGTAGCAACCCGCCGCCCGCCTAGCCGCAGACGAGGAGCCGGGGCGAACCTCCGCCCCAAGCCCTCCCCACAGATAGGAACGAACTACATGACCCAGAGCACCACCCCGGGCGACGTCGTCGCCTTCTCCGGCCTCGGCCTTTCCGAGCCGGTCCTCGCCGCTGTCGACGCCCTTGGCTACACGGAGCCCACGCCCGTCCAAGCGCGCGCCATCCCCTATGTTCTTGAGGGGCGCGACCTGCTTGCTGCCGCCCAGACGGGCACCGGCAAGACCGCGGCCTTCGTCCTTCCCTCCATGAGCCGTCTCACCCACGTCGCGCGCCATCATGGCCCCGCCATGCTCGTCGTGACCCCCACCCGCGAGCTCGCCCAGCAAATCGCCGACGTCTGCACCACCGTCGAGGCATACACGCATCACCGCAGCGTCACCATCGTGGGTGGCGTTGGCTACGAGCCGCAGAAGCAGGCCCTTCGCCGCGGCTGCGACATCCTCGTCGCCACGCCTGGTCGCCTCGTCGACCTCATCGAGCAGGGCGAGGCTCATCTTGACGAGGTCGAGGTACTTGTCCTCGACGAGGCGGACCGCATGCTCGACATGGGCTTCCTGCCCCAGATGCGCAAGATCGTGTCCGAGACGCCCTCCACGCGTCAGACGCTGCTCTTCTCCGCCACGCTCGACGAGAACGCCATCGGCGGCATTCGCGACCTCGTACATGACCCCGCCACCGTCGAGATCGCCCACAAGGGCACTGTCGCCGAGACGATCGACCAGTACGTTCTCCCCGTCTCCCTTGACGAGAAGAACGGCCTGCTCACCAAGGTCCTCAAGAGCGAGGGCACGGACCGCGTGATCGTCTTCACCCGCACCAAGCACCGCGCGGACGCCTGCTGCCGTCGCCTGCGCCGCGCCGGCATCGCCTGCGCGCCCATCCACGGAGACCGCAGCCAGAACCAGCGCGAGCGCGCACTTCGCGACTTCCGCGACGGCAAGGTCGACATCCTCGTCGCCACGGACGTCCTCGCTCGTGGCATCGACGTCTCCGACGTTCGATACGTCGTCAACTTCGACGTCCCGGAGGATCCCGAGGACTACATCCACCGCATTGGCCGCACGGGCCGTGCCGGCGAGACGGGCTGGGCACTCACTTTCGTGACCGTCAACGACGCCGAGGACCTCTTTGATATCGAGCGCCTCATGGGCCAGGTCGTCCCTCCCTACGAGGCAAAGGTCGAACTCGAGCTGGGCGAGGAACTCCCCGAGCTCGATCCCAACCGCACCGCGGACGCCCCCGCGCGCGGCGCCGGCAAGAAGCGCAGGAAGCGCGGCGGCAAGGGCAGGTCTGGACGCGGCGGCGAGGGCCGCAAGCGTGAGGGCCGTAAGGATCACGAGACGGGCGACCGCAAAGAGCGCGCTGGCCGTGACGCCCAGACGGACCGCGACCCCCGAGAGAGCACCCCTCGCGGCAGGCGCAAGATCGACGCGACCGGCGCTCTCCTCAGCCGTGGCGAGATTGCCGAGCTCGAAGCCGAGGCCAGCGGCAAGAAGCGCAGGCGCAAGGGCAAGGGTTCCGGCGTTCGCGCCCAGGCTCCGAGCGGTGTTCGCAAGGGGTCGAGCCAGCGCCAGGGCGACGCCGCGAGGCGTCAGAAGGCCGCCGGCGGAACCTCGAAGTCCGGCAAGCCCGCCTCGAAGCACGCGACCAAGCCGACCGGCAAGCCGCGTCGTCGCGTGGGCGACCGTCAGGGCCGCGAGCGCGGAATCTACTAATCAAACGCCGGACCGCAGGGTCGGCAGGCACGGGAGTCATCATGGCAAAGAAGAGCACCTCAAAGCAGTCCCCGGACAACCACCTTTTCTCGTTCAGCTATGACGTGAACCACACCCTCCTCGAGGATGCCTCTCTCGCCATGATGGGCAATCGCCTCCGCAACCCGTCGAACATCGCGAGCGTCCTTCTGCTCATCGTGATTGTCTTCATCGCGATGTCACCCAACGGAAGGCAGGTAACGCTCCTCCTCGCCTCGCTCGTCTGCGTCGAGGTTGTCCTCTGGTTCGTCTCCGACCACTGGAACGAGTTCCACCTCAGGCGCCTCAAGAAGGCTGGCCTCGACATCACCGGGCTCCCCAAGGAGAGCCGCCGCGTCAAGGTCGAGGTCTACCCCGACCACCTCGTCGCCAATGTCCCCGGCAAAGAGGCCGAGGAGCTTCCGCTCTCGACCGTTCATAAGCTGTACCTCGGCCGCGAGGTCAGCGTGGTCGAGTTCGTGGGCCCGCGCTACCTCATCGTGCCCAAGCGCGCCCTCAGCGAACAGCGTCACCGCGACCTGATCCAGCTCGTTACGCCCTCAAAGTAACTCACACTTTCGGCATGCTTGGCCCGTCTAAGCATGCATCTTTGCAAATCCCTAGTCGCCTACGAAGGCGCAGCAAAAAGCGGGCCACACCCAAACGATGTGGCCCGCTTTGTTGTCAGTTCAAGCTCGCGAGCGCGCGACAGCTTGCGCACGCGCGGCAACCCTACTTGCGGTGAGCGCGATAGTAGGCGATGAGCGCCTGGGTGCTCGCGTCCTGCTCGGCGAGCGCGGCGTCGTCGTGGAATGCCGGGGTAATCTGCTTGGCGAGCTGCTTGCCAAGCTCGACGCCCCACTGGTCGTAGGAGTCAAGGCCCCAGACGGTGCCCTCGACGAAGGTGATGTGCTCGTACAGCGCGATGAGCTCGCCCAGCGCGTGCGGCGTGAGCGCCTCGCCAAAGATCGAAGTGGTCGGGCGGTTACCAGTGAAGACGCGAGCGGGCACGATCTGCTCGGGCGTGCCCTCGGCGCGGACCTCGTCGGCCGTCTTACCAAAGGCGAGGGCCTTGGTCTGGGCGAGGAAGTTGCCCAGGAAGAGCTCGTGGACGTCCTGGCCGCCATCGGTAAACGGGTTGGGCGTGTTCACGAAGGCGATGAAGTCCGCGGGAATCATGCGGGTGCCCTGGTGAATCAGCTGGTAGAAGGCGTGCTGACCGTTGGTGCCCGGCTCGCCCCAGAAAATCTCGCCCGTGGCGCTCGTCACCGGAGTGCCGTCCCAGCGCACGCTCTTGCCATTCGACTCCATCGTGAGCTGCTGGAGATAGGCCGGGAAGCGATGCAGGTACTGGTTGTAGGGCAGCACGGCGTGGCTCTCGGCGCCATAGAAGTTGACGTACCAGACATTGATGAGGCCGAGAAGGGCGACGACGTTCTCCTCCAGCGGCACGTTCTTGAAGTACTCGTCGAGGTCATGGAAGCCGGCGAGGAACTCCTGGAAGCGCTCCGGACCAAAGGCGATGATGAGCGAGAGGCCCACGGCGGAATCGACGGAATAACGGCCGCCAACCCAGCTCCAGAAGCCAAAGGCGTTCTCCGGGTCGATGCCGAACTGCTCGACGAGGTTAAGCGCGGTGGAGACGGCGACGAAGTGCTTGCGGATGGCCTCCGCGTCCTTCTCGGCGGAACCATCAATGGCGCCGGCGGCACGAAGGGCGTCGAGCATCCAGGCCTTCGCCTCGCGGGCGTTAGTAAGGGTCTCGAGCGTGGTAAAGGTCTTGGAGACGACAATCACGAGCGTGGTCTCGGGGTCGAGGCCGCGAGTCTTCTCGGCCATGTCGTTCGGGTCGATGTTCGAGACGAAGGTGCAGTCGATTCCGGAGTCGGCATAGGGCTTGAGGGCCTCGTAGACCATAACCGGGCCGAGGTCAGAGCCGCCGATGCCGATAGCGAGGACGTGCTTGATCTCCTTGCCGGAAACACCCTTCCACTCGCCGGAACGGACACGCTCGGCAAAGGCGTACATGCGGTCGAGGACCTCGTGGACGTCGGCCACGGTGTCCTGGCCATCGACGATGAACTTGCCAATCTGTTCCTTCGGACGACGAAGGGCGGTGTGGAGAACGGCGCGATCCTCGGTCGTGTTGATGTGCTCGCCACAGTACATGGCATTGCGACGCTCCTCGAGCTTGACGGCGCGGGCGAGGTCGACGAGCAGCTTCAGGGTCTCCTCGGTCACGAGGTTCTTGGAGAGGTCGAAGTGGAGGTCGCTCGTCTCAAAGGTGAGCTTCTCGACGCGCTCGGCATCCGTCGCGAAGGCGCTCTTGAGGTTGAACCCATCGGCAACGAGCTTGTCATGGTGCGCCTTAAGGGCCGCCCACTCGGGGGTGGCGGTGGCGTCAATGGGCGCGGGGATGTTCGACATAAGTCCTCCTTGACCGCAGGCCCCGGACACTCCGGGGCGATTCTCAGCAGGCTTAAGCGTAGCGCAACGTGCAAGCGAAGAAACCGAAGTCTGTCGGTTTGTTACGAGCTGCTAGCCTGCAGGGCCTGCCCGCCACCCGGGCGAGCGCGCCGCCCCGCCAGCGCCAGGCCCGATCCGGTGTCCGGCCCGCCACGCCAGCGCGGCTCGCCCGGCCCGGTCCGCTGCCCAACCCGGTACGGCCCGCCGCGCCTAGTACGGCTCGCCCAGCGGCGGAACCTGCTTCAGGCGAGCCCACATGACCTGCTTTGCCTTTGCGTCCGCGAGGCTCTGCTCGAAACCGCCGAGGGCAAGAACGCGCATGCCCAGCAGGCGCACCACATACCCGGGCGCGAGCGTCGCCGCCTCGAGGCTCTCAAGCTCGACGAGCTCATCGGCAAAAGCCTCGCAAATGGCGGAGGCGGCAGGATCGTCCAGCGCAATGACCGTGGCGGGGTCGAGCGTGGCGATGGCAAGGCGTAACGTTCCCGGCACCAGGGGGAATCCCTCCGCATCGCGGACGGAGAGCGCGGCCCACTCCTCCGGCGCATAGCCGAGGGCGCCAAGGGCGGCGCGCAGGGCATCGCCATCCGGGCCAGCCAGAAGCTTGACGCCAGACTCCTCGGGCTCGCCCTTCACGAGCAGCACGGGAGAGAAGGCGTTGCCAGACATGACCACGCCGGCATCAGCGAGATCGCCGAGCTCGGCCTTCGCCTTGTTCACGTACTCGTCACTCACACCCATGGGGACCTCCGCCGCCAACTTAACCGGTCTTTGATTCTAGCGCCCATTTTCCGGGTATAACCCCGTCGTCAACAATCGCGTGAGCCGCGCCTCGCGCCACAAGATCATAGGAGGGCCACCATGGCTGCAAAGGCAATCACCCAGGATACGTTCGATGACATCATCAGCAGCTCTGACAAGCCCGTCCTCGTCGACTTCTGGGCGTCTTGGTGCGGACCCTGCCGTGCCCTCTCCCCCATCATCGAGGAAATTGCCAACGAGATGCCCAGCGAACTTGCCGTCTATAAGTGCAACGTCGAGGACGAGCAGGACCTCGCCATGCGCTTCCAGGTCATGTCCATCCCCACGCTCATCCTCTTCAAGGGCGGCAAGGCGGTTCACACGATGGTCGGCAGCGCCCCCAAGGCCCGCATCCTCGCAGAGCTGCGCGAGTACCTGTAAGCAAGCGCCGGCAAGCTCAGGTCCCAGACACGCCGGACACACCGGGGCTCCAGCCCACCACTCGCGTCCGACACCACCAGCAAGATATACCAAGCGCCCGCGGAACCCATCGGCTCCGCGGGCGCTTCGCGTTCCATATCTCGAATCGTCACCGGCCACGTCAGCGCCGCGCTCGCCCTGGCTCACAGCATCAGCCACGCCGTCACGACCCAGACATAGGCTCGCCCCGCCACGGCCAGGCTACCAGCCCATGAAGAAGCGGCCCTTACCGCGCCCGTCCTTCTCGGGGACCTTCAGCTCCACGATATTCGAAGAAACCACGTGGCTGTCCTGCACCATAAGGCGAGCGATCGTCGGGCCCGCCATGCTCCTCGGGAACGTCGGGCTGCCCGGGTTCACGATGATGGAACCGTTCGCGCGCTCGACGATCTCCGGTACGTGGGTGTGGCCGCAAACCCCCACGTCGCAGTGCTCGCCCGTAAGGTTTTCGCGATAGTGCGTGACGCTGAACTGCAATCCCTCGTATTCGAAGCGCACGAGACGCTTCACCTCGGGCCCGTACTCGCCCGCCCAGTCATTGTTGCCCAGGCACATCCGCAGGGGCGCAAGCGCCTTGAGCGTAATGAAGTCGTCCTCCGAGGTAATGTCGCCGGCATGGACGATGAGGTCGCAGCCATCAAGCGCGTCAAGCAGCTCGCGGGAGAGCCTGCCGTGGGTGTCCGAGATAACGTCGATACGTCGCAATGTCATGGGCTAGAGCCCCAGAGCGCGCTTGAGCTGCACCACGCGGCGGCGCGAGACGGAAATCTTCTTGCCCTCAACGCCAGCAATGCCAAGCTGCATCACGCCACTCGACACGACCTCGACGTCCTCGACGTACTGAAGATTGACGATGTAGCCACGGTGCACGCGGAAGAATCCGTGCGGGGAGAGCTTCGCCTCGAGCTGCGCGAGCGAGATAACCGAAAGATAGCGATCGGAATCCGTGTAGATGCAGGAATAATCGTCCTTCGCCTCGATATAGCGAATCTGGTCGATGGGGACGAGAACCTTGCGGCCGCCCTTCTCGACGGGAATGCGCTCGGCCGGAGCAGCCGGGGCGGCGGCTTGCTTGCCGCGAGCCTCAACCTTGTCGAGGGCTCGCTCGAGGCGATCCGTCTCGACAGGCTTCATCAGGTAGTCGACGGCGTCGACGTCAAACGCCTCGAGGGCGTACTCGCTGTAGGCAGTGACGAACACCACCGCAGGCGGGTTTTTGAGCTTATGGAGCGCCTCGGCGAGCTGCATGCCGTTCGTCTTGGGCATAGAGATGTCCAGGAACAGCACGTCCGGGCGGCTATCCATCAGCTTCTCGACGGCGTCACGAGCGCTCGAAGCCTCGGTGATGTTCTCAACCCTTCCGGTCTCCTCGAGGAGGAAGCGGAGCTCGGAACGAGCAGGGGCTTCGTCGTCAACGATCATGGCACGCAGCATAGAATCACATTCCTCGTCAGTCGTGGGCGGCGGTGCGCGCGAGGCGCAGCGTCACGCACGTCCCCTCGCCGGGCTTCGACATGATGTCGATTCCCGAGTCGAAACCATAAAACCTCTCGAGCCTCTCTGCAACATTCCTCAGAGCGATGCCCGTTCCCTTCTCCTCGTCCGAGCAGCCACAGGGCTGGTCGGTCGAGACGCTGCAGCGCAGCTTTTCAAGCGTTTCCTCATCCATTCCAAGGCCGTCGTCCGTTACGGCAATTAGGACGTCAGACCCATCGATCTCTGCCCTGATGTCAATGCTCAGGGCACCCTCATCGCGCATGGCATGGCGAACGGCGTTCTCCACGATCGGCTGGACGATAAAGGCCGGGACGAGCACGTCCCCGCACCCGAAGCCAACGTGCTCGTGCTCGGAGATGCGGTCCTCGCCAAAGCGAGCGTGCTCGAAGCGTAGGTAGCGCCTGGTCTGCTCGAGCTCACGAGCGAGCGGGATGAGCTGGTCAGAGCTCTCGAGCGTCTGACGATAGAAGACCGCGAACTCGCGCAGGAGATTACGGGCACGCGTCGGGTCCGTTCGCGTAAATGCCGCGATGGTGTTGATGGTGTTGAACAGAAAATGCGGGTTGATCTGCGCCTGTAGGGCCTTTACCTCGGCCTTTGCCGTGAGCTCAGCCTGACGATCAAGCTCGTGGGTGGATAGCTGGGTGGAGAGCAGCTGGCCAAAACCACGCGCGATCGCAAGCTGGCTACGGTTGATGTCCGCAGGCGAGCGATAGTAGAACTTGATGGTTCCGCACACGCGGTCCTGCACGTTAAGCGGAACGACGATGCCGCCACGCATGTTGCGAGGCAACTCCGTGTTGTCATCCTCGTTGCGCGACTGGAACATCCCGAGCTTGCCCGTCTTGAGCACCTCGAGCGTGCCCGCCGTGTGAATGGGACTGCCGGGAGGGAAGTCCGCGGCAAGCGCGCCCTCGTAGGCGAGCACATGCTCCGTGTCCGTCATGGCAACGGCGACGGCCGTGGTCTCAGGCAGAAGGAGGCTGCAGACCGCCTTGCAAGCCTGCGGGGTAAGGCCGGCTCGCATGAGATCGAGCGTCCTAGAAGCAAGGCCCAGGATATGCTCGGTGCCCTGTGAGCTGCGAATGTCCCCGTAGCGAGCGAGCCCCTTGTTCAAGCGGTGTGCCGTCATGCCTCCCCTTCCCTACTCGTGGTGGTGTCTTTCCGATTCTCGCCCTGCGTTCGGGCCCCATCTTGGCTCTGAAGCCGCGGCTCGCCCTGGTGCTCGGTACGCGCCTTGCTCTTTCTCCCACCGCAACGCGGGACGGGTTCTGGGCGCTTCGCCTGAATCTCCGCGACCTTGACGGCAAGCTCTTCGTCGTTCCAGAGCCCGTCAATCGCGGTTGGCCAGAAGCTCAGCAGGCGCGCATAGTTCTGCGCGTTCGCGCCGGCGTAGGCGCGAGCCTCGCCGATGCCGCGGTGCCAGATAGCAAAACTCTGGCGCCTTCCCGGGCCCGCCACGATGCGGGCGAGGGTCGCCTTCGAGATCCTGCCCTCGACCTCCGGCGAGATCCAGCGGCCGGGATAGGGCATGAGGGACGCGGGCGTGACCTGGCGAAGCTCCTGCCTCTGCGAGCAGAACGCGAGCTTGGCGCGTTCATACAGCCAGCGGTAGATGTCCTGGAGGAAGCGGTTTGGCTCATCCGGCGTCGCGGGCGGCAGGTGGCGCACGTACCACTTGTTGTCAAACCACATCTCCAGGCCGGAAAGGCGCAGGTTGAAGAGGTAGTCGAGGTCCTCGCCACGTGTGATCCAGGGATCGAAGGGCACCTGGGAGAAGGCGCTCGCGTGAATGGCAAGGCATCCGCCGCAGACATAGTTGGAGCGGCAGATGCGCGTGCCCGCAAGCGCAGAGGACATCCACTCGTTGAACTCCTCGCGCTTCGACCACCAGCGCTCCCAGAAGCGACGCTTGCCGCCGCCCGCGAGGTGAGATCCCTCGGCATCCACGAAGTGTCCGGTCTTCGCAAGAATCTTCAGGTCCTGACGCGTGAGGTGGCCCAGACCGAAGACCGCATCCACGAGGAAATCCGGGGAAAGGGCGACTTCGTCGTCATCCATAAAGACGGCGACATCGTGGCCGAGCATGGCGCAGACAGCGAGGCCAAGATTACGGATGGCACCGTAGCCGCGAAGCGAAACCGGCTCACCGCCGATACCCGGGCAGAGGCTCTCGATGTGGGCGGCAATGAGGCGGGCCTCAGGGGCACCCACGACATACGGCGAAAGGCCCTCGTGGTCACGAACGATGGCGTTGATGCGTGCGCGGGCCGCAGCCTGCGCACTCGGCGGAGCAACGACGAGGATGACCGTCCTCATCACGCCGCGAACATCGTCGAGCGAGTCGAGACAGCGCGCGAGCTCGGGCAGGGGCTCGTCTATGGACGTGGCATGGTCATAGACTCCCGGCTGCGAGGGATCAGTAGCCCAGTAGGTTGGTATGACGACGGCGGGATTCAATGGCACTACCAGCGATACCCAGTACGGGGAGCGGCAGCATGGGTCATGACGTCGCGCACGACGCAAGCCCACCCGAGGCAGGTAAGAGACTTGTCCATGAATACCAACTCCCCTTCATCTCTTTCTGACATTCTACCTCACGGAGCATTTGCAACCGCTCGCCGAATGGCAGATGAAGGGTCGCGGCAAGCAATACGCGCCGCTTGTCCCACAAAAAAGGCCCGCCCCGGTTTCCCGAAGCGGGCCCTAGCCCAAACTATGTCAGGCGCGCGAACCTAGCTCGTGGCTTAGGCCTCGTTGTAGAGGGCCTTGAGCTTGAGCAGATGAGCGTAGCGCTCCATGGCGGCCTGCTCGTTCTCGGCGAAGAGCTCCTTGGCGCGCTCGGGGAACGAGCGGGTGAGCGAAGCGTAACGAGCCTCGTTCATCAGGAACTCCTGGTAGCCACCCGCCGGCTCCTTGGAGTCGAGCGAGAACTTCTTGCCCTCCGGCGCGGCCGGGTTGAAGCGGAAGAGGTTCCAGTAACCGCAGTCCACAGCCTTCTTCATCTCGGACTGGCAGTTCATCATGCCGCCCTTCTTGATGGAGTGCATCTCGCACGGGCTGTAGCCGATGACAAGGGACGGGCCGTCGTAGGCCTCGGCCTCGGTGATGGCCTTGAGGGTCTGGGCCGGGTTGGCACCCATGGCGACCTGGGCGACGTAAACGTAGCCGTAGGACATCTCGATCTCGGCGAGGGACTTCTTCTTGGTCACCTTGCCGGCGGCAGCGAACTGCGCGACCTGACCGAGGTTAGAGGCCTTGGAGGCCTGGCCACCCGTGTTGGAGTAGACCTCGGTGTCGAAGACGAAGACGTTGATGTTGTGGTTGGAAGCCAGGACGTGGTCGAGGCCGCCGAAGCCGATGTCGTAGGCCCAACCGTCGCCGCCGAAGATCCAGAAGGACTTCTTGGTGAGGTAAGCCTTGTCGGCCAGGATGGCCTTAGAAGCATCGCAGCCGCACTTCTCGAGCTCGGCGATGTAGGCAGCAGCCGTGGTCTTGGAGGCCTCGGTGTCGTTGCGGTTCTCGAGCCAAGCGGCAGCAGCGGCCTTCAGCTCGTCAGAGGCGTCGCCCTGGAGGAGAGCCTCAGTCTCGGCGACGAGCTTGTTCTGGACGGCGGCATAACCAACGGCGAGGCCGAGGCCGTGCTCCGCGTTGTCCTCGAACAGGGAGTTGTTCCAGGCCGGACCGTGACCCTCAGCGTTGACGGTGAAGGGCGAGACGGCAGCCGGGTTGCCCCAAATGGAAGAGCAGCCGGTGGCGTTGGAGATGAACATGCGGTCGCCGCAGAGCTGGGTGACGAGACGCGCGTAAGCGGTCTCGGCGCAGCCGGCGCAGGAGCCGGAGAACTCGAGGTACGGCTTGGCGAACTGGCTGCCCTTGACGTTGGAGGCAACGAGCTCCTTCTTCTCCGTGACCTTGTTGACGGCGTAATCCCAGACGGGAGCTTGATCGAGCTCGTCCTCCTGCGGGACCATGGTGAGAGCGTCCTTCGGGCAGACCTGGACGCAGTTGTAGCAGCCCATGCAGTCGAGCGGGGAGACGGCGATGGCGAACTTCAGGCCCTCGACGCCCTTGCCCTTGGCATCGATCATGCGCATGTTCTCAGGAGCCGCGGCAGCCTCGTCAGCCGTGAGGGCGATCGGGCGAATCGTGGCGTGCGAGCAGACATAGGCGCACTGGTTGCACTGGATGCACTTGGTCTCATCCCAGTGCGGAACCATAACGGCAACGCCGCGCTTCTCGTACTGAGAGGCACCGAGCTCCCACTGGCCGTCGACGTACTTCTCGAAGGCGGAAACGGGCAGCGAGTCGCCGTCCATGCGGTTGATCGGGTCCATGATCTTCTTGACCTGCTCGACGATCTCCGCGCGACCCTCGATGGAGAGCGTGGAGGGAGCGTCCTCGGCAGTGGCCCAGTCAGCGGGAACCTCGAACTTGTGGAAGGCGGTGGCGCCGGCGTCGATGGCCTTGTGGTTGGCGTCGACGATAGCCTGGCCCTTCTTCATGTAGGACTTGGTGGCGGCGTCCTTCATGTACTGGAGGGCGTCAGCGGCCGGCAGGACGTTGGCCAGCGCGAAGAACGCGGACTGCAGCACGGTGTTGGTGCGCTTGCCCATGCCCACCTTGGCGGCGAGGTCGATGGCGTCGATGAGGTAGACGTTCACGTTGTTCTTGGCGATGTAGCGCTTAGCCACGGCCGGCATGTGCTCGGCGAACTCCTCGTCAGACCACTGGCAGTTCACGAGGAACGTGCCGCCCGGCTTGACGTCGCGGACCATCTTGAAGCCCTTGATGATGTAGGACGGGTTGTGGCAGGCCACGAAGTCGGCCTTCGTGACGTAGTACGGCGAGCGGATCGGGGAATCACCGAAGCGCAGGTGCGAGACGGTAACGCCGCCGGTCTTCTTGGAGTCGTACTGGAAGTAGGCCTGGACGTACTTGTCCGTGTGGTCACCGATGATCTTGATCGAGTTCTTGTTGGCGCCAACGGTGCCGTCGCCGCCGAGACCCCAGAACTTGCACTCGATGGTGCTCGGGTCAGCGGTGTTGGGCGCGTCCTCGTCCTCGGGGAGGCTGAGGTGCGTGACATCGTCGTTGATGCCGATGGTGAACTCGCGCTTGGGCTCGTCCTTCTTGAGCTCCTCGAAGACGGCGAAGGCAGACGCGGGCGGCGTGTCCTTGCTGCCGAGGCCGTAACGGCCGCCGGAAACGTGGATATCGGTCTTGCCGGCCTCATAGAGGGCAGAGACGACGTCCTGGTAGAGCGGCTCGCCGATGGAGCCCGGCTCCTTCGTGCGGTCCATGACGGCGATCTTCTTGACGGTCTCGGGGAGGACGTCAACGAAGTGCTTGATGGAGAACGGACGGAACAGGCGGACCTTCACCAGGCCGACCTTCTCGCCGTGGGCGTTGAGGTAGTCAATGACCTCCTCGAGCACGTCGCAGAAGGAGCCCATGCAGACGACGACGCGATCGGCATCGGGAGCGCCGTAGTAGTTGAACAGGCCGTAATCAGTGCCGAGCTTGGCATTGATCTTGCCCATGTACTCCTCGACGACGGCCGGCAGCTCGTCATAGGCCTTGTTGCAGGCCTCGCGATGCTGGAAGAAGACATCGCCGTTCTCGTGGGAGCCGCGGGCATGCGGGTGCTCGGGGTTCAGGGCGTGGTCACGGAAAGCCTGGACGGCGTCCATGTCGAGCATGTCCTTGAGGTCGTCGAAGTCCCACATGGCGACCTTCTGGATCTCGTGCGAGGTGCGGAAGCCGTCGAAGAAGTTCAGGAACGGCACGCGGCCCTTGATGGCAGCGAGGTGGGCAACAGGCGAAAGGTCCATGACCTCCTGGACGTTGCCCTCGGCGAGCATGGCGAAGCCGGTCTGGCGACAGGCCATGACGTCAGAGTGATCGCCGAAGATGTTGAGCGCGTGGGAAGCGACGCAGCGGGCGGAGACGTGGAACACGCCCGGCAGGCCCTCGCCAGCGATCTTGTACATGTTCGGGATCATGAGCAGCAGGCCCTGGGACGCCGTGTAGGTCGTCGTGAGAGCGCCAGCGCCAAGGGAGCCATGAACGGTACCGGCGGCACCAGCCTCAGACTCCATCTCGACGACGTTAACCGGGGTACCAAAGACGTTCTTGATGCCCTGGGCGGCCCACTGGTCGACGTGGTCGGCCATCGGGCTGGACGGCGTGATCGGGTAGATGCCCGCCACCTCGGTGTAGGCGTACGAGACCCAAGCAGCAGCCTCGTTGCCGTCCATAGACTTGAACTTACGTGCCATATCCTCTCCTTCTGACGAGGTCGCGCGGCGGCAGGTGACGTGGGTCACCACCACCCCCTGGCGGTTGCCTCTCCACGCGAAATCGCCCCCTGGCCACTTCCCCGGCGGCCAAAAGGCGGCTATTTCATAGCCATTTGATTATCCCGCATTCTGGGCCGGTTCAATCGGGTTTTTAAGAAAGCATGCCAGCGATCTGCCGAGCGGTCATCGACGCGTCGCAGCGCGACGTCCGCTCGAAGGCGTTATTCTCCGGTATTCACGCTTGCTTCCTGCGGCTTTGCTGCAGAGGGGCCACAGGAAGCGATGGCGTTTCCTACCTTGCAGCCCGGGCGGTCTTGGCGAGCAAGGCCTCCCAGCTCTGGGCAAAGCGCTCGCCCATGGGGCCCTTGGCGTCCGACGCCGGCACGACGCCGTGCTCGTCCGAGACGAGGAAGGCCTCGTCGCAGGCAGCGCCCATCTCGAGGTCCTCGGCGAGGGAGTCCGCGCGCTCGACCGGGATGCCGAGGGTCGCTGCGAGGTCGAGGACGAGCGACGCCGCGCCCGAGGAGATCGAGCCCACGCCCGCGCCGTAGACGAGGGAACCGCCGCGAGCCACCCAGATCGTCTCGGGGGCGACGTCGGTCTCGCCCGCCTCGAGCTCAGAGGCCTTGGCGCGCTCGATAAGCGCCGAAAGCGAGGTGTCTGCGAGCGGCTCATACTCCCCCACCGCCATGGCGGCGCGGCCGAGCTCGTCGATCATCAACATGAGGACGCCGTTGGGATGCTCATACGAGCCATCCTTGAGGGTCCACTCCACGTGTTGCTTGACCCAGCCCAGAAGCTGCGGAGTGAGATGTTTGCCCAGCACCATGCGCTTACCGAGCGCGCGCATGTGGCGATTCATGGCAGGCAGCTCGCCACCCTGAATTCGCCAGCGGCACACGAGGACGGGAGCGCCAACCTCGAACTCCTCGGGAATCTTGCCATCTGCCATGAAGAACCGCCTTTCTGCGGGCGCTTCGCGCCAGGATCCGGAGACGCCGCGCGCACGACGCCCACACACCCGCACACTCGGGCGCGGGTGCCCAACATTACATTTTTGCAACCACACTGTAAGCCAATTCGATGGCTCCGCAGGGGCGGTCGCGCAACGATACTGGTGTCATGCAGCTGCGCCCCGACGATGGGGCGTAAAAGAAAGGATACCCATGGGCAACCACTATCAGCCCAACTCCAACATTCCTCTCGATGGGTCACCGGTGCGTCAGGCGCCTGCGAATTCGGTCCTCTCCGTCCAGCACCTCGAGAAGACCTACGGGAACCGCGGCAAGAGGGGCCGTGGAGCGACCACCCGCGCCCTGGCGGACGTCTCCTTCGACGTGAACGAGAGCGAGTTCGTAGCCATCATGGGCGCCTCGGGCTCCGGCAAGTCGACGCTGCTCAACTGCGTCTCGACTATCGACTCTGCCACGAGCGGCCACGTCTTCGTGCGCGGCGTCGACGTCACGTCCATGCGCGCAGGCGAGCTCGCGCGTTTCCGCCGCGAGCAGCTCGGCTTCGTCTTCCAGGACTCGAACTTGCTCGACACCCTCACTGCCCGCGAGAACATCGCCCTGCCGCTCACCATCTCCCGCGTCTCCGCCGGCGAGACGCTCGCCCGCGTGGAGGAGATGGCCCGCCGCCTCAACATCGCGGACGTCCTCGACAAGTATCCCTACCAGCTCTCCGGTGGCCAGCAACAGCGCGTCGCCGCGGCACGCGCGCTCGTCACCAAGCCTGCCGTCATCATGGCGGACGAGCCCACCGGCGCCCTCGACTCCAAGAGCGCCCGCCTCCTGCTCGAGAGCCTCCAGCAGCTCAACGAGGAGAGGGACGCCACGATCCTCATGGTCACCCACGACAGCTTCGCGGCAAGCTACACGGAGCGCGTGCTGTTCATCCGCGACGGCAAGATCTTCACCGAACTCCGCCGCGGAAGCTCGCCTCGCCGCGAGTTCTTCGACCGCATCATGGAGGTCGTCGCGATGATGGGCGGTGAGGGCTCCGATGCTCTGTAAGCTCGCCTGGGGCAACGTCGCCCGCGCGCGGCGCGACTACCTCATCTACCTGCTCACGCTCACGCTCGGCGTGACCGTCTTCTACGCGTTCAACACCATCAGCCTGCAGGTCGACCTCGCTGGCGTCGATGTCGACAGCGTGGCCGAGGTCCTCGGGAGCCTGCTCGACGGCGTCACCAAGTTCCTCGGCGCGATCATGGGCTTCCTCATGGTCTACGCCAACAACTTCATCATGAAGCGCCGCAACAAGGAGTTTGGCCTCTACCAGGTACTGGGTATGACGCGCGGCCAGGTCGCCCGCATCATGGCGCTCGAGACGGTCATCGTGTCAGCCGCGGCACTTGTCCTCGGCATCATCTTGGGCGTTGGCCTCTCCCAGCTGATGGTCTTCTTCACCGCGTCGCTCTTCAAAACGCAGATCGCCAACTTCAAGTTCATCTTCTCCACGAGCGCCCTCGCGATCACCGTCGAGTGCCTCGCCGTAATCTTCCTCGTGACGCTCGTGTTCAACCTTCGCGTGGTGCGCAAGTCATGCCTCGTCGACCTCATGGGGTCGGGGCGCCGCAACGAGTCGGTCAAAACGCGCAACCCGCTGCTCGCAGGTCTGGTGTGCCTGCTTGGCGCCGTGCTCATCGGAGTGGCCTACTCCCGCCTGCTGCATGACGGCCTCCCCGTCACCGCCAGGAGTGAAGAGCTCGAAGCCGCGATGACCCAGTTCGAGATCACCACGGGAATGGTGACCCTCGGAACCGTCCTGTTCTTCTTTGGGCTCTCGGGGCTTTTGCTCAAGCTCCTCCAAACCGTGCGCGGCATCTATTGGCGCGGCCTCAACGCCTTCACGCTTCGCCAGCTCTCCGCCAAGGTCAACACCGTCTCGCTCTCGATGGCCATCATCTCGATGATCCTGTTCCTCGCCATCACGTCCGTCACCACCGGCATGTCGATCGTCAATGCCATGACCAACAGCATCGAGCGCATGAACCCCGTCGACTTCAGCCAGAGCGTCTGGTACAACTACAGCCCCTCCGAAGGCACCGACGAGAACCTCAACCCCCTGCGCTATGTCGCGCCGGACCAGCCGCTCGACGTCGCGAGCGAGCTCGAGGCACGTGGCGTCGACCTTGACTCGGTCTGCGACTCCACGGTCCAGCTCGACAGCTACTTCCCGCTCGAAAGCGAGCAGGTCACCCGCGTCGAGCGCCGCGAGAGCACGGCCAGCGAGAACCCGCTCACCATTCGCGCCCTCGCCGAGAGGACGGGAGCCGAGGTTCCCGACGGCATGACCAACTCGGACGCTGACCTCCTAGGAATCGACGTCATGAGGGAGAGTCAGTACAACCAGCTCCTCGCCTATCTCGGCAAGCCGCAGGTGGACCTCGGCGAGTGCGGCTACCTCATCACCTGTGACATGGGCGACGCCATCGCCAGCTTCTACGACAAGGTCCTCGCCTCCGACCTCACCATCAAGCTGGGAGGCCACGAGCTCAAGCCCGCGGCCCAGAAGGTCGACGTCGGCAGCAGCGCCCTGGCGAACTCCGCCGTGGGCTCCAACTCCGGCACTATCATCGTCCCCGACGCCGTCGTCGACGACGCACACCTCCAGGTCAAGAGCTCGAACCTACTCGTCAACTACAACAAGCGGGGCGTCAGCATCGACCAGGGCGACGAGTTCATAAACCAGTCGGCGCTTAGCCGCATCACCTACAGCGAGATCAGGTCGGGCAGCGACGTCTTCGGCTTCTTCGGGCCCAGCGTGACCCGCGGCGAGATGTTCGCCTCGATCAACACGTTGGCGGGTTCCGTCAGCTACCTCGCCATCTACATCGGCTTCGTGCTCGTGATCGCCTGTGCGGCAATCCTTGCCATTCAGCAGCTCTCGGGCGTGTCCGACGCCAGCCGCAGCTATCGCGTGCTCTCCGAGCTCGGCTGCGACAGACGACAGATTGCCCACTCCATGCTCGCGCAGCAAACCGTGTTCTTCATGTTCCCGCTCGCGGTAGGCGTCGCCCACTCGTTCGTGGCGCTGAGGGTCGTCATCGACCTCGTCAGGGTGTTCGGAGGTCTCACCATCAGCGGCATGGTGGGCTTCACCTGCGCGATCTTCCTCGCGGCATACGGTGGCTACTTCCTGGTCACCTACGCCATGAGCCGCGGCATCCTGAACGACGCCGTTCGCACCCGTTACACGGCGTAGCGCAGGCGGCGAGCAGGACACTGCCTGGCACCCGAGGGTCGGCCACGTGGCCGGCCCTCTTTTTTTGTCCGAGCTCGGGCCCGCGGGCGGCGGCGGGCGGCGGGGCGAGCGCGCCGGGTGCCCGGCAAGCCTCGAGCGGCATCGCCCGAATATGCGGACGGCCAGGCCGAGCCAACAGCGCGCAGCCGCTAGTCCTCGAAGTAGTGCATCTTGTTAGCGGGGAAGGCAAGCGTCACGGAGAAGAACTCGTCCTCTGCCGAGTCAACCGCGACCGAGACGCCCATCTTCCGGGCGAGGCGCGCGACGAGCCAAAGGCCCAGACCCGTCGACTGCTTGTGGGTACGGCCGTTGTCGCCCGTGAAGCCGCGCTCGAGCACGCGTGGCAGGTCCGCCGCGCTCACGCCGCATCCGTTATCCCGCACGGTCAGTTCAACGCGCTCGCTCGCGAGGCCCTCGTCCAAGAGGCGCGCATCGAACCAGACCTGAGGCCAGCCCTCGCAACCGGGGCGCACGTAGCGGGCCGTGTTCTGGAGGAGCTGCCCCAGCATGAAGACGAGCCATTTGTCGTCCGTGAAGACCTTGAGGTCGAGGCCCTCGCCCAGACGCGGCGTCACGCCGGCGGCGATGAGCAGGTTCGCGTTGGCCTTGATGGCCGAGGCCACCATCTCGCGAAGCGAGTGGGAGCGGACGAGGAAGTCGCGCTCGAGCGTCTCGGAGCGCGCGTAGAACAGCGCCTGCTCAACGTAGCGCTCGACGCGGACGAGCTCGTCTTCGACCGAGCGCAGGCGCGGGACGACGGGCTCGACCTCGCGCGGGCAGCCCACGCACGCATCCGCGTCCTCCTCGAGGTTTGAGAGCGCCAGGCGCGCGGCCGTAATCGGGCTCTTTGCCTCATGCACCCAAGTCTCGACGTAGGCGCGATACTCCTCGACGAAGCGACGCTGCTCGGCGACCTCGTCGCTGGCGGTCTTCGCCACGGAGACGAGCGCGTCATAGGCCACCTGGCCCTCGGGGAACTCTGGCCTGTCGATGAGCTCCGGCAGCAGGCGCGCGTTGTCAAGCGAGGAGCAGGTCTCGGAGAGGGAGTCCCAGAAGCCGCACTCGCGGGCAAACCCCAGTGCGACGGCGACGAGCGCCGAGACGAGCACAATCGAGCAGACGAGCGCGACGAAGGCCGCGCCCATGCCGGAGATGTGCAGCAGGAGCGCAAGGAGTAGCTCGAGCGCCACGAGGACCAGAAGCTCCGGGACGCGCGAGCGTATGTAACTTCCCAACCTCATCGGCTACGCCTGGACCGAATAGCCCTGGCCGCGGTGCGTGACCAGGAACCCCTCGACGCCCACCCTCGCGAGCTGGGCGCGGAGGCGGTTGACGTTGACCGTAAGCGTGTTGTCATCGACAAAAGCGTCTGAGTCCCAGAGCTCGCGCATGAGGTCCTCGCGCGAGACGATTGCGGGGGAACGGCGCATGAGCAGGCCCAGGATGCGCATCTCGTTCTTGGTGAGCTCGACGGTCTTGCCGTTCGCGGCGGCGCAGGAGCGGGAGAGGTCGAGCGTCACGGCCCCGCGCTCGATGGTCGAGGCGGGCGTCGCAGCCTGGCCCGCGCGGCGCAGCAAGGCCTGGATGTGAGCCACGAGCACGCGGGGGCTATAGGGCTTGGGCACGAAGTCATCCGCGCCCAGCGTCATGGAGACCACCTCGTCCGCCTCGGTCACGCGGCTCGTGAGCACGATGACCGGGACTGAGGAGGCGGCGCGGATCTCGCGGCAGATGAGCTGGCCATCCGTACCCGGAAGCGTGAGATCGAGAAGAACGAGGTCCGGGGCGGCAGCGAGGGCAAGCTCGGCGGCGCGGGAGAAGTCCTCGCACGCCTCCGCCTCAAAGCCCTCGCGCTCGAGCATGCGGACGAGCTCGACGCGGATGCCCTCGTCATCCTCTATGACATAGATCTTGGGCAACGCTCCCCCAAACAAAATGCCGGCGGGCCGAAGCCCGCCGGACTACCACCAGCTACTAGTGGCGGAAGTGCCTGGTACCGGTGAAGACCATGGCGATGCCGTGCTCGTCGCAGGCCTGGATGGACTCCTCGTCGCGGATGGAGCCGCCGGGCTGGATGATCGCGGTGATACCGTGCTCGGCGAGGACGTCGACGTCATCGCGGAACGGCAGGAAGGCGTCGGACGCGGCGACCATGCCCTCGGTCGAGACACCCATGCGCTCGCAGGCGGCCTCGGCGCGCTCGCAGGCGATGCGGGCGGAGTCCGTGCGGTTGGGCTGGCCGGGACCCATGCCGATGCCGGCGCGGCCCTTGGCGACGAGGATGGCGTTGGACTTCACGGCCTTGCAGACGCGCCAGGCGAACAGCAGGTCATCCATCTCGGCGTCCGTGGGCTTGCGCTTGGTGGGCACCGTGAAGGTCGCGGGGTCCTCACTCACGTGGTCGATGTCCTGGACGAGGACACCGCCGTCGACGGTGCGGACCTCGTGGCCAATCGTGCGGTCGACGCCACCGGTGGCAAGCACGCGCATGTTCTTGCGCCTGGAGAGGCGCTCGAGGGCCTCGGGCGTGTAGCTCGGGGCAATCATGACCTCGACAAACTGCTTGTTCACGTCGGCGAAGTGCTCGCACAGCGACAGGGGCACCTCACGGTTGACGGCGATGATGCCGCCATAGGCGGAGATGGGGTCGCAGGCGAAGGCGCGGTCATAGGCCTCGGTGACATCCGCGGCGGTGGCGGAGCCACACGGATTCTGATGCTTGAGGATGACCACCGCGGGCTCGTCGAACTCGCGGACGGCCGCCCAGGCGGCGTCGGCATCGAGGATGTTGTTGTAGGAGAGCGGCTTGCCCTGGATCTGCTCGGCGCGGGCAAGCGAGTGCTCCGGCGCGTCCGGGCTCACGTAGAAGGCGGCAGCCTGCTGCGGGTTCTCGCCGTAGCGGAGGTCCTGCTCCTTGGTGGCGGTGAGCACGAACTTCTCGGGGAAGGCGCTCGTGGCCTCGCCCTCGGCGGAAGCCTTGGCGGCCTGCTCGCCCAGCCAGGCGGCGATGGCCGTGTCATAGGCGGCGGTGGTTTGGTAGACCTTCAGCTGCAGGCGACGGCGGGTCTCGAGCGTGGTGGCGCCGTCGTTGGCGCGCATCTCGGCGAGGACGGCGTCGTAGTCCGCCGGGTCGCTGACGACGGTCACGGCGTCAGCGTTCTTGGCGGCGGAACGGAGCATGGAGGGGCCACCGATGTCGATGTGCTCGATGGCGTCCGCGAAGGTGACGTCGGGCTTGGCGACGGTCTTCTCGAACTCATAGAGGTTGACGACGACGAGGTCGATCATGCCGATGCCGTGCTCCGCGGCCTCGGCCATGTGCTTCTCGTCATCGCGGCGGGCAAGAAGGCCGCCGTGCACCTTGGGGTGCAGGGTCTTGACGCGACCATCCATCATCTCGGGGAATCCCGTGTACTGCTCGATGGGGACGACATTGACGCCGGCGTCCGCGAGCACGCGGGCCGTGCCGCCGGTAGAAATCACCTCGACGCCGAACTCATCCTCGAGCGTCTTGACGAACTCGACGACACCGGTCTTGTCGGTGACCGAGACGAGCGCCCTCTTGATGGAACCCTGTGCCATGAAACCTCCTCGTTGATTGCTAGCAGTCCGGGAGCGGCCTCCGCCGAACACGCGCGGCGCCCGAAGGCGGTCGCTGGGGGATGCCCGTGGTTTCAACTCCCAACGCTTCATTGTGACGCATGCGGCGCCTTCTCGCCCGTCGAGAACGTGAAAAACGGGTAGGCTTTTGGAATAGCACCCGAAACGGAGGAATTATGGCTTTGTTTGGCGACGGCATCACGTTCGAACCACTCACCGGAGATGACCTAGACGACATCGCAGGCCTTGCCGCGGACGCCTGGTATTCGCCCGACGGGCTGGGGGACATGACGAGCGCCTCCATGGAGGGCACATGGCTCGATGACTCCGAGCGCGACCGTGTGGCACGCCTCATGGCGACCGATGAGATCGCCGCCTATCTCCAGGAGATGACGTGGGGCGTAAAGGCCCTGCTCAATGGCAAGATGGTTGGCGTCATCGTGACGCACGGCACCCACACGAGCGCAGAGACGGCCGAGCATTTCGGGCACGTTGGCGCGGAGGCCCGCAAGCGCGCCGAGGAGCTCCTCACGGCAGCACGCGAGCGCGCGGAGCACCCGGACAACGTCGAGCCCACCGAACCCATCTACCTCGATGAAATCCGCGCCACAAAGGAGATGCGCGCCGAGGCGGACCTCGGCTCGATTCCGCGCATTCTCCTGCTCGTAGTCAGCACGGAGGCGCGCGGCCACGGCCTTGGCAAGCGCCTCATCGACCGGGCGCTCGACCACTTCCGCCGCCACGGTGCGGAGCGCTATTGGCTCGTCACGGACACGGACTGCGATTGGTCCTTCTACGAGCACCTTGGCCTCGAGAGGCTCGCGGATCGCCCCGGCATGGTGTCTGGCGCCCCGGAGCACTACTTTGTCTACGGAGGCAGAGCCTAGGCGCCAGAGAACGCAAGCGCGACCAGCGTGCCGGATGTGGAATCCCGCAGGCCGCGCAACCTCGCGAGCGCCAGAGAGCACGAACACGACCGGCGCGCCTGATGCACCAGGCGCGCCGGTCGCTCAACAAAGGTCGCGTGGACGCGCGGGCACGTTAGAACGCGCCGCCACCGCCGCCACCGCCTCCGCCTCCGCCGCCACCGCCGGAGAATCCACCGCCGCCACCGCCGCCGGAGCTCGAGGAAGACGCGGCGAGGGCAGCAGTGCTTACGTTGTGGGCGCTGCCGAAGTCCGTGGTGAGGCAGCTGGCGGGTCTGTCGAGGCCGGCATAGCCGTAGTCGTGGAGCCAGCAGTAGCTGTAGAAGTACGGGCTTGCGAGGACCTCGGGCGCCGCGACCTTGAGCTGCTCGATCACGCGATCCGCCACCCCGAGGACGACGGCCATGACGAGCAGGCGATCCCACAGGGCGACGTCGCGAGGCACCGCCTCGTTGAGCAGCGTGAAGTCCTTGAGCCAGCGTTTGAGGGCCTCAAGCTTGCCCGCAAGCTCCATGCCCTCGCGAGACATCGGCGCGAGCCTGGCGCACACGATGATGCCGACCGTCATCGCCACGATAGAGAGCACGAGCACGGCAATGCCCGCCAAGATGGCGTCATCAGCCAAGAGCGCAACGCCGCAGACCATGCCCACCAGGCCAAACAGCACGGAGAAGATGGCGAGGGGAACACGGCCGGTCACCTCTTCGCCATTGAAGAAGCCTCGTTTCTCCGCAGCCGCCTTGACCTCGTGCTCCCAGTCGCCCAGGGCCTCGCTATAGGTGGCGGGTGCCTTCTTGGCGGCACGCTTGAAATCCGAGAATCGCAGCGTGGAATAGCCGGCGGCGGGAGCCGTGCTCATTTTGCGGTCCTTGCCGCGGGGTGCCACGACGTCAAACATGAGATGCATCGCGGCGTCATCGATAGGATCGGTCGCAACGCGCGTGCTGCGGGTGATCTGATAGTCCTTCGCCCTACCCTTGCTATCGCAGATGAGGTCAAGGCCGATGATGCCATCGTCCGTGAGCTTCATAAGCGTGGCGGTGAAGCACTCGTTCGAGACCTTGCCGCCCTTCAGCAACGCGCCGAGCACGGCGGGATGGTCTGCGGAGGGGACGTCGCGGAAGTACTCGTCTGGGAAGGCCTTCCTGCGCATGCGCTTATAACGCCTCGTCAGGAAGAGCGTCAGGCCTCCCGTCGCCGCGATCGAGACGCCACCCACGGTCCCGAAGATCGCAAGCTCGAGGCGGGCGCGCTCGCGGCGCTCGTTCGCCTCGTCTGCCCAGCGCTGCTCGTCACGCAGGATCGAAGACATGTGCTCGATGGAGCTGGGCACCATGCCCGTGAGCCACTCGACCGGGAAGGTCACGCGGGCCTCGGCGTACTCGCTCGTTCCCACGCCGGGAATGGCGTAGACGATCTCGTTGCCGTCGAAGGCGAGCGACGCGTCGAGCGGGCCATGGCCCCAGGCGCGGACGTTATCCTCGGGACGCACCGTCTCACCAGCGGGGACGGGAAGATGAACGCGATAGGTGACGTTATCAGAGGGCACGTCCCAGCCGTTCGAGACGAGCTTCCAGTAGAGTTCGCCGGTATCGGCCCAGGCGTTGACCACGTTGGTGACGGTGTAGGTGATGCGCACCGTGGCGGATTCGTCCTCGTGCGAGGAGAAGATCTTCACCTTGAGCGCGCTGCCGCTATCCGTGAGCTGATAGGTGCCGTCAGCCCCCGAATCAGACTCGATGAAGCTACCCAGCTCGGGAGAGGATAGGTCCTCCACCGTGATGTTGGTAATGCTCACGTCACCAGAGTTGGTGGTGGCAACGGGCCCGCGCTTCGAGAGGTTCCAGTAGACGCCATGGAAGGATCCGTCGAAGTCGAAGGTTCGCTCCTCGGCGACCGTAATCGACCCGTCCGTGTTGACGGTTAGGTCCCCAACAACCTCGTCAATCGAATACTCGCGCGCCTGCGCCGGCGTGGGCGCGAGGACGAGGGCAAGTGCGAGAAGCACGATGACGGGGACAAGCGCCCCGGCAGCCCCGCGCCACCTCTTGCAAGACATAGCCATGTGGCTCCCTTGAACGGGCCAGTGTTGGCCACATGGTACCCGATGGAGGGCGACGTCAGCCTGCGGGTGGGAACATGGCAGCCGCCCAGTGCGGCGACGCGAATCGGCACCCACGGCGGTGGCCCGGTACGGTTGAGGGCCACAGCACGACGACACGGGCCAGCACAGCGCATCGGCGCAAAAGAAAAGCCCCGCGGGGACGAATCCCTGCGGGGCTGCGCGTTCTGGCGGAGAGCTGGGGATTCGAACCCCAGATACCCTTGGGGGGTATACTCGCTTAGCAGGCGAGCACCTTCGGCCTCTCGGTCAGCTCTCCGTAAAAGGTGCTAGAGAATCATACCTCACACCGGCAAAACTGCAAGGGTTTCCTCACACGAAAGACAAGAAGTCTTCGTCCACCACGATATCCTCGCGATGACTGGCGACCGTCCCCCACGAAAAACGGGGCACGAGGGCATCCGCAGTCAGGCTCTCCCCCACCTCGGCAAGGCCCAGACGGCTCGCGATGGCGCCAATCAGAGGACCGGGGGTCTCGAAACGCTCGCGGAGAGCGCCCAGATCGAGGTCTCGCTCGCGCTTGGAGAGGCGGCGGCCGTCCGGCGCCACAAGCAGCGGCACGTGGCCATACTCCGGATTGCCATAGCCCAGCAGGCTCTGGAGATACATCTGACGAGGCGCGGAACCCAACAGGTCACGCCCGCGGACCACCTGCGTGACGCCCATCTCCGCGTCATCGACCACCACGGCAAGCTGATAGGCGACCACGCCGTCGCTTCTCCGTACGAGAAAGTCCCCGCACTCGTGTGCCAGCACCTCGCGTTGCGCCCCATAGGCGAGGTCACAGAAGTCGATGGTGCCCGCCGGATCGGCGGCATCGGGCACTCGCAGGCGCGTCGCCGGGGGACGCACGGCAGCTCGCGCCGCAACCTCATCGGCGGAAAGGCCACGACACGTACCGGCATAGACGTAGGTGCCGTCGCTCGCATGGGGCGCCGTCGCCGCATGGAGCTCGCTGCGGGTGCAGAAGCATGGATACGTGAGCCGCAGGCCCTTCGAACCGGCCTCTATGCCGCTGCCGCCGAGGCGGTCGATCGCGGCGGCGTAGACCTCGGCGCGTTCGCTCTGCCAGAAGGGGCCCTCGTCCCAGTCAAGGCCAAGCCAGTTCAGGTCATCCATGATGAGCCGGGCTGCCTCGCGACTCTGAGCGCGAGGGTCGAGGTCCTCGATGCGGAGGATCATACGCCCGCCTGCAGAGCGAGCCGACAGCCACGCCAAGAGACACGACGCAACGTTTCCCAGATGCATGCGCCCGGACGGCGTGGGCGCAAAACGCCCGACGACGCGCTTGGGCGCCGTCGGGCGGGCGATATTGGTGTCATGAGCGATATCCATGTCGCCCAGTATGGCACATGCGGAGCGAGCGCCGTGGCACGGCGCCCGAGCGGCACGAGGCAGTGGCGGCAGAGACTACATCGGCAGCGTGGTCTGCGCGATATAAGTGCGCGTGGCGTACTCGCGATCAAGATCGTACAGGCCCTTGGGGTCAGTGCCGAAGAGCTTCATGTTGCTGATCATGTCGCGCGCGTTGGCCTCTTCCTCGCCCTGCTCCTTCACGAACCAGTCGAGCATCTGCATGGCGCGAATGTCGTGGGCCTCCTGGGCGACCTCGTAGCAGTGGTGGATGAGGCTCGTAACGTACTCCTCGTGCTCAAGGCCGGCCTCGAGCGGCTCGAGGTCGTTGGAGAAGGTCTTGTCGGGCTTGTCGATGGCCTCCATCGTGGGCTTGTAATCATTGTCGAGCAGGTAGCGACGAAGAGCCTTAGCGTGGTCCGTCTCCTCCTGGACCTGGATCATGTACCAGTTGGCAAAGCCCTTGAGGCCGCGGTCCTCGTAGTAGTCAGCGAAGGTGAGATAGAGGTAGGCGCTATAGAGCTCCTTGTTAATCTGGTCCTCAAGCACCTTGGCGACGTTCTCGTTAATAGCCATAGAGTCTTCCTTCCAACGTATTGAACGGACTGTTAATCCGATAAGCATGCATACCCAAACGCCCGCGTGTCATGCTCGCCATACGAGATTCCCAACAAAGATGAACCCACTACGGACGCAAAGACACGCGACTTCTATTCTCCCTCAAGATCAGCCATTGGTGTCCGATTGGAAAACCCCTGCTCAAGGGCGTTGCTCAAAAATTTTTTACTGAATTTCGAAAAAGTACTTGACGAAGGGTAGGTCGAATGCGAGTATATCTAACTGCGCTGCGGCATTAGCTCAGCTGGATAGAGCGTTTGACTACGAATCAAAAGGTCATAGGTTCGAATCCTATATGCCGCACCATTAAAAAGACGCAGGTGGTTGTCTTCGGACGGCCACCTGCTTTTTTGTGTATCGCAGCAAAGCCATCTTCCGGCTCGAATTGGGCCGAGGCGAATAGAGCTGAGGCGAGCTGAGGCGCCTCATCCCGAATAGAGCCGAGCCTCCCCTGGCCTAGGAAAGCGCCAGGGGACTCGGCCGGACTGCCAATCACGCCCACGCACGGACCCAGCAAGCAGCCTATCGCAAGCGGCTAGTCGAACAAGGCCCCCATCAGCGCCTCGTCTCCCTCAAGGCGAACCGCCGTTGCATCCGGACCAAACGCTCGATAGGCATAGGGCACCTTCGCCGCATCAAGGATGTCGAGGAGATCCGAAAACTGCACCTCATCATCCGCGAAGAGCGCCGTGAGCAGTGCGGGCAGTGTCCTCTCAACGCTGGGGAGAGGACCAGCCAGCACCTCAATGAGCGCAGGGAGATTCTGGGCCGTCACGCACGCGCAGCCGATATGCCACGGCGCATCATAGACATCAAGTGTGGTATCGCCCTCCGTACGGCAAACGACAAGCACACCTTCTGGCTTCTCGACAAGGCCCATCTGGACCGTCTCCCGAGAAGAGCAACGCCTTGCCAGAACCGTGCATCCATCAGACGTGATCGTGATGTCGCGCATACCATCTCCCATCTCTTGGCCTCTGATAGACAGAGGATACAGCCCCTATCTGACACTAAATCGAACTAATGTTTGCTTACGCAAACGCTCTACCTCGTGTTATCCATTCCAGATTAGTCATAAAAAGAGGGGCCGCCGCCTAAGCGACAGCCCCTCCTCAAAAAATCGCACTCGCTACGTTGCGAGCCTAGCGTGACTGAGCCCATCTAGTCGATGGAGACCTTGGTTACGTTGGCCTTCTCGTCCTGCTTCGGGACGTTGACGGTCAGGACGCCGTCGGCGAGCTTGGCGGACAAGCCACTCGTAGCAGCATCCTTCAGGAAGACGCCGCGCGTGCAGGTGTACTCGCCGGTCTCACGCTGCAGATAGTTCTTTGCCTTCTGCTCGTCAGAGTCCTTCTTATCAACCGTGATGGAAAGACGGCCCTCGTTGAGCTCGACGTCAATCTGATCGCGCGTGACGCCAGGAACGTGAGCGCTGACCACATAGGCATCGCCAGCATCCTCGACATCCATCTTGAAGTCTGCCGCCGCAGTGGCCGGAGCGAGGAAGCTGTCAAAGACGTCATCGAACGGGAAGGCCACACGCGCGAGACGGTTGTAACGATCATACGGAATCATGCTTGCCATGGTTACCACTCCTTTTGTGGTTGTGGGCACCTCGCATTGCCTGTGCCCCTTGTGTCGCTGGTATATGTTCCCGCGACGATTGTTTCTAAACACGTCAATACAAGATTTCTTAGTCTTTTTTGCTAATAAAATCTAAGTCTGTCTATATAAGGTCTCATAAGCGAACAAGAGCCAGCGCAAGCTTCCGTCGCTCCGCCGCCCTCCCCTCCCCGCTCCAACGCCACGCCCACGCGGCGCATTCGCGTCGAGACGTACGCGCGGCAGTATCCTGGCATGGGTAAAGGTCATGAGAAATTGAGCCATACCAACCCTGAGGGGGTACACTCACAGGGACTGAGACATGCTCCAAAAGGGGACTGGAATGACGAACGATCAAGACCGCAATTCCACGGATGAAATCGACGCCATGGGCGCCGAGGCACAGGAGCCCTCTGGGGAGGGCCAAGAGGAGCGTCCCGCATATTCGCAGGAGTCTTTTGAGCGAGATAGCGAGGGGCGCCCCGCGTACGTGCGTCAACCCAAGCCTCATCGCCGCCAGCCGCCCGTGAATGACCTCCAGGCGGACGAGGCCTACGAGAACAACTACTCCTTCGATTCGAGCTACACGCTCAAGAATCGCGTCGCGCCCTCAAGGGGTGTCTATCGCCACTCCCGCTCCCAGCAGGAGAAGGTGCGCCAAGAGCTCAAGTACGGCCAGTATCTCTCCGTTCCAAAAGGCAACCGCGAGATCTTCGGCTCGCATGAAAAGGAGCAGAAGCGCCACATCGTGGTTGTCAGCATCGTCGTGGTGGCCATCGTTGCGATCCTGCTCATCATTTTCTGGTCCAAGTAGGACACAGGAGCTCACACATCCGTCGAGCCCAACGGCGCCACGAATCGTATGCACCAAGCCCAACGGCGCACCGCAAACTGACCAGAAGCGAAGGGCCCGGCTCCGAATCACACCGGAGCCGGGCCTTCGCCTTAGCCTGTCGCCCACGCGAGGCGATGACGGCTCTGCCTGAATTCGATTTTTGTTACTTCGAAGTTGTATTTGCGCTGTGCCATAATTTTGATTTCAGAAGAGATCTAGACAGATAGCGCTCATCTCAGTTTTTCAACCGCTTGCCGACTGTTTGTCAATTCGGAGAAGCGACCAATCCTCCGCTGCAAACCAATAACACCTCAAAGCTGGCAAACAGTTTACCTGCCCTTTTCTGCACATCTCGCTGCACAGATTTCATTTTGATCGGCTCGATATTCGATTTTCACGCCGTGAAATTTTGCAGCGTCAATATTTACACCTTCAAAATCCTCCTTTACATTGTCCTCAGTCATGGAAGGCCCATCATCAACAAAGGAGAATCTATGGAAGGCATCATGTTCTACGTTCCCCTGGGAATCGGCGTGTTGGGTAACATCCTGTACAACGTCTTCGCCAAGTCGACTCCCGATGACGCGGACACCTTCGCGTCCCTCACCCTCACCTATGCGGCCGGCATGGCTGCCACCTTCGTGATCTACATGGTCACCTCCGGTGGCGGAAACATCTTCGCCGAGTTCGCTAAGGCAAACTGGGCTTCCTACGCCCTCGGTTTGTGCATCGTAGGCTGCGATGTCGCGATCATCCTGCTTTATCGCGTCGGTTGGGACATCAGCGTCGGCACTCTCGTAGGCAACATCTCTGTCTCCCTTGCCCTCGTCGTTGTTGGCGTCCTCCTCTGGAATGAGTCCCTCGACGCAATGAAGATCGCCGGCATCGCAGTCTGCCTGCTTGGCCTTTACGTCGTCAACCGCCCCGAGAAGGCAGTCGAGGGTGCGGAAGAGGCTGTTGAGGAAGAGGCTGTTGAATACGAGTCCTAAAGCGAGCATGCACCCCCTGGTACGCGGGGTCGGAACCCCAAATAACGTGATGAGGCGAAGGAGTCCCTTCCCCGCGTGCCCCCTTCTTCCCCGCGTACCTCCCCTTTTCCAAACTTAAGGAGAGCACAATGAGCAACCGTATCGACATGGTCATCCTCGCAGGCGCCATGTGGCGCGGCATCAGCCGCGACGAGATACCCGCCGCCGGCGGCATCGCGATCAGCGGCGAGCGCATCGTCGCCGTTGGCACCCCCGAGCAGATTGAGGCTCTTGCCGGTCCCGACACCGTTATCCGCCGCTACGGCGATGACAAGCTCCTCATGCCCGCTCTCTGCGACGCTCACCTCCACCTCGAGAACACCGTTCTCTGCGAGAGCGGCCCGGTGCTTCGCTACATCGGCACCGAGGAGGAGTGCGTCGCCAACTGCAAGGCCTGGCACGAGGCCAACCCGGATTCCCACTGGGTCATCGGCTTCGGATGGCACCAGGCCAACTGGCCCGGCTGCAAGGTTCCCACCAAGGATCTGCTGACCGAGGCCCTGCCTGACAACCCCGCCTTCCTGCTCGACATCGACACCCACTGCGCTTGGCTGAACCAGAAGGCCCTCGACGAGCTCGAGATCACCGCCGAGACCCCCGATCCCATCGGCGGCCGCATCTGGCGTGACGAGAACGGCGAGCCGACCGGCTACCTCGAGGAGTCCGCAGCCCTCAACATCGAGCCCGACGTCCTCAAGCGCGCCATCTCCGACCCCGCCGTCCGCGCGGGCAAGCTCCTCGAGACCATCGAGTTGCTCAACCGCCGCGGCGTCACCGAGGTCTGGGACGCCTTCGACACCCCCGAGACCTGGTACGAGGCCCTCGAGGACCTTCAGGAACAGGGCAAGCTCAATCTCCGCGTCAACACCTGCACCATGATCAATGACAACCCCGACTTCATCGAGATCGCTCAGAAGATGGCCGAGCGTTATCCCAACATCGAGGACTTCATCACCTTCTGGGGCTTCAAGGTCATCGGTGACGGCGTCGGCGGAGCCCACACCGCCTGGATGTGCGAGCCCTACGCTGACGATCCCTCCACCTCCGGTGGCTGCCTGCTCGAGCCCGAGGAGTTCAGGCGCCGCATCCTCGCCTGCGAGGAGACCGGCATGCCGGTTCACGTCCACGCCTGCGGCACCCGCACCGTCGAATACGCCCTTGATTGCTTCGAGGAGGCCGTCAAGGCAGGCTATGTCCAGGGCCAGCGCAACTGCATCACCCACTGCGACACCGTGAGCCCCAAGGACTTCCCGCGCTTCCGTGAGCTCGGCGTTGTCGCCGCGCTGCAGCCCGACATGCTCGCCCCGACGCCTACGTACGAGACCGACTTCTATCGCAAGACGTTCGGAGACGCTGTCTACAAGTACGCCTGGGCCAACCGCTCCATGTTCGACAACTGCGACTACATCTCCTTCAGCTCCGACTCCCCGGTCGGCTTCGCTGGCAAGCTCGACCAGGTCTTCCGTTCCACCCAGCGCACCTTCAACGACGGCCTGCCCGTCGGCGGCATCCATCCCGAGCAGAAGATTTCCGTCTCCGAGGCTCTGTGGGCCTTCACCTGGGGTGGCGCCTATCAGCTCAACAAGGAGGGAATCAAGGGCTCCCTCGAGTGCGGCAAGTTCGCAGACGTCGTCGTTTTCGATCACAACCTGTTCACTTGTGATCCCAAGGACATCCAGATCACCGAGTCGCAGCTGACGCTCGTCAACGGCCGTATCGCCTACGACGCCGAGGCTTAACCAAGTCGAGCAACCGAGAGGAAACTACCATGACCGAAACCGCTAAGAAGACGGGCTTCGCATTCCTCTTCCCCGTCATCCTGATGATCTTCGTGAACGTGGCCTACAACATCGTGGCCAAGCTCACCCCGACAGACGTCAACGCCGTCGCCTCCGTGTTCCTTACTTACGCAACCTGCTGCGCCGCCTCCTTCATCTTCTTCTTCACCACCGCAAAGGATAAGAACTACGGCCGCGCCATCAAGAAGTGCAACTGGTCAGCCCCCGCCATGGGCCTCTCCCTCGTCCTCATGGAGCTCGCCATCCTTCTGCAGTACCGCGCCGGCTGGGACGTCTCCGTCGCTTGCCTGGTCCTCTACGTTATCCTCGCCGTCTGCCTGCTTGCCATCGGCGCAATCTTCTACAAGGAGCGCGTCACGATCTCCCGCATCATCGGCTGCGGAATCTGCTTTGGTGGCCTCGCGCTCGTCATGATGTGCTAATCGCACGCAGGTGAATCGCCCACAGATCGCATAAGCTTGGCCTACGGGGCGCCGCGTGCTATACAATAGCGGCGCCCCGTAGAGCTATAAGGAGTTGATATGGGAACCTACGCGGTGGGAGATGCCACCAAGGAAAGCATCAAGAACACCGCCCGTACGCTCTTCTACGAACAGGGTGTCTCTTCAGTGTCCGACGCCATCATCTGCCGAGAGGCGGGAGTCCAGCGAGGACTCGTCGGATATCACTTTGGTAGCCGCGGCGGACTTGTTGCTGCCATTTACCACGAGTACGTCGAGGCATTGCGCGAAGCCGTGGAGCGTCGCTTCCCAACGGACGATCCGGCTCTTGCCTACTGCATCCTCGAGTATCTGCTCGTCGATTGCCTTCATCGCAACGAGCGTCTCCGTCGCTTCTACGTCGACATCATCGCGTACCCCGAGGTCTCTGACGACGAGGTCCGCGTCCAGCACGAGCAGCTCTCGAAGATCTTGGCACGCAAGACCGGCAGCTGTGACATTACCAAGCTCAAGATTGCCGTCACGCTCTCTCAGGGAGCGTTCAACGAGATGATTCGCTGCATTGAGTCCAGCTATCTCGACGGCGAGCTCGACGAGCTCCTCGCGGTCGACCTCCGCATGTCCATGTCGCTCGTCGACGTCCATGACGCGGAGGCGCAGGACCTCCTCAGGAAGACCATCGAGATGACCGAGGGCTATCGCCTCGCCGTGGGCAAGACCCTGAGGCCTCGTATCATGAAGGCGAACCCGACGCTCTAGGCAAGCGTCCGCGAAGCAGGGCGAGGGCTTCCCGTCGCGCCGATGTCGCTCACATAGGCAGGCTCAGGGGCACCATCGCAGAATGTAGCCCCTGTTTGCATGCGCAGGCCGCATACAAGGTCTGCGCACGCAGGTTGTGTATGCGGGGACGAGGGCCTGGCTAGGCGAGACTTCCAAGGACGGCGGCGATACGGTCAGAGAGCTCCCAGAACCTGTCGGGAACCTCGATGGGACCATGCTCGCGCATGTACTCCGCCTCCTCGCGCCCATCGGGCTCGAACTTGACCAGCAAACAACCTAGCAGGGAGAGCACGTCGTGGCCCTCGGCGCGGATTGTCTCGTCGTCGACGCCGAGCCCGAGTTGGGCCTCGTACGCCTCGACACATGCCTCCACGTACGGAAGGGTGCGCTCGCCGCACTCCTCGATGCCGGAAACGACCACGGCCATGAGGTCGGCGGTGATCAGATTGCCCGCGACCGAGAGGTGCTGGGCTTGGTCAGCCGCATGGTGCATCTGGCGACAGCTGTTGAGCAAACGGAAGAGGGACTGGCATATCTCGCCGAAGCGCGCAGGATCAACGACCTCACTGCGGGCGCGATTGAGGTCATAGACGAGGTCGCTGGTCTTCCACTCGTCCACGCTGACGCCAGAGACGAGCTGGTCGACGAGCGGCATCAGCGGCTCCGCGCCATCCCATCCCCGCCTCACATCCACGCGGATGCCATAATCGGGGTAGTGGTTGATTGGCTGGAGCCAATAGACTTGGTCTTCAGAATCGACGACTGAGAACCGTGTGACGAGCACGGAGCAGCCCTGTGCCTCGACGACACGCTCGTCAAGAAAACGCCAGCCCGGCTCTTGCACGTCAAGCACGAGGAGTCGGGCGTAGGCATAGTAGAGCTCGATGAACCCGGACTTGTCGAACTGGAGAAGATCCTCAAGAGGGACGGGCGTCGCGACGCCGGATATCACCCGAATGGGACTCGCCTCGTCCCGGGACGTGGCCACAAAGGCGGACCCGTCCGTCGGGGAACCGTCGAGGACGAAGCCGTCCGGAATGGCGATGCTGAAATGCGGACAAGACCCGCGCACGCCATCCTCGAAAGTGAGGGTTGGGGGCTTGAAGGGCTCACACGCGCTACGCTCAGCAGCTTTGGCGGCCATGTTACTCCCTAAGACGAAGAGCTCGCGACCAGAACAAGGGGTGACACGCCGGCATTCCAAATATGTGGGAACGTTTTCGTTTTATACGTCAGGCGTCAGGCAAGTCATCGCCATTTAAGGACTTCGCCCCGCTGAAGCGGCGGGACAGAGGCGCGACGTGCCGGCGATCAGACGTTTGGCCAGCAAGTACCTCCTACCCCTCCCTACGCCTTTTTATGCAAAGAGCCCGCCAGCCGGCGCACAAACCGGTCTGACGGGCTCTCTTATGTGTTACGGCCCTAATGGGCGCAGCGGCTGCGAGACCACGAACCGCGGGTGCGCGGTGGATGCAGCGCCGCGGCTGCGAGGCCACGGGCCGCGGGAAAGCGGTGGATGCGGCGCCGCGGCGCGGGGGCAGCGGAGACGCCTCCTCACTACGACCACGGGTCGCGCTCGAAGAGGGGCTCGGGCGTCGGCCTGCGATCCGAGAAGGGGTCGTAGCCGTCGTCATCCTCGTTCTCCGGGCGAAGGAAGGGGTCGGTCACGGGAGTCTTACGCGTCTCGGGCTGCGCGACGGGCGCACCCGCCTGCGACGCGGGAATCTCCATGGGCTCGTCCGGGGTTGCCACTACTCCACCTCATCTGCCGTGACGGGTACGTCTGACGCGGCGACGCGCTCGGCGAAGAACTCGTTGTTGCCGCGGACATCGATCTTAACCGAGTCACCCTCGTGGAGCTCGCCGGCAATGATGAGGTTGGCGACGTTATCCACGACCTGGCGCTGAATCAGGCGCTTGAGCGGACGCGCGCCATAGACCGGGTCGAGGCCATCGAGCGCCAGCGCCTCGATCGCGGCAGGCGTGAGCGTAAGCGAGATGCGCTCATTGTCGAGGCGCTCGCGAACGCCCTTGAGCTGGATGTCCACGATCTTCTCGATATCTGCCAGGCCAAGCGGATGGAAGACGACGATGTCATCGATACGGTTCAGGAACTCCGGCTTGAAGGTGGCGCGAAGGGCGTCATTGACCTTCCTGTCGACGACGGCCTTGTCTTCTCCGTTCTGCTCGCCCGCGGCGATCACCTGGCTGCCAACGTTGCTCGTCATGATGATGATCGTGTTCTTGAAGCTCACGACACGACCCTGGCCATCAGTCAGACGGCCATCATCAAGCACCTGCAGAAGGATGTTGAAGACGTCAGGGTGCGCCTTCTCCATCTCGTCCATGAGGATGACGGAGTACGGGCGACGGCGCACGGCCTCGGTCAGCTGGCCGCCCTCGTCATAGCCCACGTATCCGGGAGGGGCACCGATGAGGCGCTGGACGCTGAACTTCTCCATGTACTCAGACATGTCGATGCGCACGAGGGCGCGCTCGTCATCGAACAGGTAGTCCGCGAGCGCCTTCGCGAGCTCGGTCTTGCCGACGCCGGTGGGGCCGAGGAAGAAGAAGCTGCCGAGCGGGCGGTTCGGGTCCGCGAGGCCGGCGCGGCTGCGGCGCACGGCCGCGGCGACCGCGTTCACAGCGGCGTCCTGGCCCACAACGCGTTTGTGCAGCTCCGCCTCGAGGTTCTGGAGCTTCTCGACCTCGCCCTGCATCATCTTCGACACGGGCACGCCGGTCCAGGCGCTCACGACCTCGGCGATCTCCTCGCTCGTGACCTCCTCCTTGAGAAGGCCGCCCTCCTGCTGCTTGGCGGTAAGGGCCGCCTCCGCCTCGTCATAGCGCCTCTGCAGGTCTGGGATCGTGGAGTAGCGGAGCTCCGAGGCGTGGGCGAGGTCGCCCGCGCGGGTGGCGCGCTCCTCCTCGGTCTTGGCGTCATCAATCTGGCGCTTGAGGTCCTGCACCTGGTCGATAGCGCCCTTCTCGTTCTGCCACTTGGCCTTCATGCCATCGAGCTTCTCGCGGGTGGTGGCAATCTCCTTGCGGAGGGTCTCGAGGCGCTCCTTGCTGGCAGCGTCCTCCTCCTTCATGAGGGCCTGCTCCTCGATCTGCATCTGGGTGAGTTGACGGTCGACGGCGTCGATGTCAGAGGGCATGCTGTCAAGCTCCATGCGCAGACGGCTCGCCGCCTCGTCGACCAGGTCAATCGCCTTGTCAGGGAGGAAGCGGTCCGCGATGTAGCGGTTGGAGAGGTCTGCGGCGGAGACGAGGGCGGCGTCGGTAATGCGCACGCCGTGGTGCATCTCGTACTTCTCCTTCAGACCGCGCAGGATGGAGATAGTGTCTTCCACCGTGGGCTCCGACACGAGCACCGTCTGGAAACGACGGGCGAGGGCGGCGTCCTTCTCGATGTACTTGCGGTACTCATCGAGCGTCGTGGCACCAATCGCGTGGAGCTCGCCGCGGGCCAAGGCCGGCTTCAGGATGTTGCCGGCATCCATGGAGCCCTCGGTCGCGCCCGCGCCGACGATGGTGTGGAGCTCATCGATGAACAGAATGACGCGGCCGTCTGCCTTGGCGACCTCCTTGAGCACGCTCTTGAGACGATCCTCGAACTCACCACGGTACTTGGCGCCGGCAACCAGGGCGCTCATGTCGAGCTCAACAAGCTCCTTATCCTTCAGCGTGGAAGGGACGTCGCCTGCAACGATACGCTCCGCGAGACCCTCGACGATGGCGGTCTTGCCCACGCCGGGCTCGCCGATGAGCACGGGGTTGTTCTTGGTGCGGCGCGAGAGCACCTGGATGGTGCGGCGGATCTCCTCGACACGGCCGATGACCGGGTCGAGCTTGCCCTGGCGGGCGAGGTCCGTCACGTTGCGGCCGTATCGCTCGAGCGCCTCGAACTCCGGCTTGGAATCCTGGCTGGTCACACGCTCGTCACCGCGGAGGTCGTTGTAGGCCTCCTGGATGCGCTTGCCCGTGAGGCCCGCGTCCTTGAGGATGCGGCCGGCATCAGAGCGATCGTCCGCAAGGGCGCAGAGGAGGTGCTCGCTCGTGACATAGGAGTCACCCATCTTGGTGGCGAGCTTCTCCGCGGCGTCAACGACCTTGACGAATTCGTTGGCGAGACCAACCTGCTGGCCCGAACCGCTTACCTTGGGCTCGCGCGCAATCTGGTCATCGACCGCCTTCGCGACGGCGTCAGGGTCCGCCCCGACACGCTCGATGATGGAGCTCAGGTTGCGCTCCCCGGAGTCGAGCAGGGCCTTGAGCAGGTGGATGGACTCGACGGAGCCAGCCTGCGCATCCGAGGCGATGCCGATGGCGGCCTGAAGAGCCTCCTGGGCCGTGACGGCCATTTTATCTAGCCTCATAGTTATCACCTCTCTTGGGTGCCCGCCGCGACGGTATCCTCGCGGTGGGCTCGCTGTTTATCGTTGTTGATTGTACCCCGCGAGCACCGCGCGCAAACATAAATCTAAGTGCGTGCGTTATAGATTTCCTAACCTTGTAACACGCAGGATTCGCAAGTTGACAAAGGGACTGTCCCTTTGTCAACTCAACCTGCAAAAGGGACTGTCCCTTTTGCAGGTCGCGCGGATAGCAAGGCCGCGGCACCCGGGAGGGGCGCCGCGGCCTGGTGTTGCGGATATCTTGGAGGCGCTATTCGTCTTGTGGCCTCTCGACATTGCCGCCGAGAAGGCCGCGCATGACCTTCTCAGGCGTCATGCCCTCGTAAGGGGCAAGGGCTGTGATGCGCTCGCGGGTCTTGAACTCGCGCACCTGGTCCTCGAGCTCGCGCACACGGTCGCGGAGCTCGTCAATCTCGTGCTCCATCTCCTCCTCGTGTTCGCGCATGTCGAGGATGCGCACCACACCGGCGAGGTTAATGCCCTCGTCAGTGAGACGGCCGATGAGCTCAAGGCGCTCGATGTCAGCCTGGGAGTACAGGCGGGTGTTGCCGCGAGAGCGGCCGGGGTTCACAAGGCCCTTCTGCTCGTAGACGCGCAGCGTCTGCGGATGCATGCCCGTGAGCTCGGCGGCGACACTGATCATGTAGAGCGGCTTGTTGCGGCTCTCCTCTTTCTTGTGGGCCATGGTGGCCCTCCCTCTCCCAGAGCCCGCCGGGCGTCGCTGGCGGGCGGCTTCTCTCTAGCGTCCCTACTCCTTGGCGCCGATGTACTTGTCCACCTCGGCATGATAGCTGCGCTCGTCCGCGTCGCGAAGAGCCTCGAGCGCATCGCGCTCCTTGGTGGTGAGGCGAGTCGGGACCTTGGCGCGAATGGTGACGAACAAGGCACCCCACGAGCCCTTGCGCTTCACGCTGGGAGCTCCCAGGTCACGGAAGCGGAAGGTGCGGCCATCCTGAGTGCCCGCCGGAACGCGCAGGCGCACCGTGGCCCCGGAAGGCGTGGGAACGTCAACCGAAGTGCCCAGAGCGAGATCCCACATGCTCATGGGAAGCTCCATCTTCACGTCCGCACCATCGCGCTTGAAGATCGGGTGCTCCGCGACACTCGTCGTGATGACGAGGTCGCCACGACCGCCGCCGTTCCTACCGTACTCACCACGGTCATGGTAACGAAGCTTCATGCCGTCATAGGCTCCCGCCGGCACCTTCACGGTGAGCTTCGCGCGCTCGCCGGATGACGGAACCATGTAAGAGACATCGCGGCTCGTGCCCTTGAAGGCCTCCTCCGGAGTGAGGCTGATGGTGAGCGTCAAATCGCCACCACGCATCGACCTGCGCGCCTGAGAGGCACCCGCGGCACCGCCGAATATCTGGGAGAAATCGAAGTTGGCTCCGAAGGCGCCGTCTCCGCTCCTCACGTTGTTGAAGATGTCAGACCAGTTGCCGCCCACATTCGTGGTGTACGAGTAGCCGCCACCCGGAGCGCCGTAGCCACCCCCGGGAATGCCACCGAACATGAGCATCTGATCGTACTCACGGCGCTTCTTATCGTCAGAGAGGGTCTCGTACGCCTCGCTGATCTCCTTGAACTTCTGCTCGTCTCCGCCGGCATCGGGGTGATACTTCACCGCGAGCTTGCGGAATGCCTTCTTGATCTCGTCGGCAGTGGCGTCTTTCTTGACGCCAAGCACGTCGTAGAACGTTCTCTGTGCCATGGCGAAGGGCACCCCCTTTCCTAGTCACTTGGCCGGCATGAAGGAGCTTGCCCTCACGCCGGCCTGATTGCGTACAGATGCGTGCGCCCGGGGTTCCGCCCGGGCGCACGCTTGAACCTACTTAGCTTCGGCGCCTGCCTCAGGCTTTGCCTCGTCTTCCTTGGGTTCGGCCGGACGCTTCGGGCCGCCATAGGTCACCGTGACCATGGCCGGCCTCACGACCTTGCCACCAAGGCGATAGCCCTTCTGGTAGACGTCGCGGACCGTCTCGTCATAGGCCTCCGCGTCCTCGACGCGACCCACGGCCTGGTGGTCCTGGGGATCGAAGGGATCGCCGGCAGGGTCGATAACCTCGGCGCCCTGCTTCTCAAGGACGGAAATGACCTTGGCATGAACGGCGGTGACACCGTCCACGAGCTGCTTGGCAACCTCGTTCTCCTCGGCGGCGCTTGCGTGCGTAATCGCACGCTCAAGGTCGTCAATCGCCGGCAGGAGATCCTTCACGAGGCCCTCGCAGGCACGCTCGCGCTCGATTGCGCGCTCGCGGTCCATGCGACGACGATAGTTGTCCCAATCGGCCTGGAGCCTTGAGAGGCGATCGGTCGCGGCAGCGGCCTCGGCCTTGGCAGCGTTGATCTCATCCGAGACGCCGGCGAGCTTCTTGGCGAGCTCGTCGCGCTCGGCACGAAGACCGTCCGCCTCGGACTTGAAGTCCTCGTCCGCTGCGGCCTCGCCCGCCTTGATAGCAGCCTCTACGCGGGCGCGCTCTGCAGCCTCGTCATCGGCTGCATCCTCGGCAGCGTCCTCCGCTACCTCGTCAGGCTCGATCACTTCGGCCTCGACAGCCTCGGGCTTCTCAACCTGCTCGGGCTTCTCCTCGCCCTCGACCTCGATGTCGACCTTCACGTCGCCCCCCTTGGGGTCCGGCGCGGGAGCCGGAGCGGCTCCCGCCTGGTTGTTCTTACTGGTGGTGCGAGCCATCGTGACTCACTTCCCGCTTACTGGTTGTTCTGATCGTCGTCGACGACCTCGTAGTCAGCATCGACCACGTCGTCAGAGCCGCCCTGGGCGCCACCCTGAGCGCCAGCCTGGCCAGCGTCAGCCTGAGCGCTGGAGTAGACGACCTCAGCGAGCTTGTGGCCAACCTCCTGGAGCTTCTCGCCGGCAGCCTTGATGGCATCGATATCAGTACCCTCGAGGGCCTTCTTGGCCTCGGCGACGGCATCGTCAGCCTGCTGCTTCATGTCAGCGGGGACCTTGTCGCCAAGCTCCTTGACGGTCTGCTCGGTCGAGTAGGCGAGGCTGTCAGTCTGGTTGCGGACCTCGATCTCGTCCTTGTGCTTCTTGTCCTCCTCGGCGTGGGACTCGGCGTCCTTGACCATGCGGTCGACTTCGTCGTCAGAGAGGGCGGTGGAACCGGAAATGGTGATCTGCTGCTCCTTGCCGGTGCCCTTGTCCTTGGCGGTGACCTTCACGATGCCGTTGGCGTCGATGTCGAAGGTGACCTCAATCTGCGGCACGCCACGGCGCGCGGCGGGGATGCCGGTGAGCTGGAACTTGCCGAGGCTCTTGTTGTCGGCAGCCATCTCGCGCTCGCCCTGGAGGACGTTGATCTCGACGCTGGTCTGGTTGTCAGCGGCAGTGGAGTAGACCTCGGTCTTGGACGTCGGGATAGTGGTGTTGCGGTCGATCATCTTGGTCATGATGCCGCCCATGGTCTCGACGCCAAGGGACAGCGGGGTCACGTCGAGCAGGAGGATGCCCTCGACGTCGCCGGTGAGAACGCCGCCCTGGACGGCAGCGCCGTCAGCGACGACCTCATCCGGGTTCACGGACATGTTGGGCTGCTTGCCGGTGATCTGCTTGACGAGCTCCTGGACAGCGGGCATACGAGTGGAGCCGCCGACGAGGATGACCTCAGAGACGTCAGAGATCTGCATGTTGGCGTCATGCAGGGCCTTGGTGACAGGAGCCTTGCAGCGATCGAGCAGGTCACGCGTGATCTTTTCGAACTCAGCGCGGGTCAGCGTGTAGTTGAGGTGCAGAGGACCAGACTGGTTCATCGTGATGAACGGCAGGTTGATGGTGGTCTGCTGGCCAGCGGAGAGCTCCTTCTTGGCGTTCTCGGCGGCCTCCTTGAGGCGCTGGAGGGCCATCGGGTCCTTGCGGAGGTCAACGCCGTTCTCCTGCTGGAACTTGTCAGCCATCCAGTCGATCACACGCTGATCCCAGTCATCGCCGCCGAGGTGGTTGTCGCCGTTGGTGGCGAGAACCTCGAAGACGCCGTCAGCGAGGTCAAGCAGGGAGACGTCGAAGGTGCCGCCGCCGAGGTCGAAGACGAGAACCTTCTGCTCCGTGCCCTTCTTGTCGAGGCCATAGGCGAGGGCCGCGGCGGTGGGCTCGTTGACGATACGCTTGACGTTGAGACCAGCGATCTTGCCGGCGTCCTTGGTGGCCTGACGCTGGGCGTCATTGAAGTAGGCAGGGACGGTGATGACGGCGTCAGTCACGGTCTCACCGAGGTACTTCTCGGCGTCAGCCTTCATCTTGGCAAGGACCATAGCGGAGACCTGCTCGGGCGTGAAGTCCTCGCCGTCAATCTCGACGACGGCGCGGCCGCCCTGACCCTCCTTGACCTTGTACGGGACGGTCTTGAGCTCAGAGGTGCACTCAGAGTACTTGCGGCCCATGAAGCGCTTGATGGAGAAGACGGTGTTCTGCGGGTTGGTGACTGCCTGGTTCTTAGCGGACTTACCGACGATACGATCGCCCTCGGCGCGGAAGCCGACGACGGACGGAGTGGTGCGGTCGCCCTCGGCGTTCACGATGATAGTGGGCTGGCCGCCCTCGAGGACTGCCATGGCGGAGTTGGTGGTACCGAGGTCAATGCCGAGAATCTTGCTCATAGTTGGCACGTTCCTTTCTTCTTGCGCGCGAATGCGTGATGCCTCCGCGCTCGCTTGGCCGGCCAGCCAGGTGCCCTGCCGGCCTGCCCGCATCTGCGGGCGCGTTTGTTACTGCACACTATATATCCTTTGCGCGCTCAACTTATACAAAATCTAAGTCGCTTTACGATAGATTTCTTGTTTTGGACACTTTAGGGATCACCGTGAGGCAAACCCCCAGCTCTGGGCTGCGCATGCGCTCCAAACCGCCACCGGCCGTTCGTCCCGGTTAAATACCCTATTAAAGGTGGGGTTTTACCTCGAAGTATGCCGTTCGCGAATGCAAGCCATGCAATTTCCGACAACGTCTTGCATTCGCGCCGCCGATTGGTATTCTCACCTAAAGGAGCAGCTAGAGAGGTTACCAAGGTTTACTTTTTGGCTGCCCCAGCAACTGGGATTCACATTGCTATGGCTTTTTTGGAGAAGGGATCTATCATGGCTCACCCCGTAATCGATACTGACGAGTGCGTCGCCTGCGGCGTTTGCGTTGACACCTGCCCGTGCGATGTCCTCGAGCTCGGCGACGACTCCGCTCAGGTCAAGGACGAGGACTCCTGCGTCGCCTGCGGCTCCTGCCAGGAGGCCTGCCCGGCCGGCGCGATCACCGAGATCGCTGAGGACTAACTAGTTGGGGGACGCTCGGATTCATCCGAGCGATTTGCCGGGCTACGGAGAGGTAGTCCGGCTTGGGCGAATGCCCAGCGCCACAAGGGGGCTTTCGGGCTTGGCGCAAAAAGCGAGAGGGAGGCGAACCGCAAGGCTCGCCTCCCTCTCCTGTTATATGTCGGATGTGTCGGCACCGCGCAACGCCATGGGCGCGGGGCGCATGTCCTCGCGCGTTCGCACGGGTCCGGGCACGCAGGTGCGCAGGCACGCGGGCGCGAGACGGCGTTTCCACCACCCCGCGCCCGATCTACCTACAGGTTGCGCAGGGCGTCGACCAGAGACACCTTACCCTCGGCGACCTCGCTCGCCTGCTTGATGACCTTTGCCGGCACGCCAGCCACCACGGCACCCGCCGGCACGTCCTCGACGCAGACGGCACCCGCGGCGACCACGGCGCCCTCGCCCACGCGAACGCCCTCAAGCACGACGGCGTTCGCGCCGATAAGCACGTTGTCCTCGATGATGACGGGCGTGGCGCTCGCCGGCTCGACGACGCCCGCGAGCACGGTGCCGGCACCGATGTGGCAGTTCTTGCCCACCGTGGCACGGCCGCCCAGCACGGCGCCCATGTCGATCATCGTGCCGTCACCGATGACCGATCCGATGTTGATGACGGCGCCCATCATGATGACGGCGTTGTCGCCAATCTCCACCTTGTCACGGATGATGGCGCCCGGCTCGATGCGGGCGTGAATGCCCTTCTTGTCGAGCATCGGCACGCCGGTGTTGCGGCCGTCGTTCTCGACCACCATGTCCTCGATGGAATCAGAGGCGGCGTCGAGCACCGGCTCGAGGAGCGCCCAGTCACCAAAGACGACCTTGTTCTTATCCGTACCAAAGACGTGGTCGGCGCAGGAAAGGTCGACGGAGGCACCCTCCTTCAGACGGATATAGACCTTGACCGGCGTCTTCTTGGGGGCCGTCGCGATGTAGTTGATGATCTCCTGTGCGTCCATGCGGCGCGTCCTTTCGTAGTGAGTCGCCCGCCTCCGCCCGCACCGATGCGAGCGACAGAGACGAGCGAGCGCTTCAAGCCCGCACGACGGGGCGCACCCCACAGTACGGGCAACAATCGATTCCTAGCCGAACATAACCTCGTCGAACCCATAGAAGCCCGGCTCGCGTCCCGCCATCTTGCGCGCGGCGGCGAGGGCACCGTTCACGAAGATCTGGCGACTCGTGGCGCGGTGCGTGAGCGAGATCTCCTCGTCCGTCCCAAAGAAGCTCACGGTGTGCACGCCAGCGACAGTGCCGCCGCGCAGCGCGTGAACGCCGACCTCGCCCGGGTCGCGCTTGCCCAGCATGCCCTCGCGGCCGTAGACGGGGTAATACTCGCCACGTCCTTCCTCGGCCTCGGTCTTGACCACTGCGTCGAGCAGCAGCTTCGCCGTTCCGCTCGGGGCATCGACCTTCTGATTGTGGTGCGTCTCGACGATCTCCACATCGAACCCGGCAAGTTCGCGCGCGGCAAGCGCCGTGGCATGGCGCAGCGCCGCGATGCCCAGCGAGTAGTTGCCGGAGTGCAGCACGGCAGCCGCGCCGGCAAGCTCACGAAGCTCGGCCATCTGGTCGTCGGAGTAGCCTGTGGTGCCCGAGACGAGCGCCGCACCCGTTCGACGCACGTATGCGCACACGGCGGAGAGCGTCGCGACGTTGGAGAAGTCGATCAGCACGTCAGCTGCGGGAGCGGAATCCGCCACGGAGAGGTCGAAGCCGATCTGCGCGACGACCTCGAACGTAGGAGAGCCGTCCTCGTTGCGAGCAGCCTCAGCCGTGGAGCGGATGAGCGAGCCCATGCGCCCCTCACCCATGATGGCAAGCCTGATAGGCGCCTTCTGTGCAGTCATCTCGTTAGTCAAGGAGCCCTGCCCCCTTCATGGCCTCGACGAGCTTGGCCTTGGGGCCCTCGCTCATGGGATACAGCGGCAGACGATAGTTGGCGTCGATCATGCCCATCTGGGCGAGCGCCTCCTTGACCGGGATCGGGTTGACCTCGCCGAACAGGGCGGAAATGAGCGGCTGGCCCTCGACCTGGATGCGCGTGGCGCGCGCGACGTCGCCGTCGAGGTAGGCGCGGCACATCTCGTGGACGAGCGCCGGCTGGACGTCAGCCCAGACGCTGATCGTACCGGAGCCGCCAAGGGCCATGAGCGGCACGGTGAGCGCGTCCTCACCGGAGTACAGGCGGAAGTCATCGGACAGGCAATGGGCGATGCTCGCGGCATAAGCCATGTTGCCACTCGCCTCCTTGATGCCCATCACGTTGGGGTGGGCAGCGAGGCGCTCGACATTGTGCACGGAGATGGAGCAACCCGTGCGACCAGGGATGTTATAGAGGATGCAAGGGATGTCCACCGCATCGGCGGTCTGCTTGAGGTGCTGGTAGATGCCCTCTTCGTTCGACTTGTTGTAGTAGGGCGAGATGATGAGCAGGGCGTCGGCGCCAAGCTCCTGGTACTTGAGGCTCTTGGCCGTCTGAACGGCGGTGCTGTTGGAGCCCGAGCCCGCGATGACGGGGATGCGGCCCGCGATGTGGTCCACGACGAACTTGACGACGGAGTTGTCCTCCTCGTCCGTCATCGTGGCGCTCTCGCCCGTGGTGCCGAGCGTGAGGATCGCGTCCGTGCCATTCTCGACGTGGAACTCGAGCAGGCGCTCGAGCTGGTCAAAGTTGACCGAGCCGTCCTCGTTGAACGGCGTGATGAGGGCTACGATCGAGCCTTCGAGCTTGCGTACGTCCATGGTTTTCTCCTTATGTGATTGCCCAGCATAGCTGCCGAGCAAGCCTGATACCTGGTTGTTTGGCCCCTCGGCCGGTTATCGAGCGAGCCTTGCGGCCAGACGCCCGGCACCCGCCGCACGACCCGGTCCGCACGGCTGCGCGAGGCTACTTGATCCCCGCGAGCCCCTCGGACTCGGCCGCGAGGCGCGCGCGAACGCCCGGGAGCACGTCGAACGTGGCGAAGTAGTCCGTCGGGGTCTCGGCGCGGCGAATGAGCTCGTCTCCCCCGTCCTCGCGGAGGAGTACCTCGGCGGCGCGCAGGCGGCCGTTGTAGTTGTAGCCCATCGAATAACCGTGAGCGCCCGAGTCATGGATGACGAGGAGGTCCCCCACCTCAATCTTTGGCAGGTGACGGTCGACGGCGAACTTGTCGTTGTTCTCGCAGAGGTTGCCCGTCACGTCATAGGTCTCGCTCGCCTGGGCACGCGTCTTGTCCGCGCCGCCTGGCTGACCCACGACGCTCACGTGGTGGTAGGCGCCATACATCGCGGGGCGGATAAGGTCGACGGCGCTCGCGTCAACGCCGATGTAGTCCTTGTAGATGCGCTTCTCGTGGATGGCGCGCGTCACGACGCAGCCATAGGGCGCCAGCACGAAGCGGCCCATCTCGGTATAGATCGCGACGTCCCCCATGCCGGCGGGAACGAGGATCTCCTCGTAGGCGGTACGCACACCCTCGCCGATCGCGCGGATGTCGTTCGCGATCTGGCCGGGCAGGTAGGGCACGCCCACGCCACCGGAGAGGTTGACGAACGCCACGTGCGCGCCCGTCTTCTCCTCGAGCTCGACGGCAAGCTTGAACAGGATGCGCGCGAGCTTGGGGTAGTAGTCGTTCGTCACGGTGTTGCTCGCAAGGAACGCATGGATACCGAAGTTCTTGGCACCCTTGGCCTTGAGCTGGGAGAACGCCTCGAAGAGCTGCTCCGTCGTCATGCCGTACTTGGAGTCGCCGGGGTTATCCATGATGCCATTGGCGAGCTGGAAGAGGCCGCCCGGGTTGAAGCGGCAGCTCACGGTCTCGGGGATGGGGCCGGCGACCCTTTCGAAGAAGTCGATGTGGCTGATGTCGTCGAAGTTGACGATCGCCCCCAGCTTGCGGGCGAGGGCGAAGTCCGCCGCAGGCGTGTCGTTGCTCGAGAACATGATGTTCTGGCCGGTGGCACCCACGGCCTCGGCGATCATGAGCTCCGTGTAGCTCGAGCAATCGCAGCCGCAGCCGTACTCGCGCAGGATGGAAATCAGCGCGGGGTTGGGGTTGGCCTTCACGGCGAAGTACTCGCGAAAGCCGGGGTTCCACGAGAAGGCCTCGCGAATGGCCTCCATGTTGCGGCGAATGCCCGTCTCGTCATACAGATGGAAGGGCGTGGGGTACTTCTCCGCCAGGGACTCAAGCGTGGTCTTGCTGGCGAAGGGGACCTTGAGGTCATATCCATGATTTGGGAGACGTTCGAGGTCAGCGGCGGTGCGGACCTCCGACGTCTCACCTTGCGCTGCCCCAGTGGGCAGACAGGTGTCTTCCGGCGCGCTCATGCGGCTCCAATCGATAGCGCTCCTGCAGGGACGGTGAGCCACGCCCACGGCGCAGCCACTGCAGACAGTCCGGCGGGTCTCCCCCGACGGCCCACCCGGTTCGCCGCGCCCGACGCCCAGGTTCGGCGGGGTTGCCCACGCAGGGGGTCGATGCCTGCCGGCTCGCCCGTGCGCCCTCTCTCCCGCACCTCTATCAGTGGGGCAACCCTACCACAAACATGCCCCCGAAGCAGCGAAGACCATATCCGGTAAAATAAGGTTTACGAGACGTCGACATGACATTCCCCTTAAGGAGGAGCCATGCTCATCACGAGAAGGGCGTTCTTGCTCAGCGCCGCCACCGCGGCATTCGGCCTTGCCGCCTGCCAGAAGCAGGGGGCCTCTTGGAGTGCCGAGGCGGATGACTCTCTCGACTACCTCGCTCGCGAGGGCGCGGACGGCGACTCATCCGTCCTGACCGGCGACGCCTGGACCCCGCGCGAGGGATTCATCCAGCTCCAGCTTTGCGGCGCGTCCATCCCCGGCCAGAAGATCGAGTCCGTCTCCGAGAAGGACAGCACACTCACGGTGACGCTCGAGGTGCAGGACGGCCCCCAGACGATGGATCTCCTCATCTCCGAGTGGCGCCTCACGCCCGAAGACGCCGCCAGGGTCTCTCCCATCGAGCGCGTCATGGTCGATTACGGTGGAGGTGACGTCCGCGAGGCGGAGCGGGCCGACTAACCAAGCGGATCACCTCGGGCGCGCAGCAGCCTCGAGTGGTCGCCCCGGGCGCACACCGCTCGAGGCTGCCGCGCCCGTCGCCTTTCCGGCCGCAGCGCTCCCGGCGTGGCGTATATTCTCGTAACGAAAACGATGCGCGCGGCACCCGCACCCGCAGGAGCCGCGCAAACTCGAGCCGCACACGCTCGCCAACGCCACGCAACGGAGGTCCCATGACCGATCTTGAGCTGCTCACGAAGTTCCGCCGCGACCTACATCGCATACCGGAGCTTTCCTTTGACCTCCCCGAGACATGCGCCTACGTGCGCAATGTCCTCGAGAGCCTCTCCTGCGAGGTGACCGTCCCCTGCGAGAGCTGTGTCGCCGCCTTCTTCGACGTCGACGCCGCCTGCGGGCGCAAGCCCGGCGGCCCCGCCACCGCCATCCGCGCCGACATGGACGCCCTCCCCATTACCGAGAACAGTGGCGTCGAGTTCTGCTCCTCCAAGCCCGGCCACATGCACGCCTGCGGCCACGACGGCCACATGGCCATGGCCCTCGCCGCGGCCTGCTGGGTGGACGAGGTGCTGCGAGGCGTCCGCGACGGCGGCGCCTGCCCCCTGCCGCGCAACGTCCTGTTCGTGTTCCAGCCCGCGGAGGAGACCACCGGCGGCGCCCGCATCGTCTGCGAGAGCGGCGTGTTCGAGCGCTACCACGCAGACCGCATCTTCGGCTTCCACGTCTGGCCGGACCTTCCCGCCGGCGTCGTCGCGACGCGCCCGGGTGCCCTTCTCGCCCGCGCGAGCGAGACCCACGTGACCATCCACGGCACCTCGAGCCACATCGCCAAGAGCGCGGACGGCAACGACGCGCTGCTCGCCGGCGCGCACTTCCTCACCGGCGTCGAGGCCCTCATGGCGGAGCTCTCCGCCGAGGAGCCATGCCTGCTCAAGTTCGGCCTCATGCAGAGCGGCACGGTCTGCAACGCCATCAGCGCGGAGACGAAGGTCGCCGGCAGCCTGCGCGTCTTCTCGGACGAGATGTTCGACCGCGCCCGCGCCGGCGTCGAGCAGCGCCTCGCGGACGCCTGCGCCTCCTACGGCTGCACCTATGACCTCGACTTCGCCGAAGGCTACCCGCCCGTCACGAACGATGCGGCCCTCTATGGCCTCGCGAAGTCCGCCCTCGGAGACACGCTCGAGCTCGTGCCCGATCCCCTCCTCATCGCCGAGGACTTCGCCTTCTACCAGCGCCACCTCCCGGGCCTGTTCATGCTGCTCGGCACTGGCACCGGCATCCCGCTTCACTCGGATGAATTCCGCATGGACGAGGACGTGCTCGTCCACGGACTCGAGACCTATCGCGCCCTTCTGCGGTGCGAGTAAGGAGAACCTCATGAAGTTCCTCATCGCAAGCGATATCCACGGCTCAGCCGCCTGGTGCCGTCGCCTCATGGACGCCCTCGACGCCGAGCAGCCCGACCGTCTGCTCCTCCTCGGCGACGTCCTCTACCACGGGCCGCGCAACGACCTCCCCGCGGGCTACGCGCCCAAGGAGGTCATCGCCATGCTCAATCCGCTCGCGTCGAGCATCATCGCCGTGCGCGGCAACTGCGAGGCGGAGGTCGACCAGATGGTCCTCGATTTCCCCTGCATGGCGGACTACACCACCATCTTCGACCCCGCGGCCGCGCTCGCCGCGGATGGTTCCGAACGCGAGAAGCCCGGCTGCGAGCTCTTCCTCACGCACGGCCACGTCTACGGAGCGGGCTTCCACAACAGCGTCGACAAGCTGCCGGAGCTCCCCGCCGGCTCCATCCTGCTCTACGGCCACACGCACAAGAAGGTAAGCGAACCCGCGCCCACGCACGAGGGCGTCTGGGCGTTCAATCCCGGCAGCGTCTCCATCCCTAAGGACGGCACGCACAGCTATGGCGTCTACGAGAACGGCGCCGTTCGCCAGGTCGTCATGGAGGCGTAGACATGTTTTGTCCGAGGTGCGGCAAGCAGCAGCCAGACGGCGCAAAGTTCTGTTCGAACTGCGGTGCCACACTAACGGCGCCAAATCAGGCAACGACGGTGTTGCCGAGCCAAGTCACAACCCAGCTACCCGGCAGAGTCCCGTCCGCGGGCCCAGATAAGGTGCGTTTGGCACGATAAACAGCCGGACTGAAATCACTGGAGTCCTACGACTTGGCAGATTTCCTCAGCACGCTCTTCCAATTCGAGGACGCGTTATACAAGCGCAGGAAAACAACCCTACGGGCACGCTCGTCTATGCGAAACACCGCAACCCTCTTCTTAACCGGTACCCAACGATAATCCGAGCCCTCGACTTGCGGCATAAAGGCAGGAAAGGAAACCGCCGCATCTTTTGCCTGCTCGAAGGAATCGAGAAAGCTCGCAGCACTCCCCGGCCCCACTTCATGCGCTCGCCATGCCAGCTCCGTATCCAAGTCTTCCTCGAAAAGGTTGGTGAGCACGGCCTCGTAACCATCAGCAGCCATACCTCGACCTCATCTCTGATACGACCTCGTTGGCGGAGCGGGTTTTGCCGGCATCTACCTGTCTCTCCGCGTCCGCAATCCCCCGCCAGAACTCCTTTGCCGAAGTCACCTCCGGCAAAGGCGAGGGCGTGGAGGCGATGAAGGCGTGCTCGCCATCCCAGAACCAGTACACGCGAGAGTCATCCGCAATGCCAAGCGCGGCACGGATTTCCTTTGGAACGGTGGTCTGCCCGGCCTTCGTCATCTTCGTGCTCATCATCGTCACCATGACAGCCTCCAATTCAATGAAATTAATAATTTCATTGTAGCAACCACCCCATCGATATGCGAAGCCATCTTGCGATGCATCGTCACTCGCTAGCTACGCCGAACGCACCTTATCAAGCCCTCGAGAGGCCCAGATAAGGTGCGTTCGGCACGATATAGCGAAGTCTTACGTTTTAGAGTGCTTTCGGCGCGATGCGGGCAGGCGGCGGGCACCGGAGGATCTCGCCCCTGGCACCCGCTGATCCCTAGAACTTTGTCGGGATGCCACCCTTTGCGAGAAGCGCCTCGGTGTGCTCGCGAAGCTCGCGGACGACCTCGGGGATGCGATCGAGCTCGTAGGGCGTCGTCTGGTAGACGTAGTTGACCCAGTTGCGGTAGAGCAGGTTGGCATGGCTTCGCCAAGTGAAAATAGGCTGCTTCTCCGGGTCATCGTCGGGGAAGTAGTTCACCGGCAGCTGGATGGGCAGGCCCGCGTGGAAGTCGCGCCAGTACTCGTCCGCCAGCGTGTCGCGGCCGTACTCGAAGTGGCCGAGCGCGTAGATCTCGCAGAAGTCACGCGTGGCGATGAGGGCCGGACCGCTCGTCTCGCCGCGGCTGAGCACCTGGAGCGACGGATCGGCGTCGATCTCCTTCTCATCGGGCGCAGCGTGGCGACTGTGCGGCATGTTGTGAACCTCGTCGAAGCCGTTCGTGAGGAAGTTGTACTCATCGCAGAGACGCTGCGGGAACACGCCAAAGAGCTTGCTGCCCAGCAGACGCTTGTGAACACCGTGAAGGTGATAGAGGCCCGCGAACGCGCCCCAGCAAAGGAACATCGTGGAAAGCACGTGCTCCTGGGCCCAATCCATGATGCGGCAAAGCTCGTCCCAATAGTCGACGCTCTCGAACGGCATCTGCTCGACGGGTGCGCCCGTGATGATGAGGCCGTCATAGTTGTTGGACTTGAGCTCGTCGAACGTGTCGTAGAACTTCACGAGATGGTCCGCCGCGTGCGCAGCCTCATGGCTCGAGACACGCATGAAGTCAACGCTCACCTGGATGGGCGACTTCGATATGAGGCGGAGGATCTGCGTCTCCGTCTCGATCTTCGTGGGCATCAGGTTGAGCAGGGCAATGCGCAGCGGACGAATCTGCTGCTTGCTAGCCACGTCCTCCTCGAGGGCGAAAATGCGCTCCTGCTGGAGGATGCGCTTGGCGGGCAGGCCGTCTGGGATGTTGATGGGCATTGGAACGAAAGACCTTTCTGGGCCCTGGCGCCCGGCGAATGAGACCCAGCGCGGACCATGGTGCCGGACGGTCTGCCGCCGGCAAGCATAGATACGAAGCTAAATGGTACCGCAGGCAACCGAGCATATGCGAGACAGACGCGGCGAGCGGCGCGGCTATGGACTCGCAACAACACGCCGGAGCCGTTACGCCCGCGCGACAGATGCAGGCGCCCCGCCTTTCGCCGCGCAACGCGCAACAGATGCGGGTGTGCCACCTTTCGCCGCGCAACGCGTGACAAATCCCCAGGCGCAAAATCGCTTCGGCTGTTTACTGTTTCCCGCGATATCAATCGTCGCGAACGGGGTATCTCCGAGGCATGCAGATGTATTCGCCCATCCGGGCAAGAGAGGGGAACACCATGTCTGAGTTCATCGATACGCTCGAATCGCGCCGCAGCTGCCGCAAGTACACTGACCAGCCCGTCGAGCCCGAGAAGCTCCAGCAGATCGTCGATGCCGGCCTTTGGGCGGCAAGCGGCATGGGCAGGCAGGGCACGCACCTCGTCGTCGTGACTGATCCGGATATGGTCGCCGAGCTCAGTCATATGAACGCCGCCATCATGGGGAGCGAGGGCGACCCGTTCTACGGAGCCAAGACCGTCATCGTCGTCCTCTCCAACCCCGCGAACGCCACCTGCGTCGAGGACGGCGCCCTCGTCATGGGCAACCTCATGGCAGCCGCCCACGGCCTTGGCGTCGCCTCCTGCTGGATCCACCGTGCCAAAGAGGAGTTCGAGAGCGACGAGGGCAAGGCACTACTCGCCAAGTGGGGCGTCGAGGGCGAGTGGCGCGGCGTCGGCCACTGCATCCTCGGCTACGCAGACGAGGGCGGCGAGAAGCCCGCTGTCGAGCGCCTCGCGGGCCGCGTCACCTACGTGAAGTAGCCAGGCGCCCAAAGCCCGAGCAGACGCCGCCAGCCCGCCATCGACTCGCCGGGGCATCTCCGCGCCACCTGGGCACCGCGCAACACATCTCCCGGCCGCCGCCCGCGCGATGCAGGCGACGGCTCTTTTCCCTGGATATCCATAGCTTTGTCCTATGGCTTCGTATCAGTAATTCATGGTGGGGTTATAGGGTTTTATTTAACTCGGCTTTCAGATTCGCTGATATACTCGTCCGCATGATTGAGCTGACTAACATATCCAAGGTTTACGACACGCCCGCTGGCCCCTTCCACGCCATCGATGACGTCACGCTGAGCATCGGCTCTGGCGACATCTTCGGCATCATCGGAGAGTCCGGCGCCGGCAAGTCCACCCTCGTGCGCTGCATCAACCTTCTTGAGGAGCCCACGAGCGGCACGGTCGCCATCGACGGGCGCGACGTCACGAGCCTTCGCGGCCGTGAGCTCCGCGAGCTTCGTGCGGACATCGGCATGATCTTTCAGAGCTTCAGCCTGTTCCAGCAGCGCACCGTGCTCGACAACGTCATCTTCCCCGCAACGCTCACGAGCACCGGCAAGCGCATCTCCCGCGCCGAGGCTCCGGAGCGCGCCCGCAAGCTCCTGCGCCTTGTCGGCCTCGAAGGCAAGGAGGGTTCCTACCCCTCTCAGCTCTCCGGTGGTCAGCAGCAGCGCGTGGCAATTGCCCGCGCGCTCATGACGCGCCCGAAGACCCTCCTGTGCGACGAGGCCACGAGCGCCCTCGACACGCTCACCACCAGCCAGGTCCTCGACCTCCTTGCGCGCATCAACGAGGAGCTCGGCGTGACCATCGTCCTCATCACCCACTCGCTCGCCGTTGCCCGCCGCATCTGCAACCACATCGTCGTCATGGATCACGGCCGTGTGGTCGAGCAGGGCACCGCGGAGGAGATTTTCAGCAACCCGCAGGCTGACGTCACGCGCGCCCTGCTCCAATTCGAGGGAGAGACGCGCTAATGGAGTTGTCCGCATTCTTCGACAAGTACGGCGAGCTTCTCGCGCAGGGCACCGTCGACACCACGGTCATGGTGCTCGCATCGACGCTCGGCGCCTATGTCATCGGCATCGTCCTGGGCACGCTCCTCACGGTGCTTGGGCCGGACGGCCTGCGTCCCAACCGCGTCGCCTATTCCGCCCTTGGCTGGCTCGTCAACATGGCGCGCTCGCTGCCGTTCATCATCCTCTTGCTCTTCATCATCCCCGTGACGCGCGTTGTCGTAGGCACCACCCTCGGCGTGCCGGCGGCGGTATTCCCCCTCATCATCTCCGCGGCCCCGTTCGTTGCCCGCATGGTCGAGTCGAGCGAGGCAGAGGTCGACCGCGGCCTCATCGAGGCGGCCAGCTCCATGGGAGCCTCCACCTGGGAGATCATCGTCAAGGTCTATCTGCACGAGGGCCTTCCCAGCCTGCTCCGCGGCCTTCCCATCGTGATCATCACGATTCTCGGCTACACCGCGATGGCCGGCACCGTTGGCGCCGGCGGCCTGGGCGACATCGCCATCCGCTACGGCTACCAGCGCTATCAGGATGACGTCATGTTCGCGACCGTGATTATCCTCATCATCATGGTCCAGGTCATTCAGACGGTGTGCAACCTGCTCGTTCGCGTCTGCGACAAGCGAATGCGCTCCTAGCGAGCGCACATAGTCAGCGCCAGACGGCGCAATCCAAACTCGGAGTCTTGCCCTTGGGCGATGCCCTTTGGCTACTCATATCGAAATTGCCCACCACGATCAGTCAAATCGTTCTCATTCGAAAGGAACCGCCATGTCCATCAAGCAGCACATCAAGCCGCTCGCCGGCATCGTGGCCGCCGCCGGCCTCGCCCTCGCCCTGACCGCCTGCGGCGGCAACTCCGGCGCCGCCACCACCGCGGCCGCCTCCTCCAGCGCCGCCTCCGACAACGTCATCACCGTCGGCGCCTCCCCCTCGCCCCACGCAGAGATCCTCGAGGCCATCAAACCCGAGCTTGAGGCCCAGGGCTACGAGCTGAAGGTCGTCGAGTACAGCGACTACGTCCAGCCCAACGTCGCGCTCTCCGAGGGCGACCTGGATGCCAACTACTTCCAGCACCTCCCCTACCTGGAGAACTACAACACCGAGAACGGCACTGACCTCGCGAGCGCTGGTGCCATCCACTTCGAGCCGATGGGTCTCTACGCCGGCAAGAGCTCCGACATCACCAACGTCCCCGACGGCGCCAAGATTGCCGTTCCCTCCGACGCCACCAACGAGGCTCGCGCGCTGCTGCTGCTCCAGGACCAGGGCGTGATCAAGCTCACCGACGGCGTGGGCCTCGAGGCCACCGCCAACGACATCGTCGAGAACCCGCACAACGTCGAGCTCGTCGAGGTTGAGGCCGCCGCCGTTCCCCGCTCCCTCCAGGACGTCGACTTCGGTGTGATCAACGGCAACTACGCGCTCTCCGCCGGCCTTGACACCTCCGCCACCCTCGCCAGCGAGGGTGCTGACTCCGAGGCCGCCCAGACCTACGCCAACATCATCGCCGTCCGCAATGGCGACGAGAACTCCGAGAAGACCCAGGCCCTCCTGAAGGCCCTCACCTCGGACACCGCCCGCAAGTTCATCGAGGACACCTACAAGGGCTCCGTCATCCCGGTGTTCTAAGAGGCATCAGCCCCATATGGTGGGACCAACGCCCCCGTCTCGCGTGCAGAGACGGGGGCGTTGCTGCATACTTGCAGCTATGACTACTTCATTTGCCGAGCTCGGGCTAAACGAGCAGATTCTCGCCGGGGTCAACGCCCTCGGCTTCACGGAGCCAACTCCCGTCCAGGCAGCCGCCATCCCCGCCGTTCTCGGCGGCAGAGACGTGCTCGCCAGTGCGCAGACCGGCACGGGCAAGACCTGCGCCTTCACCCTGCCGACGCTCCAGCGCATCGCCGAGACGAAGAGTAAGGCCTCGCCCAAAAAGCCCCGTGCCCTCGTCATCACGCCCACGCGCGAGCTCGCGGCGCAGATCGAGGACGTCACGAAGGAGGTCTGCGCGCAGACCGGCCAGTCGACCGTCGTCGTGATGGGCGGCGCCAAGTTCGACAAGCAGATTCGTGCGCTTGAGAAGGGCTGCGACCTCCTCGTCGCCACCCCCGGCCGCCTCATCGACCTCATGGAGCATGACCACGTGAGCCTCTCCGAGGTCCAGGTCCTCGTTCTCGACGAGGCTGACCGTATGCTCGACATGGGCTTTTGGCCGAGCGTCCGTCGCATCGTAAAGGCCTGCCCCGATAAGCGCCAGACGCTCCTGTTCTCCGCCACCATCCCGCCCAGCATCAAGGGCACGGTCGACGCCATGCTCCCAGACCCGGTCGTAGTCGAGATCGCCCGCGTCGGCGAGACGGCAGCCACGGTTGACGAGCACCTTTGCCCCGTCACCCAAGGCGACAAGATCTCGCTGCTCGAGGCCCTTATGAAGCAGGAGAGCTTCGAGCGCGTGCTCGTCTTCTGCCGCACCAAGATGCGCGTCGACGGCGTGTGCGGCACTTTGAAGAAGAGTGGGATCAAGGTCGATGTCATGCACGCAGACCGCCCGCAGAAGGCTCGCGAGAAGGCACTCGAGCGCTTCCGCGACGGCAAGATTCGCGTGCTCGTCGCCACGGACGTCATGAGCCGCGGCATCGACATCTCCGGCATTGACGCCGTCGTGAACTTCGACGTCCCCATGGACCCGGAGGATTACGTCCACCGCATCGGCCGCACGGGCCGCGCCGGTGCCGCGGGACAGGCCTACACCTTCATGGCGCCAGACGAGGTGAGCCCGCTTCGAGAGATCGAGTACTTCACCAAGAAGCTCATTCCCCTCTTTGACCTCGAGGGGTTCTCGTACTCTGAGGGTCGCATCGTTCCCAACGAGCGACGCAGCACCTCCAAGCCCACCCGCAGCCTCTTCAGCGGCTCACGCGGCCGCGGCCGCGGCCCTCGTGGCGGCCGCTACGGAAGGCACTTCTAGGCGACGCGTGGGCGCGAAAGCGCGGGCGCGAAACGAACGACACGCAATAGCAGGGCCATCGACGCAGGTCGATGGCCCTATCTTATACTCTTACGCCGAGGTTGTCGGATAGGCGGTCCAGCCATGCGGTCAGGCCTCGCTTGCGGCCATCTCGCTCGCGACAGACGCCGCCTTCTTCTTGGCGCGCCTCTCTCGGAAGAATGTCCTCAGCTCGTCCGCACACTCCTGCTGGAGCACGCCAGACGTCACCTCGAACTCGTGGTTGAGCCTCTCGTCATGGCTTACGTCGAAGAGGGTGCCAAGCGCACCGCCCTTTGGGTCCGGCGCGCCATAGACGCACCTATCGATGCGCGAGTTGACCATAAGGCCCGCACACATGATGCAGGGCTCGAGCGTCACATAGACGGTGCAGCCCGTTAGGCGCCAGCGGTCAAGCGCGCGGGCGGCGGCGCACATGGCGGAGAACTCCGCGTGAGCCGAGGGGTCGCGATCAGTCTCGCGACGATTGTGCGCCCGCGCCACGACCTCGCCATCACACACGACGACAGCGCCGATGGGCACCTCGCCCTCCTCGGCGGCCAGGTGCGCCTCATCAAGCGCCAGGCGCATGTAATCCTCGTCCGTCATGGCGCTCCCCTCGTCCGCCTTCTCCGCCGCACGGCGGCTGATGAACCTACAGCATACCCAATGCGCCCGGATCCAGTGGAAGGGGAGGAACTGGACCCGGGCGCGGGAGGCGACCCTTCGCCTGAGGCTAGAGGTCGCATATGAAAGAGCTAGCTAGCGTCACTCGCATTCGCAGCGAGCGCGAAGGCTGTGCTACTTGGCGATGTCCTGGAACATCTCCCAAGCCTCGACGTCGGTCATGCCCTCGTGGACGATCTTGTTGACGCACTGGGCCATCTCGATGGGGTGCGTGGACTGGAAGATGTTACGGCCCATGTCAACGCCGTGGGCACCCTTGCGGATGACGTCGTAGGCGAGGTGCAGGGCGTCCTTCTCGGGAAGCTTCTTGCCGCCGGCGACGACGATGGGCACGGGGCAGGCAGCCACGACCTCCTCAAAGTCATCGCAGTCATAGGTCTTGACCATCTGGCAGCCCATCTCGGCGATGATGCGGGTCGCGAGCTTGAAGAAGCGCGGGGTGCGCTCCATGTCCTTGCCCACGGCGCAGACGCCGAGTGTCGGGATGCTATAGCGGAAGCCGGCGTTGATGGTCTGGCTCAGGTTGTCGATGGAGGACAGCTGGCCGTCGCCGCCGATGAAGGTCTGAACGGCCATGCAGTCGGCGTTCATACGGATGGCGTCCTCGACGTCAACAGCGATGACCTCGTGGGAGAGGTCAGCCTGGAGCATGGAGGAGCCGGAGGTGGTGCGGAGGGCGATGCCCTTCGTGATCTCGGGCGGAACGCAGGAGCGAATGGCACCGCGGGTGCCCATGAAGCAGTCAACGTAGGGAGCGAGCTGCGGCAGGAGCAGGTCGAGGCGCTCGAGGCCGGCGGTAGCGCCCATGAAGTAGCCGTGGTCGAAGGCGAACATCACGGTGTTGCCGCTCTTGGGGTTGAAGATGTTGGAGAGGTGCTTCTTCATGCCCCAATCAAGGCTGTTGGCGCCCTTGACGTAGAAGCCCTTGTCGTTCGCAAACGGGGTATCGACGTGATAGTCGTGAGCGACCTTCAGTCCATCCAGATCAGCCATAGGTGGATTCCTTTCCTCGTCTGCCCCCCACGCCCCCGCGGGAGGTCACCAGTATGGTAGCGATTTGACAGATGCGGCCCGCGTCAGCGAATGCGCTGCGCAAGCATGAGGCGGAGCCTCCGTGGTATCGGACGACAATGTCCCCACTCGTGTGTGCCCCGCGTGAGAGCGTGCGCGAGTCGCCAGGCGAACGACCTCACGCGGGGCAAACGGGGACGCCGCCGAGCGGCGACGCCCCCTTACAAGGAGCGAAGCGACAGCTTAGAAGTTGTAGTCGTTCATGTTGTCCTTGGTGAAGACGAGGCGCTCGGGCAGGAGCACGACGCCGTTGTTCTCGGCGAGGGTCTCGGCGCCCTCGGAGATGGAGTCGTTGGCCTCGACGGTGACGTCACCGATGCTCGGGATGGAGATGGTGTCGCCGACCTTGACGGTGTTGCCAGCGGCGAGGTAGGCAGCGACGAAGCAGCCCATGGCGCCCTGGACGGCGCAGTCCCAGAGGCCCCAGTTGTAGATGGTGCCGTGCTCGCAGTAGCTCTTGATGGACTGCGGGGAAGCGAAGCCGGTGATCGTGATCTTCGTGGCGTCGTAGCCCTTGTTCTCGGCGGCCTGGAGCTGGCCGGGGAGAGCGGTGGAGTCGTTGCAGATGATCAGGTCAATGTCGGGGTAAGCGTCGAGAACGGCCTCGCCGGTCGTGATGGCGAGCTCGGCGTCCTGGTTGCTGTAGTAGTTGTCAGCGACCTTCTTCCAGTTCGGGTAATCCTTCTGGATGATGGCCTCAGCGGCGACCTGCCAGGAGTTCTGGTCGGTGACGGTGGCCTGAGAGTAGTGCCAGACGTAGGTGATCTCGTCGGCAGAGGGATCCTTGCCGCGCTCCTTGAGGCCGTCGACGGACATGTCGACGAGCATCTGGCCGAGGATCTCAGGGGTGCCCTGGGAAACCATGAGGGTACGGTCCTCGACCTGGGCGTCGGAGTCCCAGGTGGTGACGACGATGCCGGCGTCCGTGGCCTTCTTCAGGGCGTCAGACACACCAGCGGCGTCAACCGTGGAGATGCAGAGGGCGTCGACGCCATTGGCGACGGCCTGGTTGATGACGGCGACCTGAGCGGACGCGGAAGCGGTGGAATCGCCGATGTAGTCAACGGTGATGCCCCAGTCCTTGGCGTACTTCTGAGCGCCGTCGTTGGCGGACTCGAAGAAGGCGTTGCCGGTCACCTTCGGGATGAAGGCAACGGTCTTGCCGGTGATGTCTCCACCCTCGGCAGCACCGCTGGCGGCAGCGGTGGTGGCGGCGGAACCAGAGCCACCACAGCCGGCCAGGCCAAGGCCTGCGACGGCGGCGCCAGCACCGGCAACCTTCAGGAATCCGCGACGAGTCATGTTCTTCATAACTAACGAACCTCCCTTTTCTTGCCCGTTATTGGGCACTTGCCTCCGAACTACCCTTCCTTGCAAACAGCGAGCGCAGCCACGGGACGATTCCCGTGTTTGTCGCCGCAGAACGCCCAACGATGACCGCGACAAGCAGGACACCAACCGGGATGTCGAGGTACTGGGTGCCGATCTTGAAGCAGAGCGGGAGACCGAAGCGAAGGAACGCGATGGCGAGAGATGCCAGGGCGGTTCCGATGATCGATCCCTTGCCGCCCGTGGAGAGCGTGCCTCCGAGGACGACGGCCGTGATGATGTCCATCGTGAGATCGCCACCGAGATCGGACTTAGCGGTGCCGAGGTACGCGGTGAGAACGGTGCCGGCGATGGCGGCGGCGAGCGCGCTCAGGACATACGTGGACATTATCACCCTGCGCGTATTAATGCCCGAGTATTCGGCAGCCGAGGGGTTTACGCCGGTGAGTATCACCTTGCGGCCATACTTGGTCTTGTGGAGCAGGATGTAAGCGACCACGAGCATGACAACATAGATGATGATCTGGAACGGAATCTCGCCGCCGACCTTGTAGTTCGCGATGAATTTGAACTCGTCGGGGAAGCCTCCGATGGACTCGTACGAGGCGGTGCTGGAAAGCGTGGAGACGAGCAGGGCGAGGCCGGAGTACAGGAAGCTGCCGCCCAGGGTAATGACCATCGCTTGGACGCCGCAATAGCCAATCAGGAAGCCAGAGAGAGCGCCACAGAGGCAGACGACGACGGTAGCGAGCGCAACGGCGGCCCAGATGGACAGGCCGAAGTCCTGCCAGGATACGCCGATGATGATCGACGTGAGGCCAACGAGCGAGGCAACCTGGATGTCGATGCCGCCAGTGCACATGACGAGCGTGACGAAGAGCGACAGGATGAACACGGCAAGGTTGTCGTTGATGCTGGTAAAGAGGAGTGCCGGACGCAGGAACTTGGGGTTGGCGCCGCCAAAGATAGCGAACTCCAGGACGATAAGAACCACGAGCAGGATGTTCCAGGCGGACTGGCCGTGGGTGAGCACCTTCTTGAGCTTATCCATTACTGCTCACCGCCCTTCTCGGCGTTGACATTCGCAGCAGGGGCCTCCGCAGCGGGAGCCGAGGCGGAGACGCGGGCAGCGAGCCTCGCGTGACGGTTGTTGACGAGCGAACGGTGCTGGATCACGGCGTCGACGACGACGATGACGAGCAGGATGATGCCGGTAATCGCGTTGTCGTAGTTGGACGAGAAGCCCATGAAGACGAGCAGGTAGGAGATCGAAGCCATGATGACGGCGCCGATGGCGGAGCCGATCACGGAGCCGACGCCGCCGGCGAGCGAGATGCCACCGAGGACGCAGGCCGCGATGGCCTTCATCTCATAGCCATTGCCGCTCATCGGGGTGACGAAGCCGATGCGGCTGCAGAAGATCACGCCGCCGATGGAGGCCATGACCGCGCAGATCACGTAGGCGAGCATCTTCGTCTTGAGCGTAGGCAGGCCGACGAGCGTGGCACCCTGGGCGTTGTCGCCCACGGCCACGAAGTAACGGCCCTGACGCGTACGGGTGAGGATGAGGTGAATGATGATGACGAGCGCGATGACGGCGCAGTAGTAGACCGTCAGGGGGCCAACCAGCGTGACGGACGAGAAGTCCTTGAAGGACTTGGGCAGGTTCTCAACCCAGGCACCATTCGTATACAGGTAGATGATGCCGCGCAGGATACCGTTGACGCCGAGGGTAAAGATCAGCGACGGCGCACCCATGATGCAGACGCCCCAACCATTGATGAGGCCGATGACGACGCCAATGATGATGGCAACGACGATTGCAACCACGAGCGACTGCCCGTCGCGCAGGAACGTGCCCACGACGGCGGCGACGAGGCCGAGGTTCGAGCCGACGGAAACGTCGATCTCGCCAATGAACAGGACGAAAGCCATACCAACTGCAATAAGCGTGTAGACGACGGACGTGTTGAAGCACGCGGAGACGTTGGACGGGCTCAAGAACATCGGGTTCATGAAGCCAACGATGGCAAACAGCGCGATGAGGAAGATCAGGCTGGTGAGCTCGCGCGCCTTGAAAAGCTTCTTTACCTTCTCCATCGATTACACCTCTTTCCTCTGGTCGCTATCCGAACGGGTCTCTTCGATCTGGCGGTTTAGGCTCATGCCGACACCGCCTCCTTGTCGCCGGAGACGCCAAAGGCGGCGGCCATGAGGTTATCCTGCGTGATATCCGACTTCTTGAACTCGCTGTTGATGCGGCCCTGGAACATGACCACGGCGCGGTCGGCGAGCTCGACGACCTCCTCCATGTCAGAGGAGATGAGAAGGATCGAAACGCCGGTCTTACGGAGCTCCTGGAGCACGGCGTAGACGTCGCCACGAGCCGCGGCGTCGATGCCGCGGGTGGGCTCATCGAGGATGACGAGCTTGGGCTCGGTCGCGAAGATGCGGCCGATGATGATCTTCTGCTGGTTGCCACCGGAAAGGCCGCCAACCTCCTGATCGAGGCCCGTCACCTTGGTGCGGAAGTCATTGACATAGCCCTGGCTGATCTCGTCGGCCTTCTTGGAGTTGAGCAGGAAGCTGCCGATCTTCTTGCCGCAGAGCAGCGAGCTCGTCGTGTTCTCGGAGACGTCGCGAATGCGGAAGAGGGCGTCGGCGAAGCGGTCCTCGGGCAGGTAGTTAACGCCGGCGTTAATGACGTCAGGCGTCTTCATGCCCGTGATGTCGCGACCGTCGAGGAGCACCTTGCCGCCCAGCACCTTGTCACGGCCGAAGATGGTGGTCGCCATCTCGGTGCGGCCGGCGCCCACGACGCCAGCCATACCCACGATCTCGCCGGGGTAGACCTTGAGGTTGACATCGGCGAAGCCATAGCCGCTGAAGTCCTTGAGCTCGAGAACGGGCCTCGCGTCGTAGTCGATAACGTCAGACGCGACAACCTTCTCCTTCTCGATGTTGCCGGCGTCGGGCGGGAGCAGCCCGCGGACAAGATCCTCACGCGTGAAGTCCTTCACGCTGCCCTGCATGGCGACGATGCCGTCGCGGAGGATGGCGACCGTCGTGGCGAGCTCGAAGACCTCGGCCAGACGGTGGGTGATGTAGACGATGCCAATGTTCTTCTTCTGCAGCTCATGCACGCAGTTGAACAGGCTCTGGACCTCATCGAAGGTAAGTGCCGAGGTGGGCTCGTCGAGGATGAGCACCTCGGGGTCGCGCATGAGGCCACGGAGAATCTCGACCATGCCCTGCTCCGCGATGGAGAGCGTGAGGGCCTTGCGGTCGAGGTCCATGTGCCAACCCGTGGTATCCATGACCTTCTCGAGGCGCTCGGACAGCACGGAGGGCTTCTCGTTGAAGCCAATCGTGATGTTCTCGCGCACGGTCATGTTCGGGAACAGCATGGGCTCCTGCGGAACCATATAGATGCTGTGGGCGAGAGCGGCCTTGGGGTTGGAGATGTCAACCTTGTCTCCGTCGATCTCGATCTCTCCGCTATCAGCCGAGTAGATGCCCATGATGATCTTCATGAGCGTCGACTTACCAGCGCCGTTACCTCCGATGAGCGCAAGCACCTCGCCCGGACGGACCTCCAGGCTAATGCCCTTCAGGACCGCGTTGGTTCCGAAGGACTTATAGATGTCGTGCACTGACAGAAGCGTGTCACGGCTCTGGATGTCCTCGACAACCTCGCGGAGGGCATGCGTGGCGCCCGTCGTGGGCGTCGTCTGGGTATCGTTGGTCATTCGATTCCCTCCCCTTGGACAAATGACACAGTCAGCAACGAAATACTTCGATACGCCTAAGACGGTATCCATTCGACCCCGCCCGCCAAATACCGTGGAGACCGAACGGTAGGAATTGGCCAACGAACGGTAATTTGCTCACGAGGTGGACGATTGTCCAGAATTGTAAGCAATCAAGTGTCGCCATAACAGGCTTGTGGCGGCCCACCATCTAGACCCAGTATCTTGCGGACAGATTTGCATTTCACGCAGCAGCTTTGTTTCATGCGGATTACACCCCATATAAATGCGATTATTTACGCGCCAACATCCCATTGGTGCTGTTCGCCTAGGAGTTCAGACCTCTCGCGGGAATTACCATCGCATTCGATTGACTCTCCCTTATGTGAGGGGTATAGCAAAAGCGTACTTTTGTTGGATGCTTCAACATTTGTTCGCTTTTAAGGGCTCATTCAGAAGCCTTCTTACAGCGACGGCGCGCCGCGCAAATGGCTGCGCCGCACAGCAAGGCACCCGAGGGGAGGGGGCGGCACATGGCCGATGCAGACTACCAGTTGATGCTCAAGGCAACCTGGTACTACTACATGGAGAACTACACCCAGCAGCAGATCTCACAACTTCTGGGTGTGAGTAGGGCCAAGGTCATTCGCCTTCTCGACGAGGCGCGTGCCACCGGGGTCATCCGCTTCCTGTTCCGTGAGGACGACCGCGCCCGCATGGAGGTCGAGCGCGAGTTGATCGGCCACTTCGGCCTCGAGGACGCCTTCGTCGTACCCACGCCCGCCCACACCGCGGACCTCACGCAGAGCATCGCCCAGGCGGCCTCCGTCTACATCTCGGACCACCTGCGCGCGGACGGCTTCCTCAACATCGGCTATGGCGACATGACGGGCCTCATCCTCGACAACCTTGCCTCGAGCCGACGCTCCGACATCAACGTCGCGAGCCTCACGGGCGGCGTGAGCTACTACCTGCCCAAGGTGAGCTCCGAGGTCTTCGCGATGCACCTCTATCTCGTGCCCTCGCCCCTGATTCTCTCCTCCGCCGAACTCAGGGATCAGCTCCTCAAGGAGCCGGCGATCCAGGACGTCTTCCGCATGACCTCCCACGCGGACATGACCGTCGTGGGCGTGGGCAGTATGGACGAGGACGCCACGATCATCCGCAACGGCATCCTCTCCAAGACGGACTTCGCGCTCCTCAAGATGCAGGGCGCCGTGGGAGACATCCTCAATCACTTCATCGACGCCGACGGTAACCCCGTGGGAACCTCCATCGAGGACCGCATCGTCAGCTCGAGCCTCGACAAGCTCCAGAGCATGCGCAACGTCATCGGCGCGGCGGGAGGCTCCGTAAAGGTGCCCGCTATGCACGCGGCCCTCACGCACGGCTATTTCAACGTCCTCGTCACGGACGAACAAACGGCAAAGGAACTCCTCGAGTATTCGACCAAGAGCTAGGAGATGTACGCCATGGCAAAGTACCTGATGGCAATGGACGCGGGAACCGGCAGCGTGCGCGCTGTCATCTTCTCCACCGAAGGCGACCAGGTGGGCTGCGTCCAGAAGGAGTGGACCCACAACGAGGATCCCCGTTGGCCCGGCAGCATGGACTTCGACTGGGTAACCAACTGGGAGCTTGCCCGCACCTGCGTGAGCGAGGTTCTAGCCGAGACGGGCATCGACGCCTCCGACATCGCCGCCGTCTCAACCACCTGCATGCGCGAGGGCATCCTCCTCTATGACGAGAAGGGCAACGAGATTTGGGCTTGTGCCAACGTCGACGCCCGCTCAAACGACGAGGTGGGCGAACTCATCGCCATGAACCCGGAGCTTGAGGCGGAGCTCTACCGCGAGAGCGGCCAGACCTACGCCCTCGGCGCCCTCCCGCGCCTGCTGTGGGTCAAGAATAAGATGCCCGAGGTCTACGAGAAGACCGCCCGCATCGGCATGTTCAACGACTGGCTCATCTACAAGCTCACCGGCGAGCTGGCCGTCGAGCCCTCCAACGGCTCGACCACCGGCATCATGAGCCTCGAGACCCGCAACTGGGACCCGACCATCGCCGAGCGCTGCGGTCTGCGCACCGACATCTTCGGCGCGGTCAAGGAGAGCGGCGAGCTCGCCGGCCACGTCAACGCCAAGGGCGCCGCTGACACCGGCCTTGCCGAGGGCACGCCCGTCATCGTTGGCGGCGGCGACTGCCAGCTTGGCATGATCGGCGTGGGCGCCTGCCTCCCCAACCAGGCCGGCGTCTTTGGCGGCAGCTTCTGGCAGTACGAGTTCAACACCGACAACGCTGCCACCGACCCGCAGTGCCGCGTGCGCGTGAACTGCCACGCCACCCCAGGCGTCTGGCAGTACGAGGCGCTCGCCTTCAAGCCGGGCCTCGTTATGCGCTGGTTCCGCGACGGCTTCTGCCAGGCGGAGAAGGAGCAGGCCAAGGCCGAGGGCCGCGATGTCTATGACGTCATGAACGAGCACGCCGAGAAGATCCCCGCGGGCTCCTACGGCATGCTCTGCTGCTTCAGCGACGTCATGAACTACATCCACTGGACGCACTCCTCGCCCACCTTCACCAACTTCGAGCTCGAGCCGGAGAAGTTCAACAAGTACACCTTCTACCGTGCCATCCTCGAGAACACGGCGCTGCTCGTCCGTGGTCACATCGACCTCGTCCGCGAGGCCACGGGCAACGAGCCCGACGAGCTCATGTTCGCCGGCGGCGCCTCCAAGAGCCCCCTCTGGAGCCAGATCGTCGCCGATGTCACGGGCAAGACGGTCAAGGTCCCCGTGGTGAAGGAGGCCACCGCCCTTGGCGCCGCCATCATCGCCGGCACCGGCGTGGGCATCTACCCGAGCGTCTCCGAGGGTGCCAAGCAGGTCGTCAAGTTCGAGCGCACCTTTGAGCCCAACCCCGAGAACGCCGCCGTCTACGAGGAGCTTTACAAGACATGGCGCGAGGTCTACAAGGCGCAGTTTGCGCTGAGCGAGGCCGGCGTGACCAAGAGCATGTGGCGCGCCCCCGGCCTGTAAGGTCCTCGCACGCCGCGATGGCTCGTAGCTATGCGCCACCGCGGCGCCGATTCGCCCATCGGGCAAGCGCGAGCGTTTGCCCGCCAGCAGTCCGACCGCGCACGCTCGCGTATCAATTAGTTCCAGTCCGCACAGCCAATTAGTCCCAGTCAGCACGCCCAGCGCCTGGGTGAGTAAAAGGAGCAGAACATGGCAGAGACCTTCGTCGTCAACGAGAACGACTTCGAGTATCGCTTCGGTGATTCCGGCCCCAAGTACCTCATGAAGGGCCCGCGCATGAACTACGCGCTGGTACAGTTCCAGCCCCACCAGAACTTCCAGGCCCACCACCACAACATCATGGAGGAGAACTTCTTCATCCTCGAGGGTAAGGTCGACATCGTGGTCGACGGCGTCGTACACACGCTGTCCGCCGGAGACTTCATTCACATTGGCCCGGGTGAGGTCCACTTCGTGAACAACCCGTATGACGAGCCCATCAAGATGGTCTCCACCCTCGCCCCCTTCCAGGAGGTCGACAAGATCGAGGACCCGAACCCCGAGTACTAGAGACATCGTGCCCGACACGAAAACCTCGTGTTCGGTAGAATGTTCTTCTGCTCGGAGGAGTGGCAGAGCGGTTGAATGCGGCGGTCTTGAAAACCGTTGGGCGGCTCGTCCGTCTCGAGAGTTCGAATCTCTCCTCCTCCGCCATTTGACGTGTAAGCGGGACGGCGACGGTAGTGTCGCTGCCCCGCTTTTGCTTACCCTGGAATGACCAGCGCCGCGCCGGGCCAAATACCGAGCCGGTCCACGCTCGGCCGCCATAGCACCTGGGTATACTCCACACCAAACGTCGCAGGAAGCGACATTACCGCAAGGAGACACCATGCCCGCCATTATCGTCATCGTCGTCATCGCGATTGCCGTCGCGCTCTTCTGCATCAAGATGAGCAACGATATCGTTCGCGCTTCCAATCGCTGCGACAACGCCTGGGATCAGATTAACGCCCAGCTCAAGCGTCGCGCAGACCTCATCCCCAACCTCGTCGAGACCGTCAAGGGCTACGCTTCGCACGAGTCCGGCACGCTCGAGGCCGTCATCGCCGCTCGCAACGGCGTTGCCGCCGCGGCCACGCCCGAGGATGTCATGGCCGCCAACAACCAGCTCACCGGCGCCCTCCGCCAGCTCTTCGCCCTTTCCGAGAGCTACCCCGACCTGAAGGCCAACGCCAACTTCCAGCAGCTTCAGGCGCAACTTGAGGAGACTGAGAACAAGATCGTCTATGCTCGCCAGAGCTATAACGACTGCGTCCTCATGTTCAACAACGCGATCCAGACCTTCCCCGGCACCCTCTTCGCCGGCGGCCGCACGCCCAAGAAGGGCTTCGAGATCTCCGAGGCTGACGCCACCGCACCCCGGGTGCAGTTCTAGTCTCGCCCACATATAAGCCGGAAGGCCCCATCCCATTTCGTCGCATTCTCGCGCTTTGCGCTCGAAAAATGCTCCTCAATGGGATGGGGCCTTCCTCTACGTAGTCGAAACGTATCCCTTAGCTTCTTCTTTCAACTTGCACTTAAGAAGCGAATGAAAGCGCTCTAACGAGCGCGGCGGGGCGAGGGGAAGGTTGAGAGGCATTCCCCGCCCGCTCTTAAGAAGCGAATGAAAGCGCTCTAACGGCCGCCGAAAGGGTGGGGGAGGGTTGAGGGGCATTTTCGCAGCGCGCAACGCGCGCAAGTATGCCCCGAGGCCCTCCCCCACCCTTTCGGCTTGGGATCCGTTAGCAGCCGGCCATGATCTGGATTCCGGCGCTGCAGCCGAGACGGTCGGCTCCGGCCTCGACCATGGCACGGGCCTCGTCGGCGGTGTGGATGCCGCCGGCAGCCTTGACCAGGCAGCGGTCGCCCACGGTCTTGCGCATAAGGGCGACATCGGCCACGGTAGCGCCACCGGTGGAGAAGCCCGTGCTCGTCTTCACAAAGGTCGCTCCGGCCTCGACGGAGAGCTCGCAGGCCTTAACCTTCTGCTCGTCCGTAAGCAGGCAGGCCTCGATGATGACCTTCACGCACTTGCCGTCAGCAGCCTTCACGACGGCCGCGATGTCGTCGCGCACGGCGTCGTATTCGCCATCGAGCAGCCAACCGACGTTGATGACCATGTCGACCTCGTCAGCGCGCGCCTCGACGGCAAGGCGAGTCTCGGCGGCCTTGGCCTCAGTCAGCATGGCGCCGAGGGGGAAGCCGACGACGCAGCACGTGTTAACCTCGCTGCCGGCCAGCTTCTCGTGGGCAAGCGGTACCCAGCAGGTGTTCACGCAGACAGAGGCGAAGTTGTACTCCAGAGCCTCGTCGCAGAGCTTCTCGATCTGAGCGCGCGTGGCATTGGCCTTCAGCAGCGTGTGGTCGATCATGCGGTTAAGTTCCATGGTTCCTCCTTTGCTTAGCGCCCGCAGGCGCTCTGTCTACAAAGCGAGACACGCCACAGGTGTGCCTGGCTTCAAAGACAGATCTGCTTTGCTTTGCTGAAGACTGGCGCGTGACCAACCGCGAGATGACCTTTGTAGCACCAGAGCTCATATCCAAATGAAAGACCCGGGCCGCCGCCAGCTTTCGCCACGCGACAGCACCGGGCCCGTTCCTCTGGAAAGGATTCCATCAAATTTGATGGTATGCGCCCATGGGGCGCGGAGATGCTTACTGCTCGAGAGCAGCGACCAGCTTCTCCTTGAGCTCGTTCTTATCAACGATGTTGGTGAGAACGACCTTGCGCTCATCAGGAACACCCTTGATGAAGTCAGCGAGATCGCGGCCGACGACGAAGAGGTCAGCCATCTCAGGCGTAACGTCAGAGGTGGTGGTGTGGCCAACGGTGACATCGCTCTTGCCGAGCTCCTTGAGGACGCTCTCGATGTTCATCTGGACCATAAGGCTGGAGCCGAGGCCAGAACCACAAGCGCACATAATGCTGCGGACTTCCATGTTTCCTCTTTTCATATCGCGATTGGCCGGAGGGCCAGCCGCTTGTTGGCGGTACGCGGATGCCCGCGCATATCAGATATTACCCAATTGCGGGGCCGAAGCCGCAGCCCCGACCCCGCAACCGGTAAGTGACACTATTTAAGGGTTAGACGGATAACACGAGCTAAAGCGCCATGTTGGTCGCTAACCCTCCGCAGCAGATGCTACTCGGCAACAGCAGCCTTGGGCTTCGGGGCGACGAAGTTGTAAACGATCGGCACGATGAAGCAAAGGAGGCAGATGACGAACAGCGGCATGCCAGGGGTGGCCTGGGCGAGGTTACCGAACACGATGCCGAGCCAGGAGAAGTCAGCGTCGGAGAAGGTAGCGGAGGTGAAGCCCAGAGCCGTGAAGACGGGCATGCAGATGGCAGGCAGGAAGGTGATGAGCAGGCCGTGTACGAAAGCACCGGCGACGCAGCCCTTGAGACCGCCCTCAGCGTTGCCGAAGACACCAGCGGAAGCGCCGCAGAAGAAGTGCGGGACAACGCCGGGGAGAATCAGGGCAACGGGAGCGAGGTTGGCGTCGATGGCCATGAGGATGAGGAGGCCCACGATGCCGCCAACGAAGGAGACAAGGAAGCCGATGATGACCGCGTTAGGAGCGTACGGGAAGCAGACCGGGCAGTCGATGGCGGGGATGGCGCCAGGGACGAGCTTCTCGGAGATGCCCTTGAAGGCGGGGACGATCTCGCCGACGATCAGACGGACGCCGGAAAGAACGATGTAGACGCCACCAGCGAAGGCCATGCCGGACTCGAGGGCCCAGACGATCCAGTTGGTCGTGGTCTCGGTACCAACGTTGAGGAGGACGTTGAGGTTGGAGAACTGCGTCGGGTCAGCGTCGAGGATGCCGTTGGCAACGGCAATGCCGGTCACGATGAGGAAGAAGATCATCATCGTGATGGAGATGGCGACGGTGGTGTCACGCAGGAAGATGAGACGCTTCGGGAAGTTGATGTCCTCGGTGGACTTGCCGCCCTTGAAGAGCTTGCCAACCTGGCCGGCGATGGCGTAGCCGATGCCGCCGAAGTGGCCGAAGCCCACAGCGTCACCAGCACCAGTCACCTTGCGGAAGGTGGGCTGGCAGTAAGCCGGGGAGAGAACCATGATCATGGCGAGGACGCAGCCACCGCCGATGATGAGCATCGGGCCCTGGAGGCCACCGATGCTGAGCACGACGGCGAGCATGCAGGCCATGTACAGCGTGTGGTGACCGGTGAGGAAGATGTAGTGCATGCGGGAGAAGCGAGCAAGCACGATGTTCAGGACCATGCCGACGCACATGATCAGAGCGGAGTCAGAGCCGAACTGGGTGAGAGCCATGGAAACGACGGCCTCGTTGTTCGGGACGACGCCCTGCATGTGGAAGGCGTAGTTGAACAGCTCACCGAAGGCGAGCAGGGAACCGGACTGCAGGTAGCTAGCACCAGCAGAGAGCACGAGGAAGCCGACAACGGTCTTCACGGTGCCCATGACAATATCCTCGATAGCCTTGCCCTGGAGGGCGAGACCCACGAGAGCAAGGAGGCCGACTAGCAGCGCCGGCTCGGACAGAATGCTGACGATAAAGTTAATAACAGCCATTCTTTCCTTCCTTTCCTTCCAACTTACTTCCTATACATGCCGCGGTTCGTGGCTGCGGACACTCCGCGCGGCGCGATCGCCAAAATCAAGAAGTTATGCCTCGGCAGGAGCGACGAAATCGGCGTATACCTCATCCGCGTCCTTAGCCTCGGCAATCTTGGTGATGTTGGCGGGATCACTGAACATAACAGCGAGCGAGCGCATGACCTCAATGTGAGAGTCGGCGTCCTCAGCGGCAAGCGTCACGAGAAGGCGGACATCCGGGCCCTCCTCCTTGAAACGGACGGGCTCGCGAAGCACGGTGACGGCAAGCTGCTGCTTGATGACGCCCTGCTCGGGGCGGGCGTGAAGAAGAGCGAGATCGGGGCAGATCACGAAGTAGGGGCCAAACTCCTTGGCGTTCGAGATGATGCCGTCGATGTAGTCGCTCTTGACGTAGCCCTGGTCGACGAGCGGCTGCACCGCGACGTGGACGGACTCCTCCCAGTCAGAGACCTTCTCGATGATCTGCACGTTCTCGCGCTTGAGCATGTCCTCCATACCGGCCATGGACAAACCCCTTTCTGCACTAAAAAGGCATAGTTCCATTTATATTCTTCACCGATTGTACACGACCGGAGAGAAACAGATTCGACATTTCCTGGTTTTTCCTGTTTTGTCCTTTTTGCTTCCCGCTTACGGTAGGTTTTCAGCCGTGAACGGTAGGTGCCGGTCTGGCATATTTCCTACTTGCTCCACTTCCTCCGCGACTTAGTAAATAGTTTTACCTGGGGTTTTAGATCTCGCCACTTCTATATGTGAGTCGATTAGCACATTATCTCCAGGCATGTGAAGGACAAATTCGGATTTATTATGTAAGCAACCAAGCTATTAACCCGTCAAACCACCCTCGACCGGAGTCTACGTTGTTCCCGAAAGAGCGCCGCAAAGAGATTGTCAGCATCGTGAATTCCACCGGCTTTGCCACCGTGGATGATCTCGCCAAGCGCTTTGCCGTCAGCGTTGACAGCATTCGAAAGGACCTCAAGGTCCTTCAGAAAGAGGGAAAGATCAAGCGCGAGTATGGCGGAGCTCTTAAGGCAGACAATCCCGCCACGAAGACTCCCCAGCACGACGGCGTGGCGGAGACCGTCGCGCTCCAGCGCGATGCCGAGGATGATGGGCGTCGAGCCGTCGCCGCCCGCGCCTTCCTCGAGATCAACGATGGTGATGCAATCTTCCTCGGCGTCTCCCGCACGAACCTCTATCTTGCGGACATGATCGCCTCAAGCGACAAGCGCCTTATCGTGACCACGAACATGATTGACGTCCTCCCCCGCCTCGCGAGAAATCCCAAGGTCACGGCTCTCGCAACGGGTGGCTATCTCAACGTGCATCTCAATGGCTTCACGGGTCCGTCCACAATCAGCCTTCTTGAGCCGCTCTTGTTTTCGAAAGCTTTTATCGGCGCGTGTGGCGTGGACCTTTCCAAGAACGCCGTCCTCGCGACTTCCGTCGATGACGGCCGCGTGAACGAGCAGGTCATCAAGAACGCCTCCTATTGCTTCCTCCTTGCGGAGGAAGGGAAGTTCGAAATCCGCACGGGCTATCGCTATGCCTCCGTCTCGGACTTCAGCGCCATCATCACGGATGCCACGGATCGCGACATCCTCACCGCCATCGCCTCCACCGGCACCCCCGCCCTCTGCTAGCAACAAGCATCCCGGCGCATCGCGCCTCATGCGAATCGAAAAGCGGCCACCATTCGCACCCATCTCAACCAGCAGCTAAAGAGCCGATTTAACCGCCTGTGAGCACCCTCGGCCACACGGGAGGATTGCCTCGCGATGGTAACGGACCAACCAACAGAGATACAAAAGGCGACGAGCGACCGTCGTTCCCCGCGAGTTCTTCGCCACCGGCGAAGCGAAAAGCAGCCAGAGAATCTGAACCTAGATCGCACTCAAAGGCCAGCTCGATATGAAAAAGGGCCCCAGACCGGCTGCGTCTCGCGCGAGTTCTTCGCCGAAGGCGAAGCTGTCTGAGCGCGAGACGCAGTCGGCTGGAGCCCGTTGGGAATCCGTCAGCTACGCCCTCAGCGTGGTGCGGCCGTAGTTCTTCTCCCACGAAGCGGTGAAGTCGTGCACGGCACCCACGGTGCCCGGCTGGTCAATCATCGAGTTGAGGATCGCCGGCGGGAAGGTGATCGCCTGAATGCCCGCGAGGATGAGCTCGTGCACCTGGTTGGTGTTGTGCAACGACGCGGCCATGACCTTCGTGTCGAGGCCCTGCACGGCGAGCATCTCGATGAGGTCTGCGACCTGCTGGATGCCATCGCCGTAGTTGGACATGCGGTTCACGTAGGGAGCGAGGTAGTCGGCGCCGTTGAGGGCGGCGAGGAAGGCGGACTCAGGCGAGAAGATCGCCGTGGCGAGGACGCCGAGGCCCTCGTTGTGGGCATCCTTCACGGCCTTGAGGCCATCGCGGGTGACGGGGATCTTGGCGTAGGTGTTCTCCGGGCGAAGGCCGTTGATGTAGCGGGCCTCCTCCATGATGCCGTCGTAGTCCTCGGAGACGACCTGGATGAAGAGCTTCTGGTCCGGGCGGAGATACTCAAGGATCTCGGGGATGACGACCTCCGGGGTCTTGCCGCTACGCGTGATGATCGTGGGGTTGGTGGTCACGCCGTCGACGTTGAGCAGGGCATCGAGCTTCTTGATCTCGTCGAGGTTGGCGGTATCGATGATGAGTTCCATGAGCAATCCCTTCGACTGGCCGCGTGCGGTCCTCCTAGCGCGGCATTGCGCGTGGCGCCAACTCGTGGCCCCTCGCACGACGTGCCACACGTCGCCTCACGCGATGCTTCCATCTGCGCTCAGATTACTTCGGGCTGTATTGATTTGCAAGTACTTTCTCTTATTCTGTCGTAGTTCGTCCGTATTCGGCAGAATTTGGATGGTATGATTTGGGCGCAAGCTACGAACTCGAACAAAGTGAGACGGAGAGCGGATGTTTCTCGAAGCACGCCAAGAAGTGATAGCCCAGCTCATCGAGCGGGAAGGTCACGTCACCGTCTCCGCCCTCGCGGAGAAGTTCGACGTGACGGAGGATTGCATCCGCAAAGACCTTCGCAGACTTGTCGCCGAGGGTCGCTGCCGCAAGGTCTACGGCGGAGCCACGCGAATTGACCCCGAGGTAAACCGCGTCGTCGCGGAGCGCGTCGACCTCCTCCGCCCAGAGAAGCAAGCCATCGCCGCGAAGGCGTTCGCGATGCTCAAGCCCAGGCAGACCGTCTACCTCGACTTCTCCTCCTCGAACATCCTCCTCGCTCAGCTCGTGGGCGCGGGCGACCTCTCGCTCACCATCGTCTCGAGCTCCGTTGACGTGCTGCGTGCCGCCAGTTCCGGCACCAACGTGCGTACCTTCTGCCCCGGCGGCTCGTATGACGCGGAGTACAACGGGTTTGTCGGCAACCTCGCCGCGGCCGCGCTCGACCCGTACCGCTTCGACGCCGCATTCATGGGTGCCGTGGGCATCGAGGCCGAGGCTGGCGACGTGCTCACGCTCGACATGGAAGACGTTCCCGCCAAGCAGGCCGCAATGGCCCGCGCCGAGGTAAACGTGCTGCTGTGCGACACAGACAAGCTCGGCCACGCGGGCACCTACCGCTACGCCACACTCGACGACTTCGACCTCGCCATCTGCGACGAGGTCCGCCCGGACGCCATCGAGCGCCTCCGCGCCACGGGCCTCACGGTGGCGTAGCGCCGAGACGCGGCGTGGACGCCGTGGCCGACGCGCGGTGCGACCAGGCCGACTGCCGTCGAGACCTACACTTTCTCGAGCTATGGCGTCGCACGCGGGCCAATAGCTCGAGAAAGTGCATGTCTCGGCGCACCGGCAGGTCTCGAGCAGCGTCGGGCAAGCGAGCACCGGGCGCAGCAACACGCGGCCGACGTTGGCTCGCTCGTCGCCGGCTTGCTCGCTAGCCCCTGCGCTTGAACGGCGCCATCGCAAGGCCGTGAAGGCCGCGGGAGACCTCGACGTAGGCAGGATGACAGCGCTTCTCGAGCTCGCGCACCACGGGCTCGAGGCTCGGCGTGGCGAACAGCACGGAGGTGGGAACGATTCCAACACGATCTCGCGCCGCTTCACCCTCGTAGATGACATACACCCAGGCAGGCGTCTTGACCTCGAATCTCTTGTCTATGTCCTCCACGATGCGGCACGAGAAGCTCTCGTCGCCCGTCACGAATACCTCGGTCTCGAACGCGCAAAGACGATGAGGCATCAGGCAGATGTCGCGCGCCTCGCCCAGCTCCTCGATCTTGTCAATACGCGCGAGGGCGATCTTGCCGCGGCGCACGCGAAGTGCCACGAGCACAGCCTCCGCACGCACGGCAGCGAAACGCAGCACCAGATAGGCAACGGCAGTCGCGGCAACGACCATCAGCAGCGCGGAGATTGGACCACCCTTCGGGTCCGCATAGATGCCCGGAAACACCGCAAAGATCACGATGGCAAGGGCCGCGATAATCACGGCCGCCACAATCCCCATCCTACGCTGCGCAAACCTATACATATGCCTTCTCCCGGATACAGACGGGGCGCCGGACATGCCGACGCCCCACCAGCTCAAATCAACATTGCCAAGCTCGCCGCCCCACCGCGCCAGGACGCGGCGCTCGGGCGCGAAGCAGAAGACACTCTAGCAAAACCTATTCGAAAGGCATGATCTTCGAGATGGAAGCCGTCTTGGACTCGCAAATCTTCCTGAAGTTGTCGAACATGGGGTGCTTCTCCCACTTGTGGAGATCGGTCGTCGCGCGATACGCCAGGATCTGGTACAGCGGCAGCACGTAAAGCGGCATGAGCAGCGGTTCCTCGATATCCTCGGGCAGACGCAGCGCATGCGCGTCGTCGACCTCGGGGTTGTTCGTGACCACGAAGACGCGGTCGCTCACGCTGTGGGAGGCGCGGGCGAGCTGGACGAGACGATCGGACGTCTTGCCGAGGTCATCGATGAAGAACAGCGTGTAGTTGGGCGTAAGCTGCAGGTTGGGACCATGGTTGAACTCCTCCGCCTCATAGGCGAAGCTCGGGATCTGGATGGTCTCGCCAATCTTGAGAGCGCCCTCGCAGGCGATGCCATAGCCCTGGGCAAAGCCGCAGGAGTAGGCGACCGTCATCGAAGTGAGCGCAGCCTTGTTGCGGTCATAGAACTCGTGGACCTGCTTCTGGAAGGCAACATGGCGCTCGGGGCACTTCTCCATCTCGGCGATAACCGCATCGTGGGCCTCGGCGGAGACGACGCCGCGCTTGGCACCGGCCTCGATGGCGAACAGCATGAGGAACTCGGCGAGCGTGGTCACGCCCTTCGTGACGTATCCCACGTACTCCTCGCCCACACCATAATCAACGAGGACATCGGCGTGGTCCTTGAAGTCGGACTCGAGGTTGCCGGTAAGGCCAACGGCCTTGCGGCCCATCGCGCGAAGCTTGTCGAGCGCCTCGATGGAGTTGGTGGAGCAACCGCTCTGGGAAACCACGAAGACGAAGTCGTCCTCTGCGAGGCGATCCTTGTAGGCGATGAACGTGTTGGGCGGCACAACCTGCACGTCAACATCGAGGTACTTCATCATGAACGGCTTGGCGCACTGGGAGGCGTTGGAGCTAGAGCCGCACGCAACGATCCAGATGTTGTGGTATCCGCCATCGACATAGGCATCGACCAGGCCGCCGACGAGCGCCTGGCGGTTCTCGATATTAGCGGCGAGCTGAGCCGGGGTCTCCTCGATGTAGGTGAGCATAGTAGGACGGTTCTCTTCGGACATATCCGTTCCCTTCCCTTGGAGTCTTAGTTTGGCCTGAAGGACAAAGCGCTACTTAGATGTCGTCATCGTCGTCGTCATCGTCGTTGGCGCTCGCGGGCATCTCGAACTTCACGAGTGAGGCGTGGCCGGAGGCAATCGCGGCGTCCGCAAGAGCGTCAACAGAGTCAAAGCCGGCGCGCGTGAGGTGCGTCTCGACAAGAAGCGGCAGGTTGGTACCAGCGATGACGCGAACGTCGTCGCGACCCTGTGCAAGCACCACGGCGGCCTTGAAGGGCGACCCACCGAGAAGGTCGCAGCAGACAAGAACGCCTTCGCAGCCGGCAAGCTCATCGAGCGCCGCCGTCAGCTTCGCGGTGAGGTCCTCGGTGGTGTCGCCGTCGGGGAAATCGACGGCGACGAAGTCACTCGGCTCGCCGCCGAGAAGGGCAAGCGCGCTCTTGAGGCCGGTCGCGAAATGGCCGTGGCCCGTGACGATCAAACCGATCATTTGGACTCTCCAATCCTTCTCTTGAGATACTCGAGAATTTCCTGGTGCGTATCGAATGCTAGCGTAGCGTCGCGGTCGCTGATGTTGCCATGCGTCTTGCAAAGGGCAACCACCTCAGCGCCCGCTCGCCTACCGGCGGTAATGCCATATTCGGAATCCTCCACGACAACCGCCTCGCCCGGCTGGCAACCAAGCTCGCCAAACGTGTGGAGGTAGATCTCCGGATTGGGTTTGGACTCCTCGAAGTCATCGCCCGTGACGACAGCGTCAAATGCATGCCCAAGCTCGCACTCGTCGAGCATCTGGCGAATCTCCGGCATGGAGCTTGAGGAAGCAAGGCCAACGGCGATACCCTCCTCATGCAGCCACGCGAGCAGCTCGCGGATACCGGGAATGAGAGCTTCGCGATAGTCGATGGGGCGCGCAGCGAAATACGCCGTGACGGCAGGCGCAATCTCTTCCGCGGTCTCGTCGAGGTGCTTGGCGATGGTCACGTTCTGAATCTGGGTCGTGCAGCCGTACATCGCGTTGCGGTCTTCCTCGGTGAGCTTGGTAGCACCGCGGCTCGTAAGGAAGTCATCGATGATCGCGAGGTAAAGCGGCTCGGACTCGATAATCACGCCATCCATGTCAAAGACGACGGCACGAACCTCGCCATCGCGCGCGGCATGGCCAAAGGCACCTTCGACCTGGCACATCCTCGCGGCGTGCGCGGCGGCGGTGGCAAGCGCGTCCTCAAGCCGGCTCGCCTCAGGCAGGGCCGCGCCTCGACGCCAGCCCCTCTCGACGAGGGAAGTCACGAGCGCCGTCACGAACGAGTCGCCCGCGCCCATCGTGTCCACGGCGTCGCCCGCAGCAGCGACCCCATGGACCCACCCTCCGTCCCAAGAGAGAAGCGGCGGCAGACTACCCCTCGTAACGAGCACGGGGCAATCGAACTGCCAGTCGGCAAGAAACTCGTCAATGACCGCCTGGTCGATGCCACTCATCGAGAACTGCGCCAAATCGATATGGGGAGCTATCTTGGCGAGGTTCTCAGGCGTGCGGTACTTGTCCTTCTCGCCGAAGTCATAGGAGAGAACGCCCCGACGCCCGTCGAGCAGGGGTAGCCAATCGTCGACCTTCGCGTTGCAGCTCGTGAGGATAGCGTCGAACCCGCAGGCGTACTCGACGGCAGGGCCACTCGGCACGGGAGCTCCCGGCCAGGTCTCCCCCAGCTCGACGCCTTTGAAGTGACGCTCGCCCTCAATGCGGTCCTGATGGCAGACCTTGGTCGTACCGCCGGGGACGATCTCGCAGGCGCTCGCGTCCACGCGCTCTGCCTTGAGCGCGCCGAGCAGGCGCTCTCCCCAGAGGTCATCCGCCACACGGCCAAGGTAGCTCGCCTCGTGCCCGAGGCGCGACGCGCTCACGGCAACGTTCACGGCGTTGCCACCGGGATAGGCGATGCCGAGATTGTCGTAGGAGTCGAAGACGTTGTCTCCCAGGCCGAGGACCTTCATTAGTACTCCAGCTTGCGGTAGTAGCGACGAATGTCGAGCGAGTGGCCGGTAACGTCCTCCATGTTCTTAGAGATGCGCTGGAGGGCGGCGTTCATCACGACGGGGCCAAGCCAGTGGCGGGTCTCGGCGGAAATGCCGGGCATGTCGAACTCGGCGGCGTCGATGACGGTGAGCTCATCGGTGACCTTCTCGGCGAAATCCTTCACGCGAAGATCCAGGGCGCGCGTGGAACCTTCGCCCACGAGCAGCGTGAGGGGCACGTCCTTCTCGAGGAGCTCGAGCGTGCCATGGAAGAACTCTGGGCTCGAGACGCTCTTGGTGCGAATCCACTGGCTCTCCTCGAGCACGCACATGGCATAGGCATAGCAGGTGGGCCAGATGTCACCAGAGGAGACCCAGATGTGATACGGCGCGTCGTGATAGCGCTCGCAGTAGGCGCGAGCTCGGGCATCGAACTGTTTGCGCACGGAGACGAGACCCGGAACGAGGTTGGCGAGCTCGTCGGCAAAGGTGGGATAGGCGTCGAAGCAGCCAGCGTTGTGAAGCAGGCGGCCCAGGAACAGGTAGACGATGAGCTCCTGCGGACGACCGTCGCCGTAGACGAAGCTGAAGTCAGAGACCTCCTCGAGCGGAGAGTCCGCCTTGCCGATGACGGAGAAGATCGTGCAGCCGCGCTCCTTGAGCCAGCGGGCGGCGGCGAGGGTCTCAGTGGTGTCGCCGGACTTGCTGGTCATGAGAACGAGGGTCTTCTCGTCCACCATGTTGCAGCCGGTGAGCACGAGCTCGGCGGAGAGGACGGAGCGCCAGGGGATGTCGCTCAGCTCGTCGATCATCGCGGAGAACGGAGCGAGCATGGCCTGGGAACCGCCGGAGGAGGAAATGAGAATGCCGGAGAAGCCCTTCTCGGCGACGGCGTCCGCCATCGCCTCGATCTCGGCGCGGCGGCTATAGATCGCCTCGCCCTGGGCAAGGATCGTTTCCTCGTTGAACGTGACCATTTCTGCCATGGACCTTTAACCTCCAAGGTAGTTGACGTATTTGCAGAAGGGGGCACGCGAGCGCTTCCGGATGCGCCCGCACGAGCAAGACCGATGCCCCATCGGTCCGCCCTGCGACGGCTCGCCTATAACGGGACGTCGCAGGAAGGACCCCACAGGGAGGGACCCGAAGGTCCCTCCCCTAACCAGGGTGTTACTAGACCGGACTACATCCAGCCCAGGAACGACATAAGGATGCCGAACGCGATGATTCCGAGAATGATCGCGATGACGTTGACCTTCTTCTTGAAGAGCCAGTAGATGAAGAAGACCAGGGCGAGCGGGAGCATGTTGGGCAGCACGCCATCAAAGACGCTCTGCACCGTGGTGCCGCCGATGCCGAAGACAAGCTCCTCGCTGAAGGCGAGGGAGACGTAGGACGGGATCAGGCCGCCCACGACCATCGTGCCGAGAATGCCAGCAGCCTCGGTGACGTACTTGGTGTTCTCGCTGATCTTGTCGATGAACTTCGAGCCGAGGTTGTAGCCGAGCTCAGCAAACCAGATGCGGGAGATGGCCGAGAAGCCCCAGATGAGCATGTAGAGGATCGGGCCGAGCGGGGAACCGTTCTGCGCGAGGGAGCAGCAGATGGCGGCAGAGATCGGCAGGAGGGTGAACCAGAAGATGGCGTCGCCCAGGCCGGCGAGCGGTCCGAACAGGCCGTTACGGATGCCGGCGATGAGCTTGCGGTCCTCGTGCTTCTCCTCCATGGAGAGGATGAGGCCCATGAGGAAGGTGCCCATGTGCATCTCGGTGTTCATGAACTCCATGTTGTAGGTCATGAACTCGACCATGTCCTCCTTGGAGTCGCCGTAAAGCTTCTCGAAGGTGGGCATCATCGACATGGTGAAGCCAGGGGCCTGCATGCGCTCGAAGCTGAAGCCAGACTGCATCGCGATGGAGCGGATGCCGAGCTTGTAAAGATCGTTGCGGGTGAGCTTGCGCTCAGTGGTCTCGTTAGATGTCGTCATCGTCGTCGCTCCCATCGGTGTCGCTGTGCGAGGAGGTGGCGAGGGCAATGGCGTCGTCACCCTTCTTCTCATGCACAAAGTTGATGTAAGCAAGGCACACCGCGGCAATGGCGATGGGCAGGACGTTCGGGAGGTTCATGAACGTAGCCATGATGAAGCCGAGGAACAGGTAGGCGATGTTGCTGCTCTTGAGCATGACCATGAGCAGGAGGCCAAGGCCGACCGCGGGCAGGATGCCGCCAGCAACCTCGAAGCCGTGGACAAGCCAGACGGGGAAGGTGTTAACGAAGGCCTGGAGCGGAGCCTGGAGGGCGAAGGAGCAGAGGAACGCGAGCAGCGCCACGGCGCCAGCCTTCAGGATGAGGGCGCCCCAGACGGTGCGGTTGAGGGCCTTCGCGTCGCCAGCCGCGGCGCAGGCGTCGCACTTGTGGGCGACGGAGACGTACACGGTGTTGAAGAAGATGCCGAGCCACTGCGCGAGGAGGGCGAACGGCAGGGACAGGCCGAGGGCCGCCTCAGCAGACTGACCGGTGGTGTAGGCGATGACCACGGTCATCAGACCGGCCATCAGCGGGTCAGGCGGGACGGTGCCGCCAACGGTGAGCAGGCCGAGATAGCTCAGCTCGGCCACGGCACCGCAAGCGATGCCTAGCTGCATGTCACCCAGCATGATGCCGGCAAAGAACGACACGACCAGCGGACGGAACCAATAGAACGCCTCGAAGACCTGGTCTAGCGCACAGATAAATGCGACGAGCGCGAGAAGCAGGCCTTGTACAAGGGTAATCTCCATGCTTTCCTTCCTTTCTTCCAAACAGACACGTGCAATCGTCTAACTACGCAGGCATCGCCTCCTAAATCTCGGTCTTGCGGTCGGTGGGGAGAATCTGGATGAAGAGGTCAACGCCAGCCGCCTTGATGGCGTCGAAATCGGCGAGGTCCTGATCGTTCACATAGACGTGAGACTCGTGGTAGACGGTCTTCTTGCCGTCAGCGTGCATGTTGCCAACGTTCACGCTCTTGATGGGCACGCCACCCTCAACGAGCTTGCGAACGGCCGCGGGATCATGGACCACGAGCAGGATCGACTTCTTCGGGGTCTTACGAGAGAAGACGTCAATGGTGTGATCGAGCGTGAAGAACTTGATGTCGCAGCCTGCGGACTCCGCCGTCATCTTCATGAGCTGCTGCTGGACCTTGTCCTCGGCCGCCGCGTCATCAGCGACAATGACGAGATTGGCGCCAGTGGCGCCCACCCAGGCGTTTCCCACCTGGCCGTGGACGAGACGGTTATCGATACGCGTCCAAACGATTCCTGCTTCTGCCATGATGCTCTCCGTTCTCCCTGGTTAGTTCACCGGGTGCTTTCGCACCCCTCACAGGGCAATATATGCCCAGCGGGACCCTCGTCCTTGCATGTCGCACGGCTATCGAGAACGAGGTTGATGACGATGCTTGCCACAATCAGCATGGCACCTATGAAAGCGAAGCGCCCGAAGGATTCGCCAAAGGCGAGAAACGCCCAGGTCGGCGCGAGAATGACCTCGCTCATGCAGATCATGTTCGCGCTGAACGCAGGAACACGGCGAATGCCGCGGGCGTAGAAGATGCTTGAGACTCCAGAGCACACGATGCCCTGGCCAAGCATGAGCGCCCAGTTCATAGGCGAGACGGTTGGAACCTCGGGCGCGACGACAAGGAAGCCGAGCGAGGCCACGGCAAACCCCACGAGCGAAGAGGGCATGGGAAGGGCACCTGGCTTGGCGTTCATGAAGAACACAAGGCCAAAGAACGCGCCCGAGACGATTGAAAGGAGATTGCCCAACATCCCCTCGGCCGTAAGCTCATCAAGGAAGAACAGCAGCATGCCGGCAAACGCCGTCGCCACAACGCCGATCTTCGAGGCGCGGGGGAAGCGACGGCGCTCAATCGACTCGTAGATGATGACGAAGATCGTCGAGCTGTACTGCAGGACGATCGCATTGCCCACGGAGGTTAGCTTATTGGCGAATATGAACGTTACGCTCGTCACGCAGCTCGCAAGGCCAACGAACACAGCGCGCTTGGTGAACCTGAGAGTGGGACGTACGACAACGAGGAGAAAGAGCAGGCCGGACAGCGAGGCCACGGCAGAAGTGAGCCATGCGGAGCAAGCGTTTGACCTCGTGAAGAGGCCGACGAAGCTCCAGCACAGCGCCGTAAGGAAGAGGTCGGCGTAGCCACCCGTCCTGTCTTCTGCCGTCAAGTTCGCCATCTTCACCTCGCCCCCGTGTCTGTCCGCGTCCTTCATCGCTTTTCGCGTTAACCAAGCGCGTCTCGAACCGTCTTGAGTGTCGTCTCGATTTGTTTCCAACTATTGCATGCGACTGTTTCCATTTGCAAAACGTCATATATCGTTATAACGACAGCTTCACCATAGACGCCGCGGAGCCATGTGACCAGCCGAACGGGGCGAACGGTATAAGACTTCCGGCAAACGTTATATATCTTTATATTCGTTATCGATAACGCGGATGGAGAAAAGCCGCGGACGTCACGATGCCCAGAGCTTCTGAACGACTTTCAAGCTCGCTGCTAGATGACGAATTTTGAGTCACGAAGGTGTGGCGGGATCACACGACACGCCGCCGCCAGAACGCGAAGGTGTAACGGGACCCCACGACGCATCGCCGCTAGAACGCGAAGGCGTGGCGGGCTCTACGGCGCGTCGCCGCTAGAACGCGAAGGTGTAACGAGACCCCACGACGCGCTGAACGCCCATGTAGAGCGGCTTCTCGTCCTGATCGTTGTATTGCGCCGTAAACACGAAGAGCGGCTCGCCGACGGAAACGCTCAGCACATCCGCGAGCACGGCGTCGGCACGAGTGGAACTGATTCGACACTCGCCCACCATGTGGGGAACTTTGCCGGCCTTCTCCTCAATCAACTTGTAAAGCGAAATGCCGCCGAGCTTCGCATCTACGAGGAACTCGAACCCCGCCCTCGGAAACACGTTCGTCTCGATCATGATGGGCGTCGAGTCCGCAAGGCAGACTCGCGTGAAAGAGATAACCTCGTCGCCCTCGGAAAGGCCGAGGAACGCGCACTCATCCGGAGCCGCCTCGCGAACGCAGTGCTCTGTCTCGATTGAACCAGGAACGTAGCCGCTGTTGCGACAAGCCTCGCTAAAGCTCTGGACCTCGAGGTCCGTCCTGTGCTGCACCATCATGAGATCGCGAGAGCTCTTGACGAACGTTCCGCGTCCCTGCTGCTTCACGAGGTATCCGGCCTCAACGAGCTCGCTCACGGCACGACGAACGGTGATGCGGCTCACACCGTACTGCTCGCCCAGCTCGGCCTCGGTGGGAATCTTGTCGCCGACCTTATACTTGCCGGAATCGATAGCGTACTTGATATTACCAACAACCTGCAGGTACAAGGGCATAAGCGACGATGTCATCACTTGCTTTGCCATATGTCCCGTACCTCCCAGTTCCGTTTGATTGCCATGTCGCCAACGCAACAATGAAGTGTTCGACACGCTGCCGGGGCACCGCCACGCCCCCAACGAGACACTGGTCCAACGGCATGCATCTGCCTTTTTATAGTAACGCCTAACCAGCTAGAACACTTTTCGGACAATAACATCGCTAGTCTCGCACCGCTCGCCGAGAAGAAGCGACGTGTCAGCTTTAATACGTATTGTAACGTTATAAGGTGGCTGTATTCACGTGTCTCTTTGTCGATTGGAGTGCTCCATGACCAAACGCTATACGCTCGATGACTTCGCCCGCCTCTTCGACCACACGAACCTCCAGCCGGACGCCACCGACGCCGACATGCGCAAGCTCTGCGACGAGGCGCTCGAGAATCACTTCTGCATGGTCGCCATCAACTCTGGCCAGAGCGCTCGCTGCCACGCCATGCTCGAGGGAACCGACATCCACGTTGGCGCCGCGATTGGCTTCCCTCTTGGCCAGACCTCCATTGCCTGCAAAACCTTCGAGACCAAAGATGCCCTCGCCGCCGGCGCGGACGAGATCGACTACGTGGTTAACCTCACCGAAGTCAAGGAGGGCAACTGGTCCTACGTGACCGAGGAGATGCGCTCGATCGTCGACGCCTGCCGCGAGGAGACCGATCGCCGCGGCGTCCTCGTCCCCTCGAAGGTCATCTTCGAGAACTGCCTGCTCACGCGAGACGAGAAGCTCAAGCTCTGCGAGATCGCGCGCGAGGTCGAGCCCACGTTCGTCAAGACCAGCACCGGCTTCTCGACGGGCGGCGCCACCGTCGATGACGTGCGCCTCATGCGCGAGAATGTCGGCCCCAACGTCAAGGTAAAGGCCGCCGGCAAGATCCGCGATGCCGAGACGATGCTCGCCATGGTCGCCGCCGGAGCCGAGCGCATCGGCGCTCGCGCCAGCGTAGCTATCATGGACGAGCTCCGCCAGCGATTCGCTGCCGAGGGCCTCGACTACCTCGAGATCTAGCGGGCTGCGGGTCGCGCCAGGCTGCCGCCGCACGCGACCCGCAGCCCGCGACCCGCAACCCGCGACCTGCACCGACCCGCAACCCGCGGCCTGCACCGACTCGCCCGCTCGGGCGGCCGCGACCGACACCTCGCGCCCGCCCGGGCCCGCCCACATGCGCCGAGACACGCACTTTCTCGAGCTATGGCGCCAATTCGACTTCGACACCTCGAGAAAGTGCGTGTCTCGGCAACCGTCTTCGCCGCCGCGCGCCCTCAACGTGCCGCTCGCGGAATCCGATACGCATCCATCAACCTCTTGAAACGCCCCTCGTCCATCACGTCCTCGTAGCGCAGGCGCATCACCTCGACTCCGTGCGACGTGAGCAGCGCTTCGCGCTGGCGCTCGTCGAGCAGGACTCTGAGTGGAGCCCTTCCGACAAGCATCTCGGGGTCCTCGTACTTGCACTTGCCATCGAGCTCAACAACGACCAGCCTCTCGCCGCATCGAATTAGCATGTCGGCGCGATACGTGTGCCCAGGCTCAAGCGGATTGGGAAACTCAACCTGTAGCTCTGGCTCCTTGTAGCCAAGCTCGATCATGCGCGCGCGAACCATGGACTCCCCGCCACTCTCCGCGCGGCCGTCCATACACTCGAGGACGCGACGAGCGTTTCTGATTCCCCTCGCTCGGGTGGCGCCAACAACAAGGCCCGCGAACTCGCCCACCTCCATCAGCCTCATGTGGAGGGCCGAGTCCGCCATCGCCAGAGACTCGTCAAATGGCAAGCAGCGGACGCAGTCGAATACCGTTTGCGCTGGCGAAGCAAAGAGCAGGCCCGAAGCTCGCCAGACGGCATCGGAACCCAAACGAGGCAACATGCGGATGCCATTTCGCTCGCCGCAATGCGCCTCCGAAGGTGCCGCGATCTCGATTGGCAGCCCTTCGAAATCATGGCGCGCGTACGTCATGGATAGACCCAGCGCCATGGCAGCCGTCATCCTGCAGAAGACCCAATCCGGATGCTCGCGTGCGAGCGCACGCGCGACATGGAGGTGCCTTTCGACCGGGTTCAAGTCCGCCCAGTAAGACATGCGGGCATAGAGGCCTCGCCGCACCCGAATAACGCCGCCATTCTTGGTCCTCACGCTAAGAGCCGAGACAAGCCACGGAGCATCCCCGGCGAGGCAACGCCCGTCTCGCTCCGCAAGCTCAAACAAACCGTTGAGCCTTTCGCTGACACGCCGCTTTTCCCGAGTGCTACTCCCCATGAACGCCCCCTCCGCATCGTATGGGCAAGAGCATGGATGGAAGAATCACGACAAGCTCGAGAAAGCGAAAAAAGACCCGCGCGCTCAAACGCGAATCAGACAGCAACCCAACACGTTTTGGCGATTTTGTACCAATCGAATTCAAACAAGAAGGTGCGCGCCACGTTTAACTGTGACGACGTCGGGACGTCCGGTGTTGAAACTGGTCGGCGGCGCCAGCGAGATTCATTAGTGTCCGCCTGACTGCACGCTGGCAAACGAGAAGCCCCCTCGAGACATGCAAGTATTCGAGTTATTGAGGGCGAATCGGCCCCGCATCTCGAAAAAGTGTATGTCTCGGCAAAAGGACGAGAGGGGCGGGCGCGTTGGGGACGGCCGCGCGAGAGCCGGCGACGCGGCAGCGCAACGGCCCGGCGGCGGCTCAGCAGCTCGGTGGCCCGGCGGCGCTCGGCTGCGCCCGCGAAAGTGCCGCTAGTAGCCCATGGCCTGCAGCACGAACATCACGACGGTGAGGATCGCGACGACGACCACGATGAACCAGGTCAGCGTGGTCCAGAGACGGCTGTTGGCGTAGGCGCCCATGACGTGACGGTCGTCGGCAATGCGCACCATGAAGACGAGAAGGACCGGCAGCAGCACGCCGTTGATGACCTGCGCGATCATCATGATGCCGAAGAGGTCCACGTTAGGCATGACGACGACAAGCGCAGAAAGCAGCGTAATCGCCGTGACCATGCCGCGATACGCCGGGGCCTCGGCCCAGCTCTTGTCCTGGCCGCGCTCCCAGCCAAAGGCCTCGCACACGGCGCTCGAGGTGATGCCCGGCAGCACGCACGCGGCAAGGAAGCTCGCGCCCACGAGGCCCACGCCAAACAGGACCTCGGCATACGGGCCGGCGAGAGGCGCCAGCGCGCGGGCAGCGGCCTCGGCCGAGTTGACCTCGATTCCCGCTGGGTGCAGCACGCTACCCGTGCATACCACGATGAAGAAAGCGATGAGCTGCGCCACCACGGCACCGCTCACGGTGTCGATACGCTGATAGGGAAGGTCGTCGGCGTCGCAGTTCTTCTCCACGACGTTGCCTTGGCCCATGAAGATCATGTACGGCGAGATAGTGGTACCGATGTTTGCCACCAGCAGGCTCACGTATGCGGGCGTCACGTTGACCTGCGGCAGGAACGTAGAGTGGAGCACCACGCCCCAATCCGGACCCACCATGAAGCTCGCCGCGACGTACGTCACGAACACGCAGCCAATAGCAAGGAGAATCTTCTCGATGCGCTTGTAGGACCCGCTCATGCCCAAGAGCCACACTGCGATGGCAGCAATGGGCACGCTCACGATGGGCGGAACACCAAACAACTGCATACCGGAGGCAATACCCGCGAACTCAGACAGCGTAACGGCCGTGTTGGAGACGATAAGCGCCAGCATCGCGAACGCAGAAAGGCGCACGCCATACTGCTCGCGAATGAGCGCCGCAAAGCCCTTGCCCGTGACGCAGCCCATGCGCGCGGCGGTCTCCTGCACGACGATGAGCAGGAAGCACATCACAGGGATACTCCATAGCTGCTCATAGCCAAAGACGGCGCCGGCGTTTGAGAAGGTCGCCACGCCGCCGGCGTCCATGCCGGCGAGGGCGGTCAAGAGACCCGGTCCCATCGCGCCGAGAACGAGCGCTGCCTTAAGCGGCTTGCGGATGGGCGAGGTGGTGGAGGTGTCGGCGCCCACGGCTCGGACACCCCGAAGGTTACGCCACGCTTTAAAGGACCTCACGCGGCATCTCCCCCTATGCAGTCACGTTGGTTCGCCATACGCGCTACCCCATGATGGGCGTGGTCAGCAGGAAGGCCACCACAACGAACACGACGAGGGCGATCGCCAGAGCAGCGATCTGGAGAGCAAGGCCACTCGTATCCGCGCCATTGGCATCGCGCTGACGGAGGAACTTGAGGTACGCGGGCGCCGTGGCGAAGCTCAGCACAATCACGACCGCAGCCGCCTCGAAGCCGCGAAGCAGCTCAAACACAACGGCACCAAGACCCTCGCTCGCGGTCGAGAGAACGCCGTTCACGCCCACGATGACGAGAAGAACGATGGCGGCCCAAACCACACCGATCGCGAGACCCTTGACGGCGAAGCCGCCGATGGACGGCGCGTCCTCGTCGTCCTCGTCATACTCGATGAAGAAGCCGGTCACATAGCGAATCATCTCGCTAGCTGCAACGAGCGCGACGGGCGCACCCACAGAGACGGCAATGCCAATCTCCGGGCCGAGAAGAAGTGCGAGTGCAAGGCCGGCAATCGCCCAGAAGAAGAACCACATCTGGTTGCGGAGGAAGCGCAGGAACTCGCCCGAACTCTCGCCGGAATCAGAGGTGTTGGTCGAGCCACCCGCAATGCGCAGGTCCTCCTCGTGCTCTTCCTCGAGAACGTCGAGCGCGTCATCGACCGTGACGATGCCGAGAATCTTGCCGCTGTTCTCATCGACGACGGGCATAGCAAGCAGGTTGTACTTGGCGATGTCCTCGGCGACGTCCTCCTGGTCGTCATCCGGCCTGGCGGTGAGAACCGCGTCGTCACTGGCAAGCTTGCCAATGGTGTCCTCGGGCTGCGAGACGAACAGGCGGCGCACGGGGACAACCCCGGCGAGTTTTTCCTCGTCATCGGTCACGTAGATGTAGTTGACGGGCTCGAAGTCCTCCGGGAGCGCACGCATGCGGTCGACGACCTCGGCGACGGTGGTATCGCGCGGCAAGGCAACGAACTCCGAGGTCATGATTCGACCCGCGGTGTCGTCCTTATAGCCCAGCAGCTGTCGAATGGCGCGCTGCTCCTTGATGCCCATGAGGCGCAGGAGCTTCTCGGCGCGCTCATAGTCGAGCTCTCCCACGAGCTCGGCGGCGTCGTCTGGGTCCATCTCGGACAGCATGCGCGACGCGTCGGCGTCTTCCATGTTGTCCATGATCCTCGCAGCCATCTCGTCGTCATCGAGCTCCGCGATTGCCTCGGCGGCCTGGGCGTCGTCCAGCTGGGCGAAGACCTGACCACGCAGGCGCGGGTCGAGCTGCTCGATGATGTCCGCGACGTCAGCGGGATGCAGGTCATCGAGCGTCTGGTGCGAGACGGAGAGCTTCACGCTCGAAAGGTCTCGATCGATGAGGTCCATGTAGTTCCACGCGATGATCTTCTCGGGAATCTCATCACCAAAAGCGTGGGCAGCGCGAACGGCCAGGCGCTCGAGGGCGGGAGACAGCGCGCGGAGGATGCCACGAGCGCCCACCTCGGCACCAAGGAGGCGCAGCTGGCTCTGGCTAGTATCGGAGAGCTTGAGGTCATTCACGCGGACGACGCGCATGCCGCGCGTGTCGACGATCTGCTTGTTGAGGAGGTCACGCGCGATGAGGACCTCGTCCGGCTGCAGGTAGGAGAAGCGGATATCCGTCGCGGGAACCGCGAGCCTAACCTCGCCGTCATCGAAGGAGTCGACGTACTTGCGCCACGAAATCATGAACGGCGTCTTGCCGGGGCCGCGGAATGCGAGCGAGGTAACGCGGGGAAAGACCTCGCGCGTGGCGATGCCGAGGTCATTGACGACGCCAATCTTCTCGCCGTTGGCGTCAAGAACTGGATTTCCCAGAAGCTGGGACAGATAAATCATTTGTGCTCCTTCGCGCTTGCGACCAAAGCGATCGCAACCTTAGCCACCCGCGCGAGACGCTCTCAGGCGACGGCGCCGAGGCTCGGACATCCCATGCGGCGCGTCCGTTTGAAGCACGTCACACGGGGTCATCGACTCACAGGTCGAGGTTTCATCAATGACCCTTCTCTTTGGATAGAGGCGCGGCGAACATGCCACACCACCGCCGAAACTAAGCCGGCGGCGCCGGGCCATCGAGGCCCTAGCGCCGCCAATTGTACACGCAAAACGTCAGCTGAGGGTAAGGGGCGACTACCTTGCCCAAAAAAGCTGCTGCCAGGCACACCCGTGAGCGGCTCGTTCCCAGTCAGGCACGCCCACATACAGCTCCTCCGCACGCCGTCGCATCCGCCCGGCACGCGTCCAAGCCGCCCGAGCACCGACAGCTCCTAGTCCTCGCCCGAGCCGTCTCCGCTTGCCGCCGCGGTGGTGGCGGCAGTCGTCGCATCGTCGTCATTGCCCTTGATCTCCGTGGGCCAGACGCAGCCCTCCGGCATCGTCGCGTTACCGGACGCGATGTCCTCGGGAATGGAGCTGTCGCTCTTCATGAGCTCCGTCACGGTAACGAACTCATAGCCCTCCCCCTGGAGGGTCTCGATGATAGTCGGGAGCGCCTCGACGTCCTGGTCGCGGTTGCCGCCGCCATCATGCATGAGGATGATGCTTCCCGAGGTAATGCCCTTGAGGGAGTTCTGGACGATCGCATCCGCGCCGGGACGCTTCCAGTCAAGCGAGTCCTGGTTCCACAGCACGCTCACGCTAGCGAGACCACCCGAGTTGAGCCATGCATTCTCGTTGAAGTCGCCATAAGGCGGACGGAACGCCGTGGTATCGGCACCAGCGTTGTCTTTAATATCCTGGAAGGCGCTTGAGAACTCGCTCTGCAACGCCGAGGCATCGAGCTTGGTAAGTTGTGCGTGCTGGTAGGTGTGGCTCTGGATCTCACTGCCCTGATCGATGACCTTCTTGGCGATATCCGGATACGCCTCGATGTTCTGGCCAAGGTTATAGAACGTGGCGTGAATGTTGTACTTGTCAAGAATGTCGAGGTAGGCCTCGGTGTATTTCTCCGCGGGACCATCGTCGAAGGTGAGGGCAACGAGCTTCCTGCCGTCATCGGGCGCAATCTGGTGCACGGTGATGATGGCGTTCTGAGTCTCCTCGAGCGTGTCGCCGCGGGCCTTCTCGCCCGAGCGCTTACCGGTACGCATCTCGTACGAGCCGGGCTTCGGCCACTGGGAGATATAGGTGATGTTGCCCCAGGCGTCACCGCCCATCTCGAGCTGCGGGCTCTCCTGCATCACCTCGACGTCATAATCCTCCATGCGGTCCCCGCCATCAGCAATCTCAAGCTCGTCGCCACCGGCCACGCGATACGCCGCGGCGTCTTCAGAGGAGAGCTCGTTGCCCCCAAGGGTCGCCGTGAAGGCATAGCCAGCGCCGTCCTCCAGGTTCTTGCCAGAGACCGAGACGAGGTTGCCCGCCTTGGGCGAGAGCTCGGCGGCAGAGATGACCTGCTCGCACGTGCTGTTCACGCGGACGCTAAAGTCCTCGCCGTTGAGCTTGATGTCGACCTTGCGATTCGACCACAAAAGGATGCCGACGATCGCAAAGATGGCAACGCAGGCAATGCCGATGATTGCAGGGCGGGCACCGGCGAAGTCAACGCGACGCCCGCCACCGGCGGGCATACCGCCGCGGCTATGGGCGCTAAACGCGCTGGTAGTAAGCCTGGGCATCCCGATCTTGGGTGCGCCGCCGCGGCCGCTCGCGGACCGGCGGCCCGCCTGGCCATGACCGCGCGAGCTCGAGCGCCCGCCTGCCGGCGTGGAATAGCGGTTGCCAGCGCCCTGGCGCGCATACGAGCCAGACGCACGGCGGCGATCCCCGCCACCCAGCTGCGGGGCATCCTGATAGCGGCCAGGCTGGCGAGACGCCGCAGGCCGCCCGTCTTGAGACGCGCTCCGCTTACGAGAAGAACCACCCGTACGCGAAGAGGTCACACCCGATGAATAGCCTCCGGCTCGGCGGTCGCGGGCATACGCGTCTTCGCGAGAGGAGCGAGAGCCGGCGGCGTAACCGCGCGAGAGACGAGGGTCACCAGCGTAGCCACGAGCGCCGGCGCCAGCCCCGTGGTTCCCCGTCCTGCCATAGGCATCAGAGGAAGGCCTCTGGCCACGGTGGCCGCCGGCAGGACGCTGGCCACGGTAGCCTTCACCACCGGCGCGCTGATACGAGTCATAACCACCGGCGCGCGAGTCGCGAGCGCGACGCCGGTCGTCGCCGCGGCGCTGATCGCCGTAGGGATTCTGGTCATAGGACATGTCGTTTCCGTTCGTTCGGGAATGCGGGCACGCCGTTACTTGCTCGCGTCCTTGAACTCGCGCAGAAAGCCGGAAAACATGCCCTTGGTCTTGCCAAGCTGCTCCCCAACGACGCGAGCAGCCTTCTGACCATTATCGGACGTGGGCGTGGCGTGCGCTACCCTATTTCCGGCGGCTGCCGAAGCATCTCCTGCAGCCGTGTTTGCCGCAGCCTTGCCGGCCTGCGCCGCGCCGTCCGCACCGGAAGCCTCCTGGAAGTCCTCCACCGCATGCTGAACGCCAACCTTGGCCTTGCCAATCACCCTGCCAAGCCCATGGCTTCCCTTGTCGACGGCGACCGAAGCGGCGGCTCCGGCCTTGGAAGCAGCCTGCTTCGCACCCTCCTTGGCGACCGCATACCCCTCGCCCGCCTTGCCGGCGAGGCCACCGGAAAGCTCGATTTTCGCAGCCTGGTCCTTCACAATCATGCGCCCACGGTCATAGCGGACAACCCACGCCGCCGGGATGTCAAAGGTGCCCACGAGCGAAGATGCCGTGGAGCCCTCCTGGGCGCAGAAGCAATCGACCTCGCCCGTCTCCACGTCGACGCTGGCGTCCATGACATAGCCGAGGAACTTTCCGGACTCGCAGTAGACGTCCGCACCACCCCAGATGATGCAATGGTCGAGGTCGAGGCTCAGGCGCTTGCAGGCGTCCTTGTCGAAATCATCCTTCTCGCCACGGCAGATGACGCCCGCGTCGACGAACTTGAGCGCGTCAAGCGGAATGAAGCGGTCGTCCTGCTTGACCATGCCCGCGATGTCCGGGCGCTTGAGCATCACGCCAACAACGACGCGGCTATCCGCGGAGAAGACGAGGTTGTGCACCTTGCCAATCTTCTTGGGATCAGCTGGCAAATCGTTCTTCTTCTGCTTCTTGGTCTGCTTTCCGCGCACGTAGACGCGTGAGCCAACGAGCTTGGCCATCATCTGCTTTGCCATCAATACCCCCGGCTATCTATGGGCGCGCCTGAGCCCAAGCACGCGACGGGGCGCCCGCGGTTGACCGCCGGCGCCCCGTGTCTTCTTACTTCTATGACCGAGGCCTACTCCTCGGTGCCCTCAGCATCCTCGGCGGCGTCCTCGACGTGGACGTCCGCGGCCTCGGCAGCGGGAGCCTGAGGAACGGCGGCGCCAACCTTCTCGGCGACATCAGAGACGGCGGCGGTCACGTTGTCAGCGGCGACGGCGACGTTGTCAGAGATGGTGTTGCGGAGCTGATCCATGCGCTCGCGGGCAAGATCGATCTTGGCACGGAGCTCGTCGGTCGTGGCATCGACGGACGGACGAATGTTGTTCAGGCGATCGGCGACGGCGTTGCCGCCCTTCTCGTAAGCGTCAGCGGCGGCATCCCACGCGTCATTCATGGCATCCGCAGCCATGGCGCGGCTCTCTGCGCCGGAGCGCGGAGCCAGCATCATGCCGGCAGCGGCACCCACCGCAGCACCAAAGACGCTGCCAAGGACAAATCCAACTGCACCCTTGCTCATTGTTGCCTCCTTAGGCGCTCCGCACACGCGGACGCACGGCTATTCGGTCGTTCTAGGCGATTATACCCACGCAGGCGGTTATGCTTCCTCGTTCTCGGTAGACGCGGTATCAGCACAATCGCCCTCTTGATCGGCAACGCCCTCGGGCTCAGCGGCCTCCTTGGCGGCGGCATCCTCCGCGGCTTCGCGGCTGGCGATCTCCTCGGCATGCTCCACGAGCTCACGAATGCCGGAGACGATGGCCTCAATGTCAGGCTTGGGGTCAACCGCGCCCGCATAGGCCCACTGCAAGATCCACGCCGCACTCGAAAGAGCGGAGGCAACGAGGACGTCATCCGGACAGGAAAGCTGCACGTCATAGGTGCGAGGCTCGCCCGTGACCTCCCAGGTGCGGCCGCACGAGATGTCGCCGGCGAGGCCGGTGCGAGCGATGAGCTCGATGGTCACGTGCTCAAGCAGGTGGGCGACCTCGGTGGCACCCATGGCCTCCTTGAAGGTCTCCCCCGCGTCACCAAGGCACGCGTGATTGATGATCTCCGGCAGGAGGTTATAGACGTGGGTGGTGCCGATCAGGTCCTCGTCCGTGGTGAGCGGTCCACCGTTGGCGATGCGCACGCGGGCCGTGAAGTGCTGCGGCGAAACCGCAACGCGCTTGATTTCGATGAGCTGAGCCATGCTTTGGTTCCCTCCGTTGTCGCGCCCCTGCGGCGCGCCCATGCTGCAATGGTAGCCGATAAAAAGACATCCGCCCGACGGCGTCAGGCGGATGGCACGGATTAATGACTCTTGTGAGGCCGACGGGCAGAAAGAGCCCTGGCGTCATCTCCCCTACAGGAAACGATAGCTGACGGTGCGAACGCCCCAGTTATCCGTGGAGGTTGCGCCAAAAGCGCGCCAAACGCCACCTGCGAGGTCAAGATCACGACCGAGAGGAGCGAAGCCGCCCGTATCGGTGACCTTGGCGGTGACGGTCATGCCGTTGTAATAGATCTCGACCGTGCGGCCGAGAAGATCGGAGCGGCTGGAGGGGACGGCGACGGTCATGCTGGTCTCGGTAAGCTTGGTGCCGGAGGCCGTGGCGTCATAGCCATCGTTGCAGGCGAGCGTGTATGCAGAAGCGGTGCCCTGCTGCCAGCCTTCGTCGCGGGTGACGACGACGTTGTCACCGTCCATGGCGACGCCGGCGGAGACAGATCCGGCCTCAGAAGGGCCAATGGTCTTGACCACATAGCCGGTACGAGTGGAAGAGCTGGTGAGATCAGTGGTGGTGGCGGGAGTCTCCGCCTCAGCGAACTTGCCCGCGGCATCGCTGGAGAGCTGCGCCGTCGAGGACAGGTCGCCGACTCCGATGGCCGCCACGTCATCAGTGCCAATCGCCGCGCGGGCGGGGCCAACGTGAGTGACGGCAAAGACGACGGCCACCATGATTGCGACGCCCAACGTCACCGTGAGCGGCACAACCCTAAAGCGCCTCGTCTTATTCACGCGTTTTGCCAAGCGCGTCCTCCGCCTCGGGGGAGCTCGAAAGAACAGCATCCCTGCGTATGATCGAGGCGTGGTCGTGTTTGGTGTTCAATACCCCGACGCTGCAGCATCCGGCCGCAAGCTTTGATGCCCACGTGCGACATCAGAGGGCTATTTTATCTTAAATATGCAAGGCGCCGCCCGCCCGCTGGCGAACGGCACCCGTTTTATGAAGCGTTAATGAAGAATCCCCATAAATTCGCAGGTCACAGACGTATGCGTTTGCTTGCCGATTCTATGCATCCGCGAACGGCGGAGGACCTTGGTGGCACACCGGACGGCCGCGGGCCCCAGAGCGCCAAGGCTAGTCCTCCCCGGCCTCTTCCTCGTCGTCCTCGGCAGGGGTCTCCGGCGCGGTCACACGGAGAAGCGCGATGCGGCGGCCGCGCAGGGACTGGACGCGGAAGGTATAGCCGTCGACAGTGAAGACCTCACCGGGGCTGGGCACGGAATCCGCGAGGTCGAGCACGAAGCCGGCAACGGTCTCGAACTCGTCCGAGTCAGGGATGGGCCAGCCCAGGTCACGCGCGTCATCGATCGAGAAGCGACCGTCAACCAGCCACTCTCGCTCGGAGAGGCGCGTGAGGTACTTGTTGTCCGGGTCGAACTCGTCCTCGATCTCGCCCACGACCTCCTCGACGATGTCCTCGATCGTGATGACGCCGGCGGTTCCGCCGTACTCGTCCACGACGATGGCCATCTGGTCATGGCTGCTCTGCATCTCCGAGAGAAGCGGGATGATGTCCTTCGTGTCCGGCACGAAGATCGGGGCGCGGACGTAGGCGCCCACGGCGCGGTCCGCCTCGTCCTTGTCGACGATGGGCGCGAGAAGGTCCTTGATGTGGGCGATGCCCACGATGCGGTCGACATCCTCATGGTAGACGGGAATGCGGGAATAGCCGGTGCGGCGCATAAGCCTGAGGACGTCAGACAGGGTCTCGGTGTCCTCGACGGCAGTGAGGTCAACGCGCGGGACCATGACCTCGCGGGCGATGGTGTCGCCGAGGTCGAAAATCTCGTGGATCATCGACTTCTCTTTGTCAGAGAGATCGTCGGTGTCGGTCACCATATAGCGAATCTCCTCTTCGGAGACATCCTGGCGGTCGTCGGCGGACTTGATGCCCAAGATCTTGGAGAGGCCGTCCGAGGACTTGGCGGTGAGCCACACGAGGGGTGCGACCACCTTGGAGAACGTGCGCAGGAAGGGCGCGACGCTCTTCGAGACCTCCTCCGCGTTCGCGAGCGCGATGCGCTTGGGAACGAGCTCGCCCATCACGACGGAGACATAGGAGACGATCACCGTGATGACGATCGGCGCGATGGCCTTCGTGGGGGCAGCGGGCGCGCCGAGGGAGATGAGCCACGACGCCAGCGGATCAGACAGCGTGGTGGAGGCGACCATCGCGGAGAAGAACCCCACGAGTGTGATGGCGACCTGGATTGCCGCGAGGAACTGGCTGGAATCGCCCGAAAGCTCGAGCGCCACTTTCGCCTTACGGTCCCCCTCGTCAGCGTCATGCTCCAACACGGCACGCTTCGCGGCAACGAGCGCCGCCTCTGACATGGAGAAATAACCATTCGCGAGCGTGAGAAGCAGCGTGAGGATGATGCTGAGTGCTACGCCCATGATCCCACCTCCCTCAAGCTGGAGGTTTGGCAGGAAAGGGAACTGCTACTGTGGCAGTCTCCGGTATCACTCTTGGCGTTCATGGGCTCCTCGCTCTTAATTCGCCGGACGCCTCCGGCAGGTGCCGGGTCCGTCCCGGCACTTATACCGGCAACGGCCGGCACAGTCCTTTTAGTATACCCAGCTTGGGCACTTATGCTTGGAGCATGGCCAACCCCTAACAAAAGGCGAGGCCGCAACCCCCGTTACGGCGGACAACGTGCAGCCAGCGCATCGCATCTGCTAACAAAAGGCGAGGCCGCAACCCCCGTTACGACCTCGCCTTACACAGCGCCCCCTGGAAGCTAGGGACTACCTACCAGCGTTGCGGCGATTCTGCCACTCCTCCGCGAGCTTTGCCTGGACGTCATACGGAACCTGCTCGTAGCCATCGATCTCGAGCGTGAACTCGCCCGTGCCGCGAGAGAGCGAACGCAGGCGCGTGGCGTAATCCACGACCTCCGCATACGGAACACGGGCCTGGATGACAGTGGTGCCGCGCTCGCCGGCCTCCATGCCCTCGACGCGCCCGCGAGATGCCGAGACGTCACCCATGATGGAGCCCGCGTAGTCCTCCGGAACGGTCACCATGAGCTTGGCCATGGGCTCGAGCACGACGGGCTCCGCCTGCTCCGCAGCCTTCAGGAAGCCGAGACGAGCGGCGGACTTGAAGGCCATCTCGTTCGAGTCAACGGAGTGATAGCTGCCGTCATAGCAAGCGACGCGCACGTCGATCATCGGGTAACCGGCGACGACACCCTCGCGCATGGTCTCCTGGACTCCCTTGTCGACCGCGGGGATGAGCCCCTTGGGAATGCGGCCACCGACGACCTCGTCAACGAACTCGTAGCCCGCGCCCGGATTGGGCTCGAGGCGCAGCCAGCAATCACCGTACTGACCGGCGCCACCAGTCTGCTTCTTGTGGCGACCCTGGGCGCTCGCGGTGCGGCGGATGGTCTCGCGATAGGGCACGCGCATCGGCACGATGTGGGCCGTGACGCCCGCACGGGCGGCCATGCGATCGAGCAGGACGGAGACCTGGGCTTCTCCGATGGCGGAGATGACGGTCTGGCCGGTGTCCTCGTTGCGGGAGACGGACATCGTCGGGTCCGCGTCGCAGCTCTTCTCGAGGAAGCTGTAGAGCTTGTCCTCCGTGCCGCGCTTGTCCGGCTCGATGGCGACCCGATAGAGGGAGTTGGGGAAGCGGAAGGCCGCAGCCTCGACCTTACCCGTGACGGAGAGGGTGTCACCGGCCATGGCGGCGATCTTCGGCACGACGACGATGTCGCCTGCGGCGGCAGACGGAACCTCGGACATGTCGCGGCCAACCATGCGATAGATGTGGGCCAGACGCTCGGGCTTGCGGGTGCGAGCGCAGATGAGCTCGAGGCCCGGCTTGACCGTGCCGGCGAGCACCTTCGCCAGGGCAAGGCGGCCGTTCTGTGGGTCATTCAGGACCTTGAAGACGAAGGCGACCGGACGGTCATCACCCTCGTCGATGTCGAGGTAGTCACCGTTCACCAGGGGCACGGAGCCGAAGTCGCTCGCGCTCGGGAAGTAGGTCGCGATGTCATCCATCAGGCTCGTGACACCTTCCTCGGCGGTGCAAGAGCCGGCGAAGACGGGTACGAAGATGCGCTCCGCAATGGCCTTGGCGAGCAGACCCTCGAGCTCCTCCTGGGTAAGCTGGCCGTCGCCCTCGAGGTACTTGAGCATGAGCTCGTCATCCGCCTCGACGACAAGCTCGCACAGGTGGGCGCGAGCCTCCTCGGCGGCGTCCGCGTACTCCGCGGGGATATCGCACTCGACGGGCTTGCCCGTGTCATCAAGGTGACGAGCCTTCATGCGGATGACGTCGATGACGCCCTTGAAATCCTCGCCAACACCCCACGGCAGCGTGACGGCACCGAGGCGCTGGCCAAAGCGCTCCTGGAGCGCGGCAAGCGTGGCGTCGTACTTGGCCTCGGAGCGGTCGATGCGGTTGACGAAGACGGCGCGGGCGAGGGAGAGGTCCTCGGCGGCATACCACAGGCGGGTGGTAACGGCACCCGGGTCTCCGGCGGCGTCGACGACGAAGATAGCCGTCTCGACGGCGGACATGGCAGCGTACGCGTCACCGATGAAGTCCGGATAGCAGGGGGCGTCAATGACGTTCAGGCGAGCGCCGCCCCAAGAGACGGGCGCCATGGCGAGCTTGATCGAGAAGGAGCGCTTCTCTTCCTCTGGATCGTAGTCGAGCGTGGGCTTGGTGCCCTTGTGGCCACCCAGGCGGCTGGTGACGCCTGAAAGGTGAAGCATGGCCTCCGCGAGCATGGTCTTGCCCACGCCACCTTGGCCCACGAGGGCAACGTTCCTGATCTTCTCGCTCATGATGACTCCCTCCGTTGAGGTCCACGTGGCCCAACGGAGAGGGAAAATCGCCGCACGCGACCCACCCTGACCGTTGGCTGGATGGGCGTCGGGGTGCCCATACGCACGCCACGGCATTCGTTGGATTTACCGTACCCAAACATCTGGACAAAAAAGCCCCACCCGCCAGCGTGTCTGGCGAGCGGGGCGTGAGGCGTGGCGAATGGCACAAACAACGGCATCTCCGTCGCAGGAGTACCCGACAATGAGCGGCCCTACTCCTTGTGAACCGTCGGGTGGGTCAACCTCACCTCGATGCGGCAGCCGAGGGCATTGGCAACGGACTCGAGCGTGGCGATGGTTGCGTTGCCATTGCCTTGCTCGAGCCGGCTCAGGCTGGACTGATGGATGCCGCAAATCTTGGCAACCTCCCCCTGCGTGAGGTTCGCCTCGGCGCGAGCCTCAGCAAAGGTTCGCCCGACCCTGTACATCAGTTCATCTTCTTTGTAACTTTTTTGGCTCATCGGTACTCACCAGCCTCTCGTTGGTGCTGAGGACCGGCTTGCTTCGGGGAGCGCAAGGCCTTTGGCCAGCGACGCCCCCCCCCCGCACTTTTTGAATGAGCCTCTAAACCGCACTAACAAGCAGGCACTTCGCTTACGGACCCACTCGCTATCCTTACGATACTTAACGCAGCGTAGCAGCGGTAGCGGACATCTATAAAGGGCGCCCATGTGTCGGCCAAACGTTCAATCCAACTCGGAGTCCACCTTCACAACGCGCTCGCCCTCACTCGTGAGTTGGTACTCGTTTTCGAGCTGGCCGCCGTTGCGCAGATACCGTGCCCGAACCGAGACGAGGTCCTTGCCCTCAAGAGAGTGGATGGAGTTCCTGACGGTCCCCTCGCTGCACGAGAAGTCGCGAGCCAGCCCGTTGATGCTCAGGACATGCGTCCCGTCGCCATGCGCAATTCGCTTGAGGATCGCCAGCTCACGCTCATTGAGACGCACGCCCGCGGCGGCACTCACTTTGGCCCTCTTTGTCATCTCGCTTCCATCCAATCTCTGCTCGTTGAAAAAGGCCGTCGCCCACATATCCAGGCGACGGCCACAAGATCTCTAGTGCTCGCGGTGGCGCAGCGCGATACCCGCGCCAAGTGCGGCGAGAGAGCCGCCTGCGAGAAGGGCCGGGAGTGCCGCAGACGTCGTGTCGCCGGTCTGGGGCAGCTTCTTGTCAGGCGTCTTGTTGCCCGCATCCGGGGTTGTCGGGGCCGCGGGGTTCTTAGTCCACTTGCCGTAGAGCGTCATGGAGCCGGGCAGGGCGTCACCGTCATTCCACTTGGCGGTGCAGGCCTCGTCGGTGTACCAGCCATCGAAGGTGTAGCCATCGACGGACTCCGAAGCCTTGGCCGCGTAGGCGGCACCGAGCTCAAGGTCAGCATCGGCATCGGGAACCTTGGCGCCCTCGGGAGCATCGCCAACGAACTTGTAGTCAACGTTCACGAGGCCATGGGCGGCCTTGAGGGCGATGGCACCCTTGATCGTGCCGCGCTGCTGGGTGAGCACAACGTGCTTGGTCTCGCCATGCGCAGACCAGCGGGCATCCGCGGCGTCGACGTACCAGCCGTCGATTGCGTGGTTGCAGTCATCGAGAACCCAGTCGGCGCCCGTGGCACCAAAGCTGATGGAGCCCATGCTGCAGATATCGTCGCCGGACTTGTCGGCATGGTTGTTGTAGATGCGGGCATCGGAGGGAAGCGTGAGCGTGCCGGTGGCGTAGTTGTAGACGCCGCCGCCGTTGCCCGTCTCGTGGTTGCCCATGATGGTGAGCTTGGAGCCCTCGTCGAACGTGAAGGTGCCCTTGTTCTCGAGGCCGTTGCGCTGGTTGTCGCAGACCTCGACCACCGCACCCTTGGCGACGTGGCCCCTGGCGGAAGGCGACATCGCGCGGAGGCCGCCGCCACCCTTTCGGGCGTTGCGGTCGACCGTCAGGCTCGACGTGCCATCGATATCCAGGTTCCCGGTGAAATGGACGCCCGCATACCCGTTGTCGTTGCAGGTGACCGTGGAGGAGCCGGCGATGGTGACGTTGCGAGCGGACATGCCATGGCTGCCGTTGCTGCTCACGTCCGCGACGGAACCGTTACGCACGATGTAATCCGCGCCGTTCGAGCCGTTACCGCGGTTTTTGGAATTCGTGAGCCTAGAGCCATCGACCGTGACCTGGATCGCCGAGGTGATACCCCTCCCGTTGCCCGAGACCTCGAGCTCGGAGTCGCCCAGGACGTTGATCTCCGTCGTATAGGTCGTCGTCGACGCGCTGTCGGTGCAGAAGCCGTTGATCGAGAATCCCTTCACGGACATCTTCGAGTTGTTGAGCGTCAGCCTACCGCTGTGAAAATGGACGGCGGTGTTCAAGTTGCCCGCCGGCGAGAGGGTAACGGTGGAGTTGTTGAAGACGAGTTCGCAGCCGTAGTTGAGGATGACAGCAGCCCAATTCGCCTCGTTGCCAGCCGCCACGGCGGTGCCCTCCACGGGAGCCATGTTGAGCTTGACATCGTTGAAGGTGAGCGACGCAGGCTTGCCGTCCTTGAGGACATACACGCCGCGCTTGTTGGCGGTGATGACGTGGCCATTACCGTTGACCGTGAGGGCGATGCCATTGATGCCGAAGCCCTTCTCGGTCTCCGCGTCGCGCTTGAGCTCGATGACGTCACCATCCTTGGCGGCGGCGAGGGCGCCATCCAGGGTCGCGTAGCCAGTCTTGTCAATCATGGCAACGGGGTTGGCGACCGGCGTCTCCGCACCTGCGGCGGGCTGATCGTCAGCGGCGTCCTCCGTTGCAGGCGCGACGGGCGCAGTGGCGACGACATCCGTGTCAGCCTCAGGTTCATCGGCGGCCTGGGTGGCAGGATCCTGCTGCGTGGTCGCCTCGAGCGTAGTCGCGGCCGCCTCATCAGCAACGGCGACGGAAGGCGCGAGCACGCCGAGAGAGGCTGCAAGGCCAGCCGCGACCACGGCTGCGGCCACGCGACCGCATCCCACAGCGAGGCGTGGTTTGTTCATCTTCATTTAAGGCTCCTCTCACCCATTAGGTGGCGGATGCCTGCGTCGCGCTACTCATGCTCATGCGTTATGAGAAAGAAAGAAGGGCATCCCCTCAGTCAAAATTAGGTATATCCGCGCGTAACCAGGCAAAATATCGCTTATATGCATATTTAGGGAGTGATAGCCCGGGTACCCGCTTTTTCCTGCCGCATGAACGCATGCTCACAATGCGCGACATGCCTATTTATAGATTGCAGAGTATCGGGCGTTGCGGTCTCGCGACATCGTGAACAAGCGCGTCGCGGCCCATCGCGAGATGATGCTTGGACAAGCGCTACGCACCCGCGACTCGATTGGCTGCTCACCTTCGCTATCCCTCGATTTATGAGGCTCAACTCAGCGCAAAATGAGAGCCCGGCAGGCGAAATGCCTACCGGGCTCGTGGCTCAAACGCTATTTGCGAGCTTCGAGGTTACTTCCTCTTGCGGCTCACGGTCACGCCAGCAACAATGCAGACAACGGCGGCGACGGCGAACACGATGGGGAGCGTCGCGTTGTTGGTGTCACCCGTCTGGGGAAGCTGCTTCGCGGGCTGCTCGGGCTCGCTAGGCTTAGCGGCGGGAGCGGTGTAGCTGTTGGTGAAGGTCGGGTTATTGCCCTCGACGGTGGCCTCGAGCTGACCATTGCCGTCGTTGTCGGCGACCGAAACCTTGATCGTGTGCTCGGCGGTGTCGTAGGTCATGCCCTCGACGTCGCCCGCAACCTCACGCATGGTGAAGGTGTAGGTGCCGGCCTGCTTGAGGGTGAGCTCGCGGAAGGCGACGTTGCCCTTGGCGTCGTTGGTGGCACGGTCCATGACGTCACCATTGTTGAGGAGATCGAAGGTGAACTGGCCATCGGAGAGATCGGCGCCCTCGAGGACCTTCGTGGCCGTAAGGTTCACGGTTGCGGGAGCGGCGGCATAGGTGTTGTTGAACACGATCTCGCTCGCGCCCTCGGTGCTCGCGACAAGCTGGCCCTCGCCGTTGTCCTTGACGTTCACGGTAACCGTGTAGGTATTCGCGTCATAGCTGACGCCGGCGACGTCGCCCTGGACCTCGCGAACCGTGTAGACGTGCGTGCCGGGCTCGGTGTAGTGCTGCTGGGCCTTAAAGACCACGGAGCCATCGGCCCCGTTGGTGGCGGTGTCGACGACCTGATTGCCCTCGACGAGCTCGAAGTTGAACTCGCCCCGATTGAGGTCACGGCCATCGAGCTTCTTCGTGACGGAGACGTTCTGCAACACGTTGAAGTAGACGTCCTTGGCGGAGTATTTGTTCACGAAGTTGAGGTCGCCCTCGGTGGTTGCGGTGAGTTTGCCCTCGCCGTCATCGGTGACGGTGACCTTGACGGTGTGGGGCTCGGCGTTAGTAACGCCGGGCTTGGAGCCGCTCTCGGTAACGGTGTACTCGAACGTCTTGCTCATTTCGTTGCCGAGGACATCCTTGGTGAAGGTGATGTCACTGAAGTGGAAGTCGCCGGCGGCGTCGTTGGAGACGACCGCCTCGGTCTGGTTGGCGGGCATGGGGGCGCCGACAGTCTTGGCGGTGAGGGTGAACTGGTAGTCATCACCATTGAGCGCCGGGGCGGTGAGGCCGGGGGCGGCATCGATGGACTTGTGGCCGTACAGGGAAACCGTGGCGTTGTTCGTGCCGTACTCGTTCACGAAGGAGAGACCGCCCTCGGGAGCCGTGACGCTGGCGACGAGTTCGCCAGCCTCGTTCACGGTGACGTCGACCTTAACGCGCTCGGCACCCTGGGTCACGGGCTTGACGCCCTCCGGGAGCGCGGAGGTGTCCTCGGCCACGTCATAGAGGTAGGTGCCCGTCTTGGCGAACGCGATGTTACCAAAGTGGAACGAGCCGTCCGCTTCGTTGAAGACGGTCGTCTCGGCAGGAAGCGGGGTGTCGGCGGCGGAGCCATCGGCCGCGGAGATGGTGAAGCTAAACTCGCCGGCAGCAAGGGCGCGGCCCTTGAGCGTCTTCTGACCAGCGAGGTTCTTGGCACCGTCAACAGTGACGGCCTTGGGAGCGGCAAGCGTAATCGTCGGAACGGCGAAGCTGGCCGTCTTGACATCGGACTCGATGCCGCCGCCCTGACCGGTCTGCGTCTGGACGGTCTTGTACTGGACGTAGCTCGCGGCATCCACGTTCGTCTCGAAGGTCTTAGCCTCGCCAGCCGCGGCGACCTCATCCTTGGCCGTCTTACTGGGACGAATGGTGAACGTCACGGAGTAGGTGACACCCTTCTCGAGCGTACCGAGTTTAGAAAGATCCCAGCTGAGGTTGCCGCCGTTGATGGTGATGGTAGTAGCGGAAGGAGCGTCGTCCCACGCCGCGTGGTTCTTGGCATAGCGGACTTTCTCGATGGAGCCGTCCGCGGCCGTGCCCTCGACATACTGCGTGAGCTGGTCGACGATCTTGACGTCCTTGTAGCCAGCAGTCTTGGTGATGACCTGGCCGATCTGAGAGAACGCAGAGGCGAGGTTGTCAGCCGTGGTGCCGTCGAGGAAGGTGCCGTTCGTATCAGTCGCGAAGGACTGCATCTTGTCGGCGTCCTTGGCGACGCTCACGACAAACATGTTGGCGCCGTTACGGCGGTTGGCCTCAGCCTTGGCGGCGGCGTAGCAACGGCCGTCATTGGTGTCTCTATTGCCAAGCCCGTAAAGATTGTCGTCTTCCTTGCGGTCGACCTGGGGATGGAAGAAGCCACCCTCATCCCACCTCGTATAGCCCATGGGGCTCACGCGGTACGTCGGGTTGCCGTCGGAGAGGAACACAATGTGCTTCTCGGCACCCTCGCGGCCACTCGTCTGGGCGTTCGCGAGCTTGAGGCCGCCCTCCCAGTTCGTACCCTGGTTCTCCTTGGCCCTCTCCGGGACAGCGTTGGCAACGACGCTCGGGTCGCTCGTGAAGCCCGTGGCAACCTGGGCGTTCGTGCCAAACGTCACGACGGAGACCTGAATCTGCTTGTTGGCGTTCTCGCCGGTGAGCAGGCTGTTCGCAAGGGTGGCAGCGGCATCGTGCGCGGCCTTCATGCGGCTCTTGCCGAACCAGCCGTCCACCTTGTCGTTCATGCTCGAAGACACGTCAACAACGAACACGACGTCCACCGGCTTGGCGGACGAGGACTGCTCGGTGTCGCCGGTCACGGACAGCGTGAGGTCATACGTGCCGTCCCTGTTGTCCGTGATGGTCTTGCTGTGGGCGGGCGCCCTATCAACCACGCTGCCGGCGTTCTCCGCCAGCGCCGCGGTGGGCGTCGCAATCCCAAGCGCGAGCATGACCGTAGCGGCTGCCGCAAACAGACGGCGACGCCACGAGCGGCTCGCGTGGCCGTTCGATTTCATACAAGCTCCTCTCCCCAGCGCTTGCGCGCCGATCGCGCGGAGCTGTCAAACTACATTTACGGTGGCCCCGAAGGGCGTCAAATAGACAGCTCCGGTTTAAGTTTGCTAAAAGAAGCTATCTACCTGCGGAAATATAGCTTATATGCATATTTGGGGACAAAATGCCGCCCGCAGTCATGCGTGGTACGGATGATGGGGCACACACAACGGCACGGCGATCGCACCGCAAGGCCCACGCACAACGGCGCGGCGCTCTTGCCGCAAGGCCCACGCCAACGCCAAAATCCAACGCAAAAGAAAAGCCCGGCAGACGCAAGCCTGCCGGGCAACCCACATCTCTTCAGTTATCGCAAGGCATGCACGGGCGTCACGGCGACGCACCGGGAACGCCTAGCTACACGCGGGCCTCGTCGTTCCACCAGCTGCCGAGCTGGGCGATGTTGCCGCGGATGTGCTCGCAGCTCGCGTGGAAGGCGGCCTGCTCGCGCTCGTTAAGCGGCAGCTCGAAGGTCTCCTCGACGCCGTTCGCGCCCACGACGCACGGGATGGACGAGAAGATGCCCTCCTCGCCGTGCTCGCCGGTGAGCAGCGTCGAGCAGCAGGTCACGTAGTGCTCGTTGCCAAGGACGGCCTGGACGAGACGGACGGCGGCGCTGGCGACCGCGTACTCGGTGCACTGCTTGCCGGCGTAGGTGACGTAGCCACCATGACGGGCCTCGGCCTCGCACTCGGCCTGGTCGAAGCCGAAGCGCTCGGGCTGCTCGGCGGCAAGGTCAGCGAGCGTCTTGCAGCCGAAGCTCACGCAGGACATGGCGGCGAACTGGGACGCGCCGTGCTCGCCGAGCATATAGGCGTTGATGGAGTGCTGGTCGAGGCCGACGCGCTTGGAGATGGCGTTGCGCAGGCGGCCGGAGTCCAGAGCGGTGCCGGAGCCCACGATGCGCTTGGGGTCGCAGCCGGAGAGACGCCAGATCTCGGTGCAGATGACGTCGCAGGGGTTGGAGATGGAGACCCAGACGCCCTTGAAGCCGGCATCGGCAACGCGAGCGATGAAGGTACGGGCGATCTCGGAGGTGATGAAGAGCTCGCCGTCGCGGTCCTTGGCGGCGGCGGAAACGTCACCGGCGGCGTTCACGATGACGTCGCAGCCGGCGAGCTTCTCGTACTCGGCGCCGCAGGCGACAATCTTGCAGTTGCGGGGGTAGAACGACAGGGCGTCCGTGAAGTCCTGGACCTCGCTCGTCAGCTTCTGCTCGTTGATGTCGCAGAGATAGAGCTCGTCCGCAAGACCCTGCATGAGAAGGGCGTTCGCGACGTGCGCGCCCACGTGACCCTGACCGATGACGCCGACCTTGCGGATGTATGCCATGTCGTATCCTTTCGTAGAGGGCGCGGGCGCGCCCAAGTTAGGGAGCTACGGTAACACTCCCGTTTTGCCAGAATGTAACCACTTCGCCATCAGGGCGAATTGCAAGATGAGGAGACGCATGGGGTTCAAGACGTACACCTGCCCAATCGCCAAGAGTTGCGGCGGATGCGAGTGGCTGGCAGTGCCCTACCCCATCCAGCTCAAGCGCAAGCGCGAGGCCGTGGCCGGGCTCTTCTCGGACATCCTCCCGGCGGACATCATCGATGGCCTCGAAGTCTACGGCATGGACGCGGACGGCAACAAGCCCGTTCGCTATCGTCACAAGGCGGCGACGCCCTTCGCCCCCGGCCCGCACGGACGTGTGCGCTCGGGCTTCTACGCGCGTGGCACGCACCGCATCGTCCCATGCGCCAAATGCCTGGTCGAGGCCCCGCACGCACGTGAGGCGCTGAACGCCGTCGCTCGCGCCGCGGAGGACATGCGCATTCCCGCCTATGACGAGGACCGCGGGCGCGGGCTCCTCCGCCATGCCGTGGTGCGCATGGGCTACGCGACCGACGAGTGCCTGCTCACCGTCGTCACCAACGGCAAGGGCATCGCGCATGAGAGGGAGTTCGTCCAGCGCGTCCGCGCGAGGGCACCCTTCGTCACGGCGATGGCGCAGAACGTCAACCAGCGCCGCACGAACGCGATCCTCGGCCACGAGTCCCGCCCGCTCTTTGGCGGCGGCAAGATGGTCGACGAACTCCTCGGCTGCGAGTTCGAGATCGGACCCACCTCGTTCTATCAGACCAACCCCGCCCAGACCGAGGTGCTCTACTCCCTCGCCATCGAGGAAGCCGGGCTCGAGGGTGGCATGCGCGTGCTCGACGCTTACTGCGGCATCGGCACCATCGGCATGTGCGCGGCACGCCAGGTCGAGGGCCTCGAGGTCGTGGGCGTGGAGCAGGTGGACGGCGCCGTCGGCGACGCGCGCAAGAACGCCCGTCGCAACAACCTTGAGGACCGCTGCCGCTTCGTCTGCGCGGACGCGACCGCCTACATGAAAGACGTCGCCCGTGGCGACCGCGTGGGCTTCGACGTCGTCCTCATGGACCCGCCCCGCGCGGGTTCGACGCCCACGTTCATCAACGGTGTGCTGGGGCTCGCACCAGAGCGCGTCGTCTATGTGAGCTGCAACCCCGTGACCCAGCGCCGTGACCTCGAGCAGTTCCTCGCAGGCGGCTATGAGGTGGCGCGGCTTGACGTGGTGGATATGTTCCCGCACACCAAGCACGCGGAGACCGTCGCGGTACTCAGGCACAAGTAGGGGGCGAACCCGGCAGCCACCCGCCAAAGCGCGGGGTTCCCTCGACGAAAGCTCGCCCAAGCGCCAAACGCAGCGTTAAACAGAAGGTCCCGGCCGCCCTCGAGCGAGGAGTGGCCGGGACCTATTTCAAACCAAGGGCGGCGTGGCCGCAGCAAAGAGGACTCTATACAGGCGGCGTGACCTCAGCGAGGAGGACCCTACGCCGGGTCAATCGCCACGGTGTTGTTCTCGCGCACGTGGACGCGGCCGTCCGCAAGCCAACCGATGACCTCGGGATAGAGCTCGTGCTCGATCTCGTGAATGTGGGCCTCGAGGGTGTCGACGTCCCAGCCCTCCTCAACCGCCAGCGCGCGCTGCGCGATGATCGGGCCCTTGTCGTACTCCTCGTTGGCAAAGTGCACCGTGACGCCCGTGACCTTCACGCCGCGATCGAACGCGTCCTGGATGGCGTGCGCACCACGGAAGCTCGGCAGGAGCGCCGGATGCAGGTTCACGACGCGGTTGGGGAAGGCGTCGAGCAGCGACGCATGGACCATACGCATGTAGCCGGCCATGATGATGTACTCGCAGCCACGCGCGCGGAACATCCTGGCGATGAACTCGTCAGGATCGTCGTTCTCCTTGTAGAACTCCTTGGAGAGTGTGAAGGCTTCGACGCCCGCCGCCTCGGCGCGCTTGAGGCCGTAGGCGTCGGGACGGCTCGATATCACGAGCTCGACGCTCGCATTGAGGCTGCCGTCATTGATGCGGTCGATGATGGCCTGCAGGTTCGTGCCGCTACCGGAGATGAGGACACCGATCTTGAGGGGATCGCTCATGCTACCCCCTACTCGGCGTCGTCGCGGTAGAGGACCTCGCCGGAACCGGCGACGCACTCGCCCATGAGGAACGGGTCGAGGCCCTCGGCCTTGAGGGCGGCCGTCACGGCGTCGACGTCCTCGGGAGCACAGATGATGCTCATGCCCACACCCATGTTGAAGGTCTTGTAGGCCTCGTCGAGAGAGAGGCCGGCAAGGCGGCTCACGTAGCCGATGATGGGCGGAATGCTCCAGGCGGGGCCGGCCTCGCCGCCGCGATAGACCAGGGCGTCGACGTCCGCGGGAAGCGCGCGGTTGAGGTTCTCGGTGATGCCGCCGCCGGTGATGTGGGCCATGGCGTGGATGGGCGCGCCGGCATGCAGGGCGCGGATGAGCTGGCCGGCATAGATGGTGGTCGGGCGCATGACGGCGTCAGCCACGGACTCGCCGAGCTCCTCGTTGTAGGCCTCGAGCTCCTCGACGGTCTTGCCCTCGATGGCAACCTTGCGGACGAGCGAGTAGCCGTTCGAGTGGATGCCGGAGCTGGCGAGGCCAAGGATGACGTCGCCGGCCTTGACCTTCTCGGGACCAATCATCTTCGGTCGGTCGACGACGCCCACGACGAAACCGGCGAGGTCATAGTCATCCGGGTTCATGACGCCGGGGTGCTCGGCCATCTCGCCGCCAACGAGGGCGCAGCCACTCTTCTTGCAGCCGTTGGCGATGCCCTTAACGATCTTGGCGACGTGCTCGGCGCGGAGCTTGCCAATGGCAACGTAGTCGAGGAAGAACAGCGGCTCGGCACCGATGGGCACGACGTCATCGACGCACATAGCGACGAGGTCCTCGCCCACGGTGTCGTGGCGATCGAGCAGCTGGGCGATGGCGAGCTTGGTGCCCACGCCATCGGTGCCGGAGACCATCACGGGGTCTTCCATGTCCTTGAACGCAGCTGCGGAGAAGCAGCCGCCAAAGCCGCCGAGGCCACCGATGACCTCAGGACGGTTGGTCTCCTTCACGGCCGCCTTGATGGCGTCGACCGCGCGAGCGCCCTCAGCGGTGGAGACGCCGGCGTCCTCGTACGTCACGTGCTTTTCGTTGCTCATGTCTGTCCTTTCGCGGGCCTGGGACCCTCGAGCCTTCGATCGCACACCCGGCACCTTGCCGGGAGGGCGGCTTGTCTACATTTCCTTCTTGACGACGTCCTGGATATCCATCTGTGAGGCCTCGCTCGCACGGCTGAGGTTGCGCGGCTTATAGCCCTCGAGGAACTTGCCCTTCGAGAAGCTCGCGGGGATCTCGACGGGATAGCAGCCGGTGAAGCATGCCTCGCAGTAGCCGGAACAGCCCTCGCCGCAGCCCTCGCACCCCGCGAGAGACGGGACGCAGGCGCGCAGGCCGTCGACAGAAAGGAAGCCGAGGGAGTCCGCGCCGATGAACTCGCAGATCTCATCGACGTCCTTGCGGGCGGAGATGAGCTGGTCCTGCGTGTCCGTATCGATGCCGTAGAAGCACGGCCAGATGACCTCGGGCGAGTTGATGCGCATGTGGACCTCGGCGGCGCCGGCGTCCTTCAGCATGCGGACGATCTGCTTGGACGTGGTGCCGCGCACGATCGAGTCATCGATGACGACGAGGCGCTTGCCGGCGACGTTGTCCGCAAGGGCGTTGAGCTTGAGGCGGACGCCCATCTCGCGCAGCTCCTGCGTGGGCTGGATGAAGGTACGGGCAACGTAGCGGTTCTTGATGAGGCCCTCGCCAAAGGGCAGGCCGAGCTCGTGAGCGAAGCCCTCCGCGGGCGGCAGGCCGGAATCAGGCACGCCAATGACGAGGTCCGCGTCGACCGGGCACTCGCGGGCGAGCTGGACGCCCATCTGATAGCGCATCGAGTAGACGCTCTTGCCGTGGAAGCGCGTGTCAGGGCGCGCAAAGTAGACGTGCTCGAAGATGCACTCCGCGCGGGGCTCGGGATCGAGCACCTGCTCGCAAGAAATGCCGTCGTCAGAGATGCGGATGATCTCACCGGGACGAACGTCGCGGACGTACTCTGCACCCACGATGTCGAGGGCGCAGGTCTCGCTGGCGACACACCAACCCTGCTCGTTAGGGAGCTTGCCGAGGCAGAGCGGACGGATGCCGCGGGGGTCACGGAAGGCATAGAGGGCGTTCTCGCGGACGAGCGCCATGGCGTAACCGCCCTCCATCATGGCCATCGCATGAGCGATACCGCTACGGAGCTTGTGCTTCTTCTCCGTGAAGAAGCCGATGAGACGCGCGGCGACCTCGGAGTCGGTCTGGGTGCGGAAGGGAACGCCCATGTTGATGAGCTCGACGCGAAGTTGGTCGAAGTTCACGAGCGTGCCGTTGTGTGCCAGCGCGATGATGACCTCGTTGATGGCGGAAAGGTGCGGCTGGGCACTCTCCCAACCCTTCGAGCCCGCGGTACCGTAACGGACGTGGCCCACGGCAACCTTACCGGAAAGGGCGGAGAGGTCGGAGTCCGTGAAGACCTGCGTGACGAGGCCGAGGTCCTTGCGCACGAACACGCTCTTGCCGTCGCCAACGGCGATACCCGCGCTCTCCTGGCCGCGGTGCTGCAGGGCGTGGAGCGCAAAGTAGGTCATGCGCGCGACGTCGCGGCCAGGAGCCCAGATGCCGAAGATGCCGCACTCGTCGTGGAGGGAGTCATCCCCCATGGTCGCCTCGAGACCCGCCGGCTTGTCACCGGAGTCGACGCCGACCACGTGGGTCGCCTCGCAGACGTCGATCATGGAGCAGTCAGACATTCGTTACCTTCCGCTTCGCTAGCTTTCGCTGTTCTGGTTGGGGTGGATCTCACTCTTGAGGGCGCACACGAGCAGGCCGCGCCCATTGCCTTTGCCAAAGTTGTTCTCGTAGTCACACGTGCAGAGCGTAAGCACCTTCGTGACCGAATTCACCGCCGAGTCGGCGTCCGTCGCTCTCGCGCTCGCGCGGGCGAGGAGGCCCTTGAGGTAGGTGTGGAAGTCATCGTCAGACGCGAAGGCGATGGAGCGTGCCTCGGCCTCGGTTGCCGCAGCCTTGTAGAAGAGCAGGGGCTCCAGCTCGTAGGCGGCGTCAGGCGTGACGTACCAAATAGACGAGAAGGAATTCAGGCCGTCCTGGTTCGCAAACTCGTCGATATCCGCGAACATCGACCCGTCGTTCAGGTGATGCCCGTAGATGATGGTCTGGCGGTCAACGAGACCAGGGCGGGCGTTGTCGCAGTCCATGAAGATCTGACCGCCGACGGAATACTCGCCAGACGCCGTCGTGCGGAGGTACTCGTTGTTGGTATCGCCCTGGTAGACGGGGTAATCGACATGCGTGCCCGGGATGTACAGCCAGCCCGTGATGTCGTCGTTCACGGCCCGCAGGCCATCCCAGTCGACACTCACCGGGCAGCCGTTGTCGGCCGGATCATCCGAGACGGTCGCATATGCGGCGAGTTTCTCGTTGTTGGCGGCGTTCGCGGCGTACTCCGCCTGGGCGCGCGCGTAGAGCACGCCGGCGGTAACGAGAAGGGCCACGCCCACGACAAGCAGCACCGTGGAGAGCACGTTGCGGCCCTTGCGCTTTGGTTTCCTCTGCTGCCGGGGAGCTGCCGTGCGTCGTGAGGATGACATCCTAGGACCAGCCGGGAGCGGCTGGACTGCGGCATGACGACGAGCCTGCGTGGGCTGCGCGTCAGTCTTGAAGTGCTTTCCCCTCGATGCGTCTCTAGACACGAAGACTACCGCCTAGGCCTCTGCCATGGCACGCTTGAACTCGACCATCTTCTCGCGCCACTCGGGCATGGTGGCACCGAGGATCTGCGTGGCGTAGATGGCGGCATTCTTCGCGCCGTTGATGGCGACGCACGCGACGGGGACGCCAGAGGGCATCTGCACCATCGAGAGGAGGGAGTCCATGCCGCCGAGGTCGCTCGTCTTCATAGGGACACCGATGATGGGCAGCGGCGTGAAGGCGGCGACGACGCCACCCAGGTGCGCGGCCTTGCCGGCCGCGGCGATGATGACCTTGATTCCGCGGTCCGCGGCGCTCGAGGCCCACTCGTGGACCTTGTCGGGCGTACGGTGGGCGCTCGCGATCACGAGCTCATAGGGGACGCCAAGCTCTTCAAGCTGCTTGGTGCATGCCTCCATCACCGGCATGTCAGACTTCGATCCCATGATGATTCCAACAAGTGGCTGCACTGCCATGTGTCGCTCCTCTGGTTGGTTGTATGTGATGCGGGCTTGCCGCAAATTACTAGTATAACCACGATAAGCCCGATAGCGGACAAGCAGCGTGAAGGGCTATCCTGTGATGGCATCATTTATCTGAGATTTGCGGCGCGTCGCCCAATCTCGCACGCGACCTACCTGGAGAGTCCATGACCTGCGCCCGCGATCTTGTCCTCTATGAACGTCGAGGCCCCGTCCTCCCCCGCGTCGCCGCCGTCCACGACTTGTGCGGTTACGGCAAGTGTTCCCTCGGCATCGCCATACCCGTGCTCTCCTGCGCAGGCATCGACGTGTGCGCCGTTCCCACCTCGCTTCTCTCGGCACACACGAAGTTCGCGGGCTTCTACATGCATGACACCACGCCCTTGCTTGGCGCCTATCTCGACGCCTGGGCAAAGGAGGGCATCGAGCTCGACGGCATCTACTCCGGATTCCTCGGATCGGCGGAGCAGGTCTCCTACGTCCGCAGGCTCTGGCGCGAGCAGCCGGGCGCGCTCCGCATCGTTGACCCGGTCATGGGAGATGGCGGCAAGAAGTACCGCACCTACACGGACGAGATGTGCGAGGCCACGCGGGCGCTCGTCGCCGGCGCGGACCTGCTCACGCCCAACCTCACGGAGGCATCCATCCTGACGGGCCTTCCCTACGAGGGCCAGAACGTCGACGAGGACTTCGTGGCTCGCATGGCGTCCTCCCTGCTCGAGATGGGCGCGAAGTGCGTCGTCATCAAAGGTATCGTGCGCAAGGGCGAGAGCGTCATCAGGAACTACGTCGCCTGCGATGCTGATGACACTCCCGTCGAGGTGACCTGCGAGCTCCTCCCCTACATGATCCACGGCACGGGAGACCTCTTCGCGAGCGCCCTCACGGCGGCGGTCTTCGCCGGCAAGCCCGTGGTCGAGGCCGTGCGGTTCGCCGGCACGCTCGTCAGGGACGCCATGCGCATCACCCCGGCGCAGCCGGATTACGAGCTGCGCGGCGTCAGCTTCGAATCTGTCCTCGGTGAGGTCACCGCACTGCTCGATTAACGTCGAGGATCGCCCGCGCTAACAAACAAGGCCGCCAGCGAATCATCCCGCTGGCGGCCTTCTCGTGTCTATGAGAGCCGGAGCTACTTGCTAGCAGCCTCGGTGGTGGCCTCCGTCGTGGCGGCCTCAGTCGATGCCTCGGCAGTCGCGGCGGCCTCCGTCGTCGCCGGGTTGCCAAGCACCGCGTCAAGCAGGTTGCCCTGGACCGTCACCTTGTCGCGGAGATTCTCGGCGGCGGCCTCGTCAAGACCGGTGATCATGCAGTTGAAGTTGAAGCCGCCATTGGGCGACGAGCTCTTCGTCCAGATGAAGGTCGCAAAGCGCTTGACGTTGCCCGTGGGCTTGAGGAAACCGAAGAAGCTAGACTGCTGGAACTTGCCGTTCTCGCCCACGTGCACGTCAACGTGATAGACCACCTGCGTGATGTTGGGATTGAGCAAGGCGTTGACCGAGAGGGCCGCCGCCTGGATCTGGGAGCCGGCGAGGCAGGCGAGCTCATCCTTGCTCGCGGTGTCAACGACGGTGACCTCGATGCGGCCGCTCTCCTCGTTAGCCTCGAGGACCGTGAAGTCCTCCGGGAACTGGGTGAAGCCGTCACCCCACTCGACGCCGTTGCGAAGTGCCGAGGTGACCGAGGCATTATCGACCTTGTTGGCAAGCTGTGCGGTACCGGCACGGCGAATGACGCCACACGAGACCTGCGCGATGATCACGACGGCGAGCAGCGCCGCGACGACGAAGAACGCCGCGCGGGACATCGTCTTGCCAACGTTTGAGCCGGAGGGGTCATCGCCAGAAAGCGGGTCGACATCGACGGCAGCCTTCTTCTGGCGACGGCGGCCATGTTCCTTGCGAGCCTTGGAGGCGTTGGTGTGGCCCGTCTCGTCGACGTCGGCGAACAGGGCCTCGACCTCGTCCGGGGTGGGAGCAGTCTGCTTGTTGTCCTTCTTTGCCATGAATCCATCTCCGCTTGGTTCGCCGCCGGGCGGCGCGAGTCAGTGGCAACCAGTATAGGCAGACCCCCATCTAGCCGGGCAAATTCCCCTCAAGCTACATATGGCGGAAGGGAGGACAAAAGCTACGCGCCGGAACCCGAACGGGATCCGGCGCGTCTCAAACGCATCTATGTGGCCGTAGCACCACTATCTACACGGCCTTCGAACCAAACTGCATGCGATAGTAGCTCGCATACGTACCATCGAGGGCCATGAGCTCCTCGTGCGTGCCACGCTCCGCCACGCGGCCGTTCGCGATGGTGACGATCTCGTCCGCGTCGCGGATGGTCGAGAGCCTGTGGGCGATGACCAGCGTGGTGCGCCCGCTCGCAAGGCGCGCGAGGGACTCCTGGACGGCATGCTCGCTCTCGTTGTCGAGAGCGCTCGTGGCCTCGTCAAGCACGAGAATCTTCGGATTCTTGAGGAAGACGCGTGCGATGGCGATGCGCTGCTTCTGACCGCCGGAGAGACGGGCTCCGCGCTCGCCCACCTGGGTGTCATAACCGTCGGGCATCGCGCTCACGAAGGCGTCCGCATTCGCGAGCCTAGCCGCCTCGCGAATCTCCTCCGCCGTGGCTCCGGGCCTGCCATAGGCAATGTTCTCCGCAATGGTGCCGTCGAAGAGGTAGACGTCCTGTTGAACGATACCCACCGCCTCGCGAAGGCTCTTCTGCGTGACGGAACGCACGTCCTGTCCGTCAATCTCGATCGAACCTGCCTCCGCGTCATAGAAACGCGGGAGAAGGCTGCAGGTAGTCGACTTACCACCACCGGACGGTCCCACGAGCGCGATGGTCTCGCCCGGAGCGATATCGAGGTCGAGGCCGCGGATGACCTCCTCCTCGCCGTCATAGGAGAAGCGGACGCCCGAGTAGAGGATGTGGCCGGCACTCACCTCGAGCGGCTTGGCGTCCGGCGCGTCGACGATGTCGGGCACCGTCTCGAGGATCTCGACGAAGCGACGGAAACCCGCAATGGCCTTCTGGAAGGTCTCCGTGAAGTTGAGGATGTTCTCGATGGGCGTGGTGAGCATCGAGATATAGAGCGCGTAGGTCGCAAGGTCGGCGGCCTGCATCTGGCCCTGCGCGATCAGCCATCCGCCATAGACAAGGACGAGCGTGTTGAGACCGCCCATCATGCAGGAGATGGAGGCCTGGTAGCGACCCATCGCCCTATACATGTCGACCTTCGTGACGAGATACGCGTCGTTGCTCTTGCGGAAACGATCTCGCTCGACGTCCTCCGCGGCGAAGCCCTTCACCACGCGGATACCGCCGAGGGAATCCTCGACACGGGCGTTCACGCTCGAGATGCCCACGCGGTTCTTGGTGAAGACCGCCTTCATGTGCGCGTTAGCCCAGGCGTTATAGGCCACGAGGACGGCCGTAATCGCGGCAAGGACGAGCGTGAGCGGCGCGTTGATGGTCGCCAGGATCACGAAGGCACCCACGACCTCGACAACACCGATGAGGAGGAACTCCGGCCCATGGTGCGCGGTCTCGCAGATGTCGAAGAGGTCCGACACGAGGCGGCTCATGAGGTCGCCTGACTTGTTCTTGTCAAAGAACGAGAAGCTCATGCGCTCGTAGGCATCGAAGAGGTCCTCGCGCATGCGGCTCTCCATGCGCGCGCCCATGACGTGACCCCAAAAGGCCACGAAGTAGCGGCACGCGAAGCGGATGGCGTACATGCAGACGAGACCCGCGGCGAGCATCCAAAGCGCGGCGAGGATGGCATCGGACCCCTCACGGAAAAGGCCCCTCGAAACCATCCTCAGAATCTGGGGGAACGACAGGTCAATCGCGGCTACCGCCAGCGAACAGACGAGGTCTGCCACGAAGAGGTGCATCTCCCCCTCGTAATAAGAGAGGAAGCGTGCGAAGAGGCCCTTGGTAGTGTCCTTTTCACATGCGGCGTGGTCGCCAGAGGCGCGCGTCACGTCGTCAGTTGATTGCATTGCGTTAGTCCTCCGTTTTGACTTCGGGAGTGAGCCTGTGAGCGACGGCATCGCACGCGAGCGCGCCAACGACGGTCTTCGCGTCCTCGACGCGACCGTCGAGGACGGCGTCCACGAGTTCGCCGAGCTCGACCATGTCAACGTTGATGAACTCGTCATCGTCCGGGTCGCTCTTGACGAAGGTGAGGTCCGTCGCCATGTAGAGGTGGATAACCTCGTCCGTGAAGCCGTCCGAGCTGGCGATACTCGTGAGGTAGGCCATCTTGCCCGCGGCGAAGCCCGTCTCCTCCGTCAGCTCGCGATGGGCGGCGTCGAGCGGGTCCTCGCCCGGGTCGAGCTTGCCGGCGGGAATCTCGACCGTCACACGACCAAGGGCCGTGCGGTATTGGCGCACCAGGCAGATGCGTCCGTCGTTCGTGAGGGCGACGATGGCCACGGCACCCGGGTGGCGCACGATGTCGCGGACAGACTCGCGACCGTCAGGAAGCTTCACGTGCAGGCGGCTCACCGAGAAGATACGGCCGGTCCAGGTCGTCTCCTCGCTGAGGGGCACCTCGGCAAGGGTAGCGTCGCGCGGATCGTCATCGCCGCAGACGAAGTGGCGCGTCTCAGGCTCGCCGCTCGTGTGGTCGTGCGTACGGCGGGCGCCGTCGAAGGTGAATGCCTCCACAGCTTCGTTAAGGCCCTCTTCCTTCTCGCCCATTGCTACACCTCCCACGCGTCGCGACCGCGAAGGGCGCGGGCACCGATGTCGTGGCGCAGGGTCTTGCCCTCGAAGTCGATGAGTTCGCAGGCCTTGTAGGCGAGCTCGCGAGCGCCCTCGAAGCTATCGGCAACGGCGGTGACGTTGAGCACGCGGCCACCGTTGGTGACGAGCTTGCCGTCCTCGAGCTTGGTACCGGCGTGATAGACGGTCACACCCTCGAGGGCCTCGGCGGCCTCGATGCCGGTGATCTCCTTGCCCTTCTCGTAAGAGCCGGGGTAGCCGGCGCTCGTGAGAACGACGGAGACGGCCCAGTCGTCATCCCAGCTGACATCAGCCTGGTCGAGCGTGCCGTTGTCGCAGCGGCAGAAGACGTCAACGAGGTCGGCCTTCATGCGCGGAAGTACGACCTGGGTCTCCGGATCGCCAAAACGGGCGTTGAACTCGAGAACCTTCGGGCCGTCCTTCGTGAGCATGAAGCCACCGTAGAGGCAGCCGGAGTAGTTGATGCCATCAGCCTTGAGCTGGGCGACGACGCGGCGCTCGATGTCGACCATGGCCTCGTGCTCCTCGGGCGTCACGAACGGCACCGGGGAGTAGACGCCCATGCCGCCCGTGTTGGGGCCGAGGTCACCTTCGAGGGCGCGCTTGTGGTCCTGGGAGCTCGCAAGGGGGATGACGGTCGTGCCGTCAGTGAGGGCAAGCAGGGAGCACTCGGGGCCCTTCAGCATCTCTTCGACGACGACGGTCGAACCAGCCTCGCCAAAGGTGCCAGAGAAGCACTCGCGAACGCCCTCGAGGGCCTCCTCGACCGTCTGGGCGACGATGACGCCCTTGCCGGCAGCGAGGCCATCGGCCTTCACGACGCAGGGACCGTTGAGCTCGCGGATGTACTCCTCGGCGGGAGCGGCCTCGGTAAAGCTCTTATAGCGGGCAGTGGGAACGCCGGCGCGCTCCATGACCTCCTTGGCGAAGACCTTCGAACCCTCCATCTGGGCCGCCTCGCCGGAGGGGCCAAAGCAAGCGACACCCGCAGCGCGGACGGCGTCAGCGACACCGGAGACGAGCGGAGCCTCGGGGCCAATCACGACAAGGCCGATGCCGTGCTCGGTCGCGAAAGCGGCGACGGCGGCGGGATCGTTCTGGTCGATGCTCGCGAGCTCGGCCTCGGCGAGGATGCCGCCGTTGCCGGGCGCCGCCCAGATCTTGCCCGCGCGCGGGCTCTCGGCGAGCTTGCGAAGCATCGCGTGCTCGCGACCGCCAGCACCAAGTAGCAGGATGTCGATCGTGTCAGTACCGGACATGGGGCTCCTCTTTCCTGGTAAGTGTTCTAACTCTCTTATCGTAACGCGAACGGCCGGGTACATAGCCCCGGCCGCTCCATTTCTAGCCCGTCTTGTTTCGTTAGCCGCGATACAGCATCTCGGTGGGAACGCAGGAGAACGCCACGAGACCGATGCCTGTATGCGTCGAGATGACCGGGCCGGCGCTATAGGTGCCCTGGAGGTCGACGGTGATGCCGCGCTTCTCGATGGCTTCGAGACACTCCTTGCAGCCCTCCTCGTTGTCAGAGGTGGCAAAAGCCGCGGTAAGTCTAGCGCCCGCGCCGTACTTGGCCTCGACGATCTTCGCAAGGGCCTGGTACGCGCGCTGCATGCCGCGACCCTTGGCGATGGGCTCGAGGGCGCCCTCGTCAGTGACGTGGAGGACAGCCTTGATGTTGAGAACCGCGCTCATGAGGCCCTTGGCGCGGGAGCAGCGGCCGTTCTTGACGATGTTCTCGAGCGTGTCGAGCACGAAGACGAGAGAGGACTGCTCGCGCAGCTTCTCGAGATGAGCAAGGGTTGCCTCAAGGGTCTCGCCGGCGTCACGCATGTGGCAAGCCTCCTTGATGTAAATACCCTGCATGGACGTTCCGATCTTGGTGTCCCACACGTGGACGGGTACGGAACTGTCATGAGCGGCAAGCGCGGCCGAGTTCGCGGTTCCGGAAAGCGCGCCGGAGATATGGATGGACAGGACCTGCTTGGCGCCCGCCTCGGCAAGCTTCGCAAAGGCAGTGGCAAAGGCCGAGGGGGACGGCTGGGAGCTGTGCGGCAGCTCTTCCGCCGCCGCCATCTTGGCGTAGAACTCCTTGGGCTTGATCTCGATCTGGTCGAGGTAGCAACCGTCACCAACGAAGACGTGCAGAGGAACCATCTCGACACCGAGCTCGGCAAGCTCCTCAACGGGGAGATCGCACGTGCTATCGGTCACAATCTCGAACTGGTGGTCCATGCTGGTCCTTTCCATCAACCGAGTCGAGCAGCGCAGCCGAGTGGCGGCACGAGGGCTCGCTGTCCGGTGTTTACATAAAAAAGGGCCCGCCACGATTGGCGGGCCCGGAATGCTTACTTCCAGTGGCGGTTGATCGTCTGCTCGCGATCGGGGCCAACGGCGATGAGGGAAACCCTCACGCCAGAGAGCTGCTCGATGAGGTCGATGTAATCCTTAGCCTCGCGCGGCAGGTCATAGAAGCTGCGGCAGCCGGAGATGTCCTCATGCCAACCGGGAACCTCGATGTACTTGGGCTTGGCGTGATAGAAGACGCTCTGGTGCTCGGGAACAGTGGTGTACTCGACGCCATCGCACTCGTAGGCGGTGCAGATCTTGATGGTGTCGAGGCCGCCGAGGACATCAAGCTTGGTGATCGCGAGGTCCGTCAGACCGTTGACGCGAGCGGCGTAGTTGACGACGACGGCGTCATACCAACCGCAACGACGCTTGCGGCCGGTGGTCACGCCATACTCGTGGCCCTTCTCGAGAAGGTACTTGCCAGCGCCCTCGTCCTCGGAGAGCTCCGTGGGGAAAGGGCCAGAGCCAACGCGCGTGAGGTAGGCCTTGGCGATGCCGAGGACGCGATCGATGTTGGTGGGACCAACGCCCGAACCGGTGACGGCGCCGCCGGCGGTGCAGTTGGAGGAGGTCACGAACGGGTAGGTGCCGTGGTCGATGTCGAGCATCGTGGCCTGGGCGCCCTCGAACAGGATGTTCTTGCCGTCAGCGAGGAGCTCGTTGAGGAGCTTGGAGCTCTCGACGATGTAGGGGCGGATGCGCTCGGCATACGGGAGGTAGGTCTCGCAAATCTGCTCGACGGTATAGGTGGGCAGCTCATAGACCTTCTCGAGAATCGGGTTCGTGTACTCGAGAGCAGCCTCGAGCTTCTCACGGAAGATCTTCTCATCGAGCATGTCCTGGACGCGAAGACCGGTGCGGTTCATCTTGTCCATGTAGCAGGGACCGACGCCGCGCTTGGTGGTACCGATGAGGTTCTTGCCGAGCTTCTTCTCGTGGGCACCGTCGAGGTCCTTGTGGTAGGGCATGACAATGTGGGCGTTGCCGGAGACGCGCAGACCGGCGCAGTCAATGCCCTGGCCCTGAAGCGTGTCGAGCTCCTCGAGCATGACGGAGGGATCGACAATGCAGCCGTTACCGATGACGGACAGAACACCGTCATACATGACGCCAGAGGGAATCTGGTGAAGCGCGAGCTTGTGGCCGTTGGCGACAACCGTGTGACCGGCGTTCGCGCCACCCTGGTAGCGGCAGACGCAATCAAAATCACCGGAGACGAGGTCGGTGACCTTACCCTTGCCTTCGTCGCCCCACTGGGAACCAACCAGAACAGTTGCCGACATGAAGAGCTCCTTCTCTTACGGCTTAGCCAACTTGCTAAGTATACGACAGAAAAGGACCCCGGCTAAGCGGGGTCCTTCTTCTACACGTCGTCGTGATGGGTATCGACCTCGAGGAACTTCGTCTTCTCGGCAAAGAAGGCCATGTCGATGATGCCAAGGGGGCCGGAACGGTTCTTGGCAACGACAAACTGCGTGATGCCGTAGTCCGGGCGGTCCTCACGAGCGCCCTCGTCCTCCGTCATCGAACGGTCGAGCAGGATGACGATGTCTGCGTCCTGCTCGATGGAGCCCGATTCGCGAAGGTCAGACAGCTGGGGGCGCTTGCCATGGTGACCTGTGCGGTCCTCGTTCTTACGCGAAAGCTGAGACAGCGCGATGACGGGAATGCCGAGGTCCTTGGCCATGATCTTGATGCCACGGCTCATCTCGGAGACCTCCGTCGCACGCGAGTCCGCGCGGCGGTTGGGCGGGGGCGAGACGAGCTGCAGGTAGTCGAGGATGACGACACCCTTCTCCTTGTTGCGGAGCATGCGACGGGCCTTGGCGCGCACCTCGGTCACCGTGGTGCCGGGGGTGTCATCAATCAGCAAATCGAGCTGCGAGAGGTCTTGCGTGGCCTGGAGGATGTCGTTCCACTGCTCGGGCGCGATCTTGCCGGAGCGGATGTTCTGGAGGGGCACCTGCGAATACGTGGAGAGCAGGCGCTGGGCAATCTCCTCCGAGCTCATCTCGAGGGAGAAGAAGCAGACGCACGCGCCACCCTGCGCCATCTGAACGGCGAGGTTAAGGGCGAACGACGTCTTGCCGACACCAGGGCGAGCGCCGACGACGATCATCTGGCCGGCGCGGAGGCCGAGGAACATGCGATCCATCGCGGGGAAGCCCGTCTGGATGCCAACCGCCTCGTTACCAACCTGCGAGAGACGCGAGAGCTCGTCGTAAAGGGACACCATCGCGTCCTCAATCTTGACGTAGCTCGTCTTGATGTCGCGATTAGTGACGTCAAGCAGCATCTTCTCCGCACTGTCGACGACCTCCTTGGTATCCTCCGGCGCATTGGCGGCGAGCGTCGCGATCTTGGCCGAGGCATCGATCATCAGGCGAAGCGTCGAGTCGCGGTGGAGCATCTCCGCATGGTGGCGCCAGCTCGCGATGGAGAAGGAGTCCTCGCCAAGGCGCGCGAGGGCGGGCAGACCGCCGGCACGCTCAAGCTCGCCAGTCGAAGTGAGGTAGTCTGCGAGGGAGATGGGGTCAACGGGGTTGCTGCGCTCGAACATCGTCCGCATGGCGGAGAAGATAATGCGATTTGCGTCGAGGAAGAAGTCTTCCTCCGTGAGTTCGACAAGGGCGTTCTCAAGCACCTCGGGCGAGAGGAGCATTGCGGAGAGAACGGAACGCTCCGCAGCGACGTCTGAGGGCATTGTCTTGATAGAGGCGAACGCGGCCGGTGACGGCGCTGCGTCATACACGATCTCGTCCATGGTCCTCCCCTGTCATCTCAAGTTACGTTCACAACGGTGCGCCCATTAAGTTACGTTCATAGCGGTTGCGCCCGTGCATCTTAGCCCATGATCACAATACTTGCAGCATGTTTTTTACACCATAACGTCTATGAACAGGGCATTGTTGAGAGCTTCCGGCGTTTACCCCTACGAATGCGAGTTTTCACACTTTTCAACAAATTTATCGTGATTCGGCGAAAGGTTATCAACATTGCAGGACACGTGTTCGCTTTGCGGGCAGAAAACGAACAAGATGTCAGGAATTAGGCCTTCTTCCTCGTGTTTTGTGTAATTGCGCAGGTAGATGCATGTATCTTATTTACACTATTTGGAAGGTGCCACTGCGCTCAACTGGGCTTTTGTAATTGATTGCTCAATCGCGCCCAACAACAGAACGAATACCTGCACGTTTGCTGTCGAAAAAAGGACCCGCAGTCGAAACTGCGGGTCCTTGCTCATGCGAAGGCATGTTAACGCACCCAAGGTGCGCGGGAGGCTCGCCTACTCGGCAGCCTCGGTGGCCTCGGGGTTCTCCTCGACAGCCTCGGTCTCGACGACCTCAGCCTCGGGAGCCTCCTCGACGACCTCCTCGACGGCCGGCTTGCCGACCTGGAGGTTAAGCTCAGCGGTGATCTCGCGGTACAGGCTCACCTTGACGGTGTGCAGACCGGAGGTCTTGATGGCGCGGTTGAGCTCGATGCGCTTGCGATCGACCTCGACACCGAGCTCGTTCTTGACGGCGTCGGCGACCATCACGTTGGTGACGGAACCGAAGAGCTGGCCCTCATCGCCAACCTTGGCGTCGATGAGGACGGTCTTGCCGTCGAGGGCGGCCTTCAGGGCCTCGGCATCGGCAATGCGCTTCTCCTCGCGCTTGGCGATGTTGTGACGACGCTCCTCGAGCTGCTTCATGTTGCCCTTGGTGGCCGGCAGGGCCATGCGGTTGGGGAACAGGTAGTTCTCAGCGAACCCCTGGGCGACCTCGACGACGTCGCCCTCTCCGCCCTTGCCCTTGAGCTCACCCAGAAGGATGACTTTCATGGACACTCCTTACTTAGCTGCGGTCGCGACGGCCACCACGGCTGGACACCACGGAAACGGTGTACGGCAGAAGGGCCATCTCGCGAGCGCGCTTGATGGCGTTGGCGATGTCGTGCTGGTGCTGCGTGCAGGCGCCAGTGACGCGACGGGGCTTGATCTTGCCACGGTCGGTCATGTACTTGCGAAGGAGCTGAGTATCCTTGTAGTCGATGAACTCAGTGTTCTCCTTGCAGAACTGGCAGTACTTGCGACGCGGCTGACGCTGGTACTCAGTAGCCATGTCTCAAAACCTTTCTGTTGGCGTGCGGCCGGCTTGCGGCCGGACGCCGGTTCTCTCGGCGACGTGACCCGCGATGCGGGTACGCCAGCCACCTGGTGCTGGGACGATGCCCGGCCTGGGTGGCCTAGAACGGGATGTCCGCGTCGTACACATCCGCAGCGGGAGGTGCGGCGACGGGGACGGTGGCCGGCGCGGACTGCGGAGCCTGCGGGGCCTGGTAGGGAGCCTGCGGAGCTTGGGGGGCATAGCCACCCTGCTGCTGGTAACCACCGGCGTTGCCGCCCTGACGAGAGCTCATGAATTCGATTTCGTCGATGACGACCTCGATCTTGGAGCGCTTCTGACCGTCACGCTCCCAAGAGCTGTAACGCAGACGACCCTCGATGGCTACCTTAGTTCCCTTGGTAAGGTAGCGCTGAATCGCCTCGGCACGGGTGCCGAACATCACGCAGTCGATGAAGTTGGGGTAGTCCTCCCAGTTGCCGGTCTGCGGATTGCGACGACGATCGTTGACCGCCACGCCCAGGTGCAGCACCTGCGTGCCACCCTGTGTGCTGCGCAGCTCGGGATCCCTGGTCAGGTTGCCCGTAATGTTCACTCGGTTGATGCTCACGATACTCACTACCTTCCACGTGCGGACTGTACGCCCGCTTCCATGACTGACTTACTCGTTCTCGGGACGACGCACGATCATGTGGCGCTTCACAGCATCATTGATGCGGAGAACGCGATCGAGCTCGGCGATCTGCGTGGGGTCAGCGTGGAAGTTGACGAGGGTGTAATCACCCTCAGTGAGCTTGTCGATCTCGTAGGCGAGCTTGCGCTTGCCCCAGTTATCGACGTTGTCGACGGCGCCGCCGTTCTCGGTGATGGCGACTTCGATGCGCTTCATAACACCAGCGCGAGTCTCATCAGTGATCGTCGGGTCGACAAAAAACAGCAGTTCATAAGCCTTCATGTGGTCACCTCCTCTGGGCATGTGGCCTCGGGTCGTGAAGGTTTGCGCCCGAGACAGGAAAGGTTCGGTGGGGAATCATACCACGTCTGCGCCGCCTACTGTTAGGTGCGGGCGCAAAACGCCCGTTTGTCCGCACACAGCGCACACATGTCCAGCTTTTAACTTGGCCCACGCTGACCCCTTTCTTGGGCCAAGGCTAACAGCCGAACCTGACAAATATGGGCATCCAAACCGACAGATACCTGACACCGCAGCTAGGAGCCGAGACTGAAACCGTGAGACGTTCTTGATGACCTCTCGTAATCAGATTCATACCGCTCGCCACAAAGAAAGGCCCCCGAATGGTTCATCCATCCGGGGGCCTTGGGCCAAACGCTCTAGAAATAGCTACTGCTGCGAGGGATTGGTGGGGTTATCCGTAGGCGATGATTCCGAGGCCCCAGTTCCTTCTTCGGCTCTTGGGCGCACGAGGGGAACGATGACCTCGCCACTCGGCTGAGACTCCGTCTCCGGCGCTGCGGTCGGGACAGGCGTCACGTTCGTCGAGGCGACGGTGGGAGCCGGCGCCTGGGTGGGCATGGGAACCTGAGCCGGGGCGGCTCCCATCTGGGCGGAGGCGGGCATTGACGCCTCGGGGTCCTGTGGCGATGGCACGGGAACGGTCGCGGGAGCCGTCGTCTGCTGACATGCCTGCCCCGCCGGCGCCTGATACGGTTGGGCCGCCGGCGCCTGGTATGGCTGGCTCGTCGTCTGCTGATACGGCTGCTCGGCGGGTGCCTGATAGGTCTGATTCGCAGGCGGCGCATACGTCACAGGCGGCTGCTGGGCAGGGTAACCACCACCAGCACCGGGCGTGGTCGGCGGAACCGTAGACGTGGGAAGAGAGGCGGCCTGTGGAAGGGGGTCGCTCGGGCCGCCCCAGCGGGCAACGTCGAACTGCCTCATCCAGAGACCAACCGCGTTGTACGAGAGAAGCGAGGTCGCCGCATTCACGACGGCCGACAGGTATCCGGCAATCGCAGCAATAGGCATGACGATGCGAAGCATCGCGGTAAGGTGCCTGATAAACATGGCGTCATCAAAGCTACCCGTGGCGGCTCGGGCCATCTTGATGATTTCGGGCAGGACAGAGACGCCTCCCAGCAGCATAAAGAAAATCCAGATAGCGCTGACGATAAGTCCGCCGACGATCGGAATGAGGACGAAGAAGAACAGGTCACCCGGCGCTCGCTTCACCATCTCAAGGACGCGAGAGGGGTTGAGACCAGCAGAAATCTTGGTGTAGATCGCGGCACGGAGCACGGCGACATACACCACGAGGATGTAGAAGAGCTGGGCAAGCACAAGCAGGGAACCGATCAAGCTCGCCAGGGCATCTGGGAGCAAGACATCCGCAATGGAGTTCACGATGCCAGCTGCGAGCATCCAAACAAACATCCACACGAAAGTCACCACGAGGGCACGCCAGCCGGACGCCAGGCACTCCCCAATGCGCACGCCGCGCTGCTTCGGCGAAGAGTCAATACCCCACGCCGTGAGACGCGCCCACTCAAGGCCATAGCCTACGAGACCGATCAGCCCCACAAACGGAACGAAACTCGCGAGAGCAAGCAACAGGATGACCTTGATCCAGCCCTTGTCGCGCGTGAGCATGTCCCAGCTTCTCGAAATGTAATGTGCCTTTCCATCTGCGCCGTATGCCATGGCTACCTCCTACGCACGTGTTATGCGCATGAGTATAACCGGGCACAGCACAAACAAAAAAGGGCCCGGCTCACAAGCGAACCGGACCCTACATTTTCTGGCGGAGAGGGAGGGATTTGAACCCTCGTAACCACAAAGTGGTTAAACGGTTTTCGAGACCGCCGCATTCAGCCGCTCTGCCACCTCTCCAGAATATGAGAGCGGCGCCCGCATAGGACGCCGCGAAAGATTCTGGCGGAGAGTCGGGGATTTGAACCCCGGAGACGCTTTAGACGCCTACACGATTTCCAATCGTGCGCCTTCGACCACTCGGCCAACTCTCCATTAAGCGCGGCGACTATTCTAACCTAAAAATATTGCCAAGCACAAGAGAAATTTCTCAGATTCTCAAAGGCGATCCTCAAGACGAGAAAATGGCTTACTTGTTCACGAGACCGGCGCGCACGTTGGCCTTCTTGCGCTCGATCGCGTTGAGGATGCGCTTGCGCATACGGATGCTCTTCGGCGTGACCTCGACGAGCTCGTCGTCCATGATGTACTCGAGCGCCTCCTCGAGGGAGAAGGTGCGCGGCGGGGTGAGCTGAACGGCGATGTCTGCCGTGGAGCTACGCTGGTTGCCGAGCTGCTTGGAACGGGCAATGTTAACGACCATGTCACCAGGCTTGGAGCGCTCGCCCACGAGCATGCCCTCGTAGCACTCATCGCCAGGGCCCACGAAGAGCTGGCCGCGCTCCTGGAGCGTGCCGAGGGCGTAGGCGACGGCCTTCTCGGTGGTCATGGAGATCATGGCGCCGTTGTTGCGCACGCCAATCTCGCCGGCGAACGGGCCGTACTCGAGGAAGGTGTGATAGAAGACGCCCTCGCCGTGGGTGACGTTGAGGATGCGGTTCTTGAGGCCCATGATGCCACGGGTCGGAATCTTGAACTCGATGTGGCAGATGGTATCGCCCTGCTCGAGGTTGGTCAGGGTGCCGGAGGCATTACCGAAAAGCTCGATGACCTTACCGGAGTACTCGCCCGGGCACTCGACGACAGCCTGCTCGATCGGCTCGATGCGGTTGCCATTCTCGTCCTTCTTGATGAGGACGCGCGGACGGCCAACCTGGAACTCGAAGCCCTCGCGGCGCATGGTCTCCATGAGGACGGAGAGGTGGAGAATGCCTCGGCCAGCGACCTCGACGCCCGTCTTGTCAGGGAGCTCCTCGATGTGCATGGTCACGTTGTTCTCGGCCTCGTTCATGAGACGCTCCTTGAGCTGGCGAGCGCCCACGATGTCACCCTCGCGGCCGACGAGCGGGCTCGTGCTGGCCTCGAAGACGATGGCGAGGGTCGGCGGGTCAATCTCGATCGGGTCGAGCTCGACGGGGTTCTCCGGATCGGTGTAGACGTCACCGATGTCGGTGCGGTCGATGCCCACGACAGCGGCGATGTCACCGGCGCTGACCTCCTGGCACTCGGTACGGCCGAGGTAGTCGAAGGTGAAGAGCTGCTTGACGGTGGCCTCGGCGCGCGAGCCGTCGTTCTTGACGACGAGGATGCGATCGCCGTCGTGAATGGTGCCGGAGTAGATGCGGCCGATGCCGATGCGGCCCACATACTCGGAGTGGTCGATCGTCACGCACTGCATGGCCAGCGGGGCGTCGACATCGGCCTCGGGGGCGGGCATGTCGTCGATGATCATGTCAAGGAGCGGGTACATGTCGTTGTTGTCGTCAGACGGATCGAGGCGAGCGTAGCCGTTCATCGCGCTCGCGTAGACGACGTGCTCCATGGCGAACTCCAGCTGCTCGTCCGTGGCGCCAAGGTCAGCCATGAGGTCGAGGCAGTCGTTGTAGGCCTTCTCGGGGTTTGCGCCCGGGCGGTCGATCTTGTTGACGACGATCATGATGGAGAGGCCACCATCGATGGCGTGACGAAGCACGAAGCGCGTCTGGGGCATCGGGCCCTCGAAGGCGTCGACGAGCAGCAGGGCGCCGTCGGCCATCTTGAGGACGCGCTCGACCTCGCCGCCGAAGTCAGCGTGGCCCGGGGTGTCGAGGACGTTGATCTTGACGCCCTTGTACTCGATGGAGATGTTCTTGGCGAGGATGGTGATGCCGCGCTCGCGCTCCTGGTCGTTGGAGTCAAGCACGCGGTCCTCGACCTGCTGGTTCTCGCGGAAGGCGTCGGTGGCGCGCAGGAGCTTGTCAACGATGGTCGTCTTACCGTGGTCGACGTGGGCGATGATGGCGATGTTGCGTAGGTGTTCCTGGCGCATGTTTATCCTCAATCTCGTGCGGCGCGTCGGATTACGCGCGATATGGCATGTTTGGGCCGAATTCTCGGCCAACGGCTTAGTTTAGCGCGGTGGACGGTAGGTTGCTTTCCTCACAAGCGCATCCATCGAGGTATCACGGTTGAGACCGGTCTCACTCGGATGGGCAGGCGCCGAGAATGGCGCGAGGGCTTATGGGCTTGTCGAGGGACAGTCTCAAAACCGCCGTGGCGAGTCCTACAGCAGGCTCGGGGTCTCCCCAGCCGGGGCGGGATCGCTCCAGGCGAGGTCATCGCCCGCGCCAATCCCCTCAACGAGCGAGAAGGCGGAGTAGCCGCACTCGGCGCCGCGCTCGCCAAACTCGAGGATGAGCGCATCTCGGAAGACGTCATCCTCATCCGCAACCGCGCCAAGGTACGCGATGGCATAGCAGGCGGGCTTGCCAATGACTCGAGCGTTGTCCTCACCACGAGCACCGTTGCGAACCCACGTGCGGGCCGCTTCGAGGCACTGCTCGGCGGAATCATCGTCGAATTCGCAGGTCATACGCTGGCCCTGGGAATCCGCGGCGGTGGCGACAACGGAGAAGTCCTCGCCGGTAGCGAGGCGATCGAGGACCTCGCCCATGAGGGTGCTACCGAGCTCGTCGGTCTGAGCGGAAACGCCGCCGTTGCCGTGATTGTCCGCCATGTGTCACCCTCCGCGTTCGACGTGATATCGAAAAGATGGTAACGCATCCGCGCACGAGGTTGCGCGCTCCGCGCCAAAAGAGAAGGGAGCCGAGGCCAATTGACCTCGGCTCCCAGAGCACCGGGCGGGGATTGCGAAAGGAGAACGGGAGAAGCTTGACGAATCCGCCCGGTGGAAAGGAGCAGACCCTCGCCGGCGCGGCAATGGGAGGAGCCGCGCCGGCTTAGGTTTCTTTGGTCCCCTAACTCCTCTTGCCCCTCTTGCTCACGACAAGGGCGACGGCGAGGATGGCGACGCCGAGAACCGCGCTAACCACGATGGGTGCAGACTCGATGGGGTCACCCGTCTGGGGGATGAACCTCGTGGGCGGCGCCGGGGTCGAGGGCTTCGCGGGCTCCTCGGGCTTGGTGTACGTGTTGCGGAACACGCAAGCCGCGAGCTCCTCCTGGTTCATGCTCGCGATGAGGTTGCCCTGACGATCGTCTTCGACCGTGACGGTGACCTTACGCTCCGCTTCGTCGTACGTGACGCCCTGCTGGCCATCGTTCACCTCGGAGATGGTAAACGTGTAGGTGCCGGCCTGCGTGAAGGAGAGCTCAGAGAACGTAACCTGACCGTTCGCGTCATTCGTCGCGGTGAGCTCGACACCGCCACCGGAGAGCTTGAAGGTGAACTGGCCGGCCTTGAGGTCTGCGCCCTCGAGCACCTTGGCCGCGGTGAGCGCGAGCTTGGTGGGCTTGGCGGTGTAGACGTTCTCGAACTCAGCCTCATCCGCATCCAGAAGCTTGTGGGTAACGCCGAGGGTTCCGTCCCCGTTGTCCACGACGGTCGTCGTCACACGGTAGGTTGCATCGCTATACGTAACGCCATTCGCGGTGGTCCCGTGGCCATGCTCTCGAATCGTGTAGTTGTGGACGCCAGGAGCGGTGTACTCAATGGCGCTCAGAACCACATTGCCGGACGCGTCGTTCTTACCAGTTGCGACGATACGCTCATCCTCGAGGAGGTCAAACGTGAACTCGTTCTCATCGAGGGTGCGTCCGGTCAGGGTCTTGTGGACCTTGATCTGATCGGTGACGCTAGAAGTAGTGGACGTGACGCTGTAGGAGTTCGTGAAGGTGAAGGCCGGGCCATCGAGCTCGTTGCCGTTCGCGTCGACGCGAGCAACAGTGAGTTTGCCGAGGCCATTATCCGTAACCCTGATGTACACGACACGTGTGGACTGTGCGTCATTCGTGACGCCCTTCGCAGAACCGCTCTCGGTGATGACGTAGCGGTAGGTGTGGGAACGCTCGCGAACGGGCTCGGCACCAGCTTCGCCATCGGTCGCGGCAGCAGCAGCGGTGTCGGAGACGACGCGCATCAGACTGCGAGACCTACGCCAGGAAGCGGTGGCAACGGTGTCCGCCTCAGCGTCATGGTTGGCAAGGGCCTGAGGTGCCGGCTCGGGAGCGGACTCAGACACAGCACCCTCAGACGGCGCGGGAGCGGCTTCCTGAGTTGCGGGAGGAGCAGCGTCGGGCTCGGAATCGACAACGGAGTTCCCGGTCTCTCCCACCGCAGGCTCGTTGAACTGCGCGTTAGGCGTGGGTGAGGGTTCGCCCAGGGCAGCGGCGTCACCAGTCACGGCACCCGCACCTTCCGCCTCGCCGGCGGCGTCGTTGGTCTCGCCGTTCTCGTCAAGGGCCTTCAGAAGGTCATCGAGCTTAAACGTGATCGAGCCAAAGTCGACGTCGCCATTCGCATCGTTCGTGGTCCGGGTGCGGGTGGGCATGGGGGCACCAGCCTCGCCCTCGACGATGAAGGTGAACTTCCCGGTGATATCGGTGCCATCAAGGCCTTTGGGCACGCCGAGCTGCTTGGAGCCCTTGAGACCGATGGAAACGGGCTCGCCCGTCGCGTACGTGTTGAGGAACGCGAGACCGCCGTTAGGAAGGTCCGCGGTGCAAGTCAGCGTTCCGTCGCCGTTATCCACAACGGTCACGTTGAAGGAGAAGCTCGACGCCGTGGCCGTCACACCCTTGTCGCTGAGACCGTCGGTAACCTCGTAGGCGACGTACGGGATGGTCCAGGTGTTGCCCGTGCGAGTAGCGAGGCCCTTGTCAACAAGGCCCGCGAGCATAGCGCTGTCATAGGACAGGACTCCGAAGTTCACCTGACCGGAGACGTTCGTGGCAGTGGAAACGACCTTGCCGGCGTCCTTGCCGTAAACCAGGCGGAAGTTAAAGTCGTTGTCGAACATGAGGCCGTTCGTCATAGACTTCGTGCCAACGATGGAATCAGTTTTGCCGCTGGCGGCATAGGAGTTCACGAAGGAGACCTTCGCAGCGGCGTTCGCGTCGGAACCGGCAACGTAGGTGTACGTGTTGTCGACACCAGACGTGCTCGTGATGTGCGTCGTTACCGTGAGTCTGGCGGTAGAGGCGTTATCAGCCGTGGTGATCTCGACGTTGTAGCTCGTTGCGTCATAGATGACGCCACCAAGATTGCCACCCTTCTCGGTAATGGTGTAGGAGTAGACCTTCCCCACGTCTTCCTGGGTAAACGTGACGCCCGCGGGAGAGCTCACCACAAGAGCCTCGTCCCCGTCAGGGGCTGCGGAGCTGGCGTGCTCGCCGGCAATCCCGAGCTTGTCGCCATCACCGGTGGCGACAACGTCAAATCCAAACTCTCCCGCGCGCATGGCACGGCCGTTCATCGTCTTCGTTACGCTCAGGCCGCCGGCAGCCGTGTAGTCGAGCTGTGAGCTATAGGTGTTCGTGAAGACGTTGTTCTTGTTCTCCACGACGACGCTCATCGTGCCGGTGCCCTGGTCAGCGACCGTTACGGTCACCGTCGCGACATGCTTGTCGTCAGAGATTCCGGGGATGCCGGAGGCGTTCTCGCGAACCTCGTAGACGAACGTGCGGGCGCCATCGCGCACCATGTCATACATGAACGGGATGGTGCCGAACGTGAAGTCAGCAGCCTCGTCCGCATTCCTGACGGTCACACTGGTGACTTCCTCGCCATTGGCATCAACGGGTAGCGGCGCACCCTCGGTCTTGGCGCTGATCGTGAAGGTGAAGTTGTCTCCCTCGCGCCACTCACGGCCCTTGAGCACCTTGGAGAAATGGGGGTTCACGAGCTGGTCGGTCGGGATGCTGGAGTCATACGTGTTGACGAACTCCCTGTCACCGGAGATGAGCCTGACGGTCGCCTCGAGCTTGCCGGTCTCCGTGTTGTCTCGCACGGTGACGCGGAAGGTGGCGACGTTGTTGCTGTAGCTCATGCCACCGGCGTTTCCGCGCTCCTCGGTGACCCTGTAGTCGTACTGGCCAGGCTGCGTGTACGCGATGGAGCCAAAGTCGATCTTGGCCGCGCCGTCGACGACGTCATTGGGTCCGACGGCGACGCTCGTGGAGGAAGCGCCATCGTCACCCATGGGGACGGGAGCGCCGTTGACGCCCTCGAGCAGGAAGGTAAAGCTGTCGCCGTCCTGCCAGTCGCGGCCCTCAAGGACCTTCGTCAGGCCGAAATCCGCCGTGGCGAAGCTGGCGTCCTCGGCATGGTACGTGTTCCCGAACAGGACCCTACGGCTGTCATCGCTCACGACATGGCCGTCGATCTTCGTCGTAACCGTCAGCGTACCGTCAAGGTTATCGATGACGGAGATGACTACCTCGTGCGTGCGCTCGTCATAGGTAACGCCAGGGACCTTGTCCTCAACGGCGGGGATGACCTCCGCCACGTCGAATGCGTAGGTCTTGTTGGCGTTCTCCGCGCTAAAGACCACGTCAGACAGCTTTGCCATGTCCTCGGCGATGCCGCTTGCGCGCTCCTGGGTGTTGGAGAAGCTCTTGTCGGAATCGGCGAGAAGGGCATTCGCCTCGTCAGCCGTCGCCGCGACGGTTCCGTTCTCGGCGGTGGCATTCTTGCCCGTAATGGTGAAGGAGAACATGCCCATATCCATAGAACGGCCGGTGAGGACCTTGCTCACAGTAAGCCCGGGATAGTAGGCAACCTCGGTGGGCGCGTAGACGTTCGTAAAGGCCGCATGATCGGTAACGGCCTTGTCCGTGTCGATCGCGGAGGTCGTGTTGTCGTAGGAGACGTTCCCAAGGGCGAGTTTGCCATTGTCGTCAACGATGGTGACGGTTGCGGTGGCGACGTGGCGGTCCCACGTGATACCCGCGCTATCCTCGGCAGGGGCGTTCTCGCGAATGTCGAAGACGTACTCGCCAGGCTTGTTGAACGTCATCTCGCCGGACTCAAAGTTGACCACGTTGCCGTTGGTCTTGTGCTCGAGGGCCATGTCAGAGGCGACGCCGTTCTCGGGGCCAGAGACGAGGCTCAGGGAGAAGTTGAAGTTATCCGTATCGAGCATGTCTCGGCCAACAAGGTGCTTCTCACCCTTGATGACACCGGACCCAGTGAACGCCTGGGGCGTATAAGAGTTCTCGAACGCAGCCTCTCCATGGCTCTCGCTCTCGCCCTCGCGGGTATAAGTGGCGGAAACCTTGACGAGGTTCTCGCCGTCGACGGTCTCGTGGGTCACAGTCACGGTCGCGATCCAGACCGTGGTGTCATACGTCATGCCGGGGCGACGGTCGGCGGGGACCTTCTCGGAAATCTTGTACTGGTAGGTCTTGCCCACGTCCTCGCTCGTGAAGGTGATTCCCTCGAAGCCCACGACGCCATTGGCGTTGTTGCGGCCAACGAGCTCGGTCATGCCGTCGGGCATGGGAGCGTTATCGACAGGCGTCAGGGAGAAGTCAAACATTCCAGCCTGGAGAGACAGCGCGCCAGACGCGTCGTGCAGCGTCTTCGTGGCGATGGGCGCCCACCCCTGTGAAGTGGCGTCGAAGGTGTTCGTGAACCTCGCGGCGTTCGTCGCGGCGGCATCAGCGGCGACGGCGGCACCGAGGTCGTCGCGGACGCGCGTGATCTCGGAGGAGGTGGCGAGCGTTCCGTCGTGGTTGTCCTCGACCATGACGGTCACGGTGTAGAGGGCAAGCGAGGTCGACACACCGGGCGTCGTGGCTTCCTCGGCGGGCTCGTAAATCTGATAGGTGTAGGTGCCAGGCGCGTCGTAGGCGATGTCACCAAAGTTGAAGGTGACAGGCGTGCCGGAGGCCGTGCCTTCGGGGCTCGTCACGACCACCCTAGAGATGTCTTTCTCGGCACCCTTCGGCATGGGAGCACCGTCGAGACCCTGGAGGATGAAGGTGAAGCTATCGTTCGCAAGCCAATCGCGGCCATTGAGGATCTTCTCGCCGACGAGGTTCTCTCCACCGGAGAGCGTTCCCGTAGCGGAATAGGTGTTCGTGAATTCCGCCTTAGCCTCGAGCCCGGCCTCGATCCTACCTTCCTGCGCGGCGGAGGGCGAAGTCTCGAAGCCCCGCGTGGCTTCCTCGGTCACGGTATAGGCAGTTCCCCGAGCAAGGCCATACACGTAGAGAGTCTCTCCATGCTTGAGCGTGTGCGTGGCGTTGCCGGCGGCATCAAATGCAAGATTCCAGGACTCGTCACCGTGGACCGTCCCGTCCTCACCCTTGACGGTTGCCTTGGACGTCTTGCCGGCGGCGTTGGGGATCGAGATGTTGAACGTGAAGTCGAGGTCGTTGTAGTGGGCCTCGTCGAAGCCAGCAGGAACGGCGACCGTCTTGGAAATCGCGAGCGTCCCGGGCTGCTCGAGCGAGATGCGACCATTGTTGCCGAGGGCGACGTTGATCGTCTTGCCATTCCAGTGAGGATTGATGATGGTGGAGGCAGTGTCCGTATCGTTGGAATTCTTGTCGGTACGCAGCTCGTTGATATAGGTGAGACGGCGGGCACCCTTCTTCAGAACGAGATATCCAGATTCATCGGTGCCAATTCCGCCGGTGATACCCTCGGCAACACTACCGGGGAAGGAGGCCACGCTCGAGGCCCTGGTGGCCTTTCCGCCAGCAATGTCATACCAAGACTGCTCGTAGTAATACGTCGCAGAGCTACTCAGCGGACCACGGGCGCGCTGGGTGCACTCGACATCGAGATAGAGCGGGCTATCTTCGGTGATGTAGTAGTACCTGTTACCCGTCGCGGGAGTGAACGCGAACATCGTGTCGCCATCCGCCCCACCGGAGTACGCGTTCGCGAGGAAGTAGACCTTCCCATCCTCATCCGTGTGGCTGGCAATGTAGTTCACCATGGCCTCGTCGGGGTTCGCGAGGAGGTCAATCGCCTCTTCCTTGAGGCTCGACCCGTAGAACACGCGGATGGGGAACGTCAGCGTCACGTCACCGGTTCCCGCATCCTCGTCAACGTTGAAATGGCGAAGCGGAATGAGAGATGCCGGAATGGAGACGGTCACCTTGTCGCCAGTCCGGGCATCATTGGAGCGCTCGACGCGGATGATGACATCGGCAAGGTCGCCCGTGGGATAGAGCACGTTACCGGCCGCGCCATGGAACGTGTAGGTATCAACATTGCCGGAGGTGGAGAAATCGGGATCGGAGAAGACCTGGCTGGCAAAGACAATGCTCTCGAAGTTGTCTACCTTCATGTAGTCGCCCAGCTGATCGGTAAACGTCACGTAGCCAGACGTGTTCTCGGCACCCTCAACGACATCAGTAGGATGTCCCGCCGCGTTCGCGATTTCCTGCGAGATTCCGCTAAAGACATCCTTGAGGCCGTCGGCGCTTGTCGCCGTCTTATAGAAGTCGGAGTCAGTCGCGCGCGCACCAAGCCTGTCATACTTCGTTGCGGCGGGATAGTTGCTGGACACGGCGTGCAGGAACTTGTTCTCATCCGTAGTGGTCCATTTATTTGGGTCGGCGGAAGGATTGGCGCCACTCTGGATGCCAACGGTGTAGATGGTGGTTCCGCCGTCCTTAAGGGCCTTGGCGGTGGAGACAGCACGGTTGGCGACGCTCTCGCTGAATTCATTGCTCTTAGTCGGCGTACCGTCCGTGAAGAACACAACAACCGTCTTAACACCAGGGTGAGCGTCGTTCAAAGCCTTCTGCGCCTGGGACATGCCGTAGTCGGCTCGGGTGGCTCCAGAGGGCTTGAGAGCATTGATTTGGGAGGTGATGGTCCCCTTGCCATCCTGCGTGCAGGCCGTAAGGCCAATCATGCGCTGGCTGTAGTTGTAACCACTGCGAGTGAAATCATTACCGATACGATCGCCAGCGTCGTCGCTTGCAAACTTCACGACGGAGACCCGATGCTGCATCGCCGGGTCGTCAATTCCCTCGTTAGCCTTTGCAATCTCATCGACGAAGGCATTCGCGGCAGCCTTAAGAGCGTCCATCTTTGTGGTGCCGCTCCAACCCATGTTCTCCTTCATGGAGCCCGAGGCGTCGAGAACGAGAACAATGTCCAAGGGCGTCGTGGACGTCGTCGTCAGGTTCGACGTCGAGGAGATGGCGGAGAGTGACGTCAGGAAGTCCGAGTCACCCTTCTCAATCTTTATGGGGTCGCCGGCACCCGTGAGTTCGATGTCGCCATCCGAGACGGTCTTGTCAGTCCAAATACGGCCGACGTTCTCCGTCGAATTCTCGAGACCCCAGTTGCGCCACGTTGTCGCGGACGAGGGGTCGGCGACCGTCTCGGCGCCAGCCGTGGCAGCGAAGGCCGAGACAGGCGCCAACGTAAGGAATATCGCAAACAACAACAGAAGCCTTAGCCGCTTCATGGTGACCTCCTCCGACGAAAGCTAGATAACCGAGCTTATCGTCAGTAAATCGAGGTCAATTCAATAGGTCACATGTGTGCCAAACTTGAAAACTCGCAGGTAGATTAACTTGTTTCATAATTCACCGTTTCCGCGAACGGTAAGGGAAAACAAAGCCATGCGTTGGCTGCGGAGGCGCATATTTGTCGATGCAAAAGGGCAATTAATCGTGTTCGGAAGTGTCGAAACGAGCGTTTGATATCGACGAGCAGCGCCCAGCTCGCTCTCTCTACGCCTTCCCGTGGACCCTGAACCCATCGAACCAGGCATCGAATTCTCGATAGAGACCAACGCGCGTGGTAACTCCCGCTTTCTCGTATATGGCGGAAATATGCCTCTGCGCCACGCGGCGCGAGACGAACAGGCCATCCGCAATCTCTTGAACGCCGAGGTCCGTCGTCAGGAGGGCCGTATACACTTCCCCTTCCCTCGCGGTAAGACCAATCTTCTCGGCGTATAGGGCAAGCGCCTCTTCGCGGGATGGAAGGGCGGGTGCCTGGACGGGGTTTTCGCCGACCCCCGCCTTCGCCTCGTCCAGGTTCTCCGTAATTCCCCACGCGATGTCACGAACAAGGACAAGAAGGCAGACGACCGAAAGCAAGCATGACAAGGCCACCGTCACGACCACGCCCAGCGATTCAAAGAGGAGACGTGCGAGCAGTGCGCCCAAGGCGCCCACAAGACAGCTGATGGCCCTTCCCATACTTGCAACGATCTCTGGGCAAGACGTCTTAGGCGCGACCCTCATGAAGCTCGCGCTGAGATACATGACATAGAAAGAGCCATAAATTCCTGCGATAAAGGCGGCGGCAGGCATTCCCTCCGGCGTTTCCGCCGCGGGCACCGCCGCAGCGACAAGGAACATCGCGCATATCGTGATGAGGGAGCGAAGTCGACCTTTCTTCAGGTCAAACAACACGCCGACGAACGGAAGCGAAAGCGAGTAGACGATCTTGGAGAGACCGGTACTGAGGATATTCCCATTTGCATAGTTCCAGACGAGGACGCCGTCGAGAAGGCCGTAGTCAAGGGTCATGGCGGCGGCAGCAACTGCAAGAAGGACGATCGGCCCCCTGCTCACGCCGGATACCTCCTGCGGCGATGGCCGGTGATCGTATAGCCACCGCCTAGCGGGACGACCGTCAAGCCACAAAATGGCGAGCGCGCTCAGAATTACGCAAACCACAAAGACCGCGGGGGTCATCCCGAGGGTCTCGGCTAGATATTCGAGCAGGGAGGCAGCGCCCATGCCAATCCCAAGCGCTCGCCCAGAGACCTCGCTCTCGTACGACACGAGGCTAAACCCATGATGGACGGCGGCACCAAGGTAGCCAAGAGCCAGAATCGTCGTGCAGCTCGCGATGAGGAAGCCAGGAAGGCGAAGGGTTGCCACCATCCCAATGGCTCCGGTAACACAAAGAGACATTGCGGCAGCGGCAGCGGTTCTTTTCTCCATCGAGCCGGGAAGATAGGCTCCCGCAACCCAGAATAGGACGTAACCAAGCCCCGTAAAGGCGAGCAGAATCGCGTATACGTTCCCTATGACGCCGGGATCCGCAAGACGAGGAGTACGCCCCAGCGTTACGGACATGCAGAGCTTCCAGGTGAAGAAGTAGAGGGAGAAGGAGGCAGCCTCAATGATTAGCGACGGGGAGAGATAACGGGAGGGAGCAATATGTTGAAGCTTTCTAGTTGCGCGCACGAGTCGCCTCCCTTCGTCACACCATGTATCTTCGCATGATATTCGAGAGGGGGGACTATAAAAACGGAGACAAAAGTCCCAAATTATCATCGCTTTTGAAGCCGGCGACGGAGTCCGGAGAAACGATAACGGTTACGCCTTTTCACGCTTCGCGGGCATTCAGAGATGCCTTGAGAATGCGGGCGTCGAGCAGGGGATGTCAGCATAAAAAACGCCGGAGAAGCACTCCGGCGAAACAGACTGGTGGAGACGATGGGGATCGAACCCACGACCTCAGGCTTGCAAAGCCCGCGCTCTCCCAACTGAGCTACGTCCCCTTTTAGTAATAAACGCCCCAGCGGCGACTCGGCTCACGCTGGGGCGTTTATTTGCAAAAAGGTGGTGGGCCCGACAAGGTTCGAACTTGTGACCTCCCGGTTATCAGCCGGACGCTCTGACCAACTGAGCTACGGGCCCACATGCGGTGCGTCTTTCACATCGCGCTTGGCTATAATAAGCCAACCCAATGCCATAGGTCAACAGAAATTTAAAAATCTTTGAGAGTTTTTTCTGTCCATCCTATTGGGTAGGATTAACTACTACTTCAGGCGGGATTTCCCATTCACTCGGAGGGAGTGGAACATATGGTTCGCATGGTTATAACGAACGTCATCGTGGGCAATCCGCCCCTCCCCTCCGCAATCGTACTTTCTCCCGCTGCGGATACGGGGGCAGACCCCAAGGTGGCCATCGACCACAACCTCAACGCAGAGGATATCATCGGATCAGCGTCAATGGATGTTCTCCCCCTCAGCGTTGGCATGGTTGACGCCGCACAGATCGCTCGCGCGGCAGACAGCGAGACCCACCGCCGTCCGGATACGCACGATCTCCTCTCGAGCGTTATCACCGTCCTGGGCGGTGAGGTTTCCTCCGCTAGCATCACCCGCGTTGAGGACACGACCTTCTTCGCTACGGTTGACGTAATCGCGGCAGACGGCGCCACCCACCACGTTGACGCTCGTCCCTCGGATGCCATTGCCTTGGCACTGCGTTGTGACAAGCCCATCCTCGCAAGCGAGGACGTCCTCTCTCGCGCAGGCCTCCCAAACTTCGAGGCCATCGCAAGCGATGAGAAGCGTCGCGAAGCCGAGGAGTTCCACGCCTTCGTCGAGTCCCTCTCCCCCTCCGACTTCGAATCTCCCCGCGAGCCCTAGCCCGATCTGAAAGCAGCCCAGGACGCCCCAGTCCTGGACGGCAGCACACCGCCCCAACGTCAACAACAGGGCGTCAGCTCCGTGGGCAGAAAGCAGCTCAGGACGCCCCAGTCCTGAGCGACGTGCACATCCCGACAACGTAAACAACAGGGCGCCGGCCCCGTGGGTGCTAAGCAAACATTTTCGAAACGCGCACCGCGCGTTGAGATGTTTGCGTGCACCCGCGAGGCCGGCGCCCGTCAGGTTGATTAGGGCGATGTGCCTACTCGTCGATCAGGCTCTCGTCCATCTCCTCGTCACCGATATCGACCTTGTCGTCCTCGTTAGAGGCGGAGGATTCCTCGCCGCCCGCGTTCTGGTCGGGCTCGTCCTTGGCGACCCTCATGCGAGCGAGCGCGCAGACAGAGTCACTATCGCCCACGCTCATAACCTTCACGCCCTGCGTCGAGCGTCCGAGCTTCGAGATATCCTTCACCTTCACGCGGATAACGACACCATCCGTGGAGACAATCATGAGCTCATGCTGCGGACCAACGACGCGGCAGGCCGCAAGGTTGCCCTTCTTGTCAGTCATAGTGATCGTGTAGACACCCTGGCCGCCACGCTTGTGCTCGGGATACTCAGCAACGGGTGTGCGCTTACCGTAACCCTTCTCAGTGATGACGAAGAGGTCGCCGTTGCCGTTGGTGATCTCCATGCCGAGCATCTTCGCGTCACCCTTGAGGGTGATGCCGCGGACGCCAGAGGTATCGCGACCCATCGGACGGACATCGCTCTCCGGGAACATGATGGCCTTGCCGTCAGTCGAGACGAGGATGACCTTGTCACCCTCACGCACGCGACGAACGTTCACGAGCTCGTCACCGTCACGCAGGTTGATGGCGATGATGCCATCGTGGCGCGTGCGGTCATACGCGCTCATGGCGGTCTTCTTCACCGTGCCGTTCGCCGTCGCGAACATCAGGTATTCGTCCTCGGGGAAGGTGCGGCAGGTAATGACGGCCGTGGCGCGCTCGCCCTCACTGAACGGCACGAGGTTGACGATCGCGGTGCCGCGGGCCGTGCGCTGGCCAATCGGCAGCTCGTGGACCTTGAGACGATAGACCTTACCCTTGTTCGAGAAGAACAGCACATAGTCATGCGTGCTCGCGACGAAGAGGTCCTCGACGAAGTCCTCGTCCTTGAGGCTCACTCCCTGGACGCCCTTGCCGCCGCGCTTCTGGGCACGGTAGGTGGCAACCGGGGTGCGCTTTACGTAGCCGGCGTGCGTCACGGTGATGACCATGTCCTCGTCGGCGATGAGGTCCTCGACGTTGAGCTCCTTGGTGCCCTGGACGGAAATCTCGGTACGGCGCTTGTCGGCGAACTTGCGCTCGATCTCGCGCATTTCGTCCTTGATGACGGCGAGGATCTTCTCCGGGTTGGCAAGCAGGTCCTCGTAGTAGGCGATCGCCTTGCGAAGGCCGTCGAGCTCCTCCTGGATCTGATCGCGAGAGAGGCCGGTGAGACGGCGGAGGCGCATCTCGAGAATGGCCTGGGTCTGCTCAGGAGAGAAGCCAAAGCGCTCGATAAGGCGCTGGGAAGCCTCAGTGTCGGTCTGAGACGAGCGGATGATGTGAATGACCTCGTCGATGTGGTCGAGAGCCATGAGATAGCCCTCGAGGATGTGGGCACGAGCCTTCGCCTTCTTGAGGTCGAAGCGGGTGCGGCGGGTCACCACGTCGACCTGGTGGTCGATATAGTGCTGCAGCATCTGGCGAAGTGTCAGGAGCTTGGGCACGCCGTTCACGAGCGCCAGGTTGATCACGCCGAAGGTGGTCTGGAGCTGGGTGAACTTATACAGGTTGTTGAGGACGACCTGCGGGATGACATCCTTCTTGAGCTCGATGACGAGACGAATGCCCTTCTGGTTCGACTCGTCACGGAGGTCAGAGATGCCCTCGAGTCGCTTCTCGTTGACGAGCTGGGCGATCTTCTCCTGGAGCGCGCCCTTGTTGACCTGGTAGGGCATCTCGGTAAAGATGAGGCGGGCGCGGCCGGTCTTCGTCGTCTCGACGTGGGCCTTGGCGCGAACGGTCAGCGAGCCGCGACCGGTCTCATAGGCGTCGCGAATGCCATTGATACCCATGATTATGGCACCCGTCGGGAAGTCCGGGCCGGGCATAACCGACATGAGCTCGTCGGTCGTCGCATCCGGGTTATCGATGAGCATGCACGTGGCCTCGATGGCCTCGCCGAGGTTGTGCGGCGGAATATTGGTCGCCATGCCAACCGCGATGCCGTTGCAGCCATTGACCAGGAGGTTCGGGAAACGGGCAGGCAGGACGGAGGGCTCGGAGAGCGACTCGTCATAGTTGGGCTGCCAATCGACCGTGTCCTTCTGGAGATCTCGGAGGAGCTCCATGGCGGGCTTGGCGAGACGGCTCTCCGTGTAACGCATAGCGGCCGCGGAGTCACCGTCGATGTTGCCGAAGTTGCCATGGCCGTCAACGAGCGGGGTGCGCATGCTGAACCACTGGGCCAGGCGGACCATCGTGTCATAGACAGCAGAGTCACCATGCGGGTGGTACTTGCCGATAACTTCGCCGACCGTCCACGCACTCTTCTTGTGTGGGCGGTTGGGGAAGATGCCGCTCTCGTTCATCGCATAGAGGATGCGGCGGTGGACCGGCTTCAGACCGTCGCGAACGTCCGGCAGAGCACGAGCGGTAATGACCGACATCGAATATTCGATGAAGGACTGACGCATCTCGTGGCCAAATTCGCTGATCTGGAGAGCGCCGCCGTGCTCGTCCACCTCGCCAGAGTCGGTTCCACGGCCAGCGGCGCCAAACTCCTCCTCGAGCTCGCCGTCATCCTCCTCTTCGGCCTCGCCGTCATCCTCAACGTAGACGTCAGTGCCGTCATCCTCGGCAGAGGCGCGATCAAGCAGGCGCTTGAGGTCGTCAGGCAGGTCTGCCCCAACCTCGTTGTTGGTGTTGTTATCGTCTGCCACTTCTGGCCTTTCTCTTAGGCGTCCAGGTAACGGGCGTCATGGGCGTGGCGCTCGATGTAGTCACGGCGGTACTCGACCTCGGTACCCATGAGCTCGCGGACGGCGCGATCAGCCGCGGCGGCGTCCTCGATGGTCACGCGCTGGAGGATGCGGGTCTTGGGGTCCATGGTCGTGGAGGCGAGCTGCTTCGGGTCCATCTCGCCCAGGCCCTTGTAGCGCTGGACGTCATAGCCCTTCTTCTTTTTCTTGAGCTTGCCGGAATCGTCCTTGGTGTCCTCGTCCTCATCCGGGCTGAATCCCAGGGAGCGGATGGTGTCACGAAGGATCTCTTCCTCCGGCTGACGGCCGTTGGGATAGACGTAGTGGATCTTCTTACGCACCTTGACGCCGAAGATCGGCGGGCAGGCGACATAGATGTAGCCGGCGTCGATGAGCGGGCGCATGTACTTGTAGAAGAAGGTCATCAGCAGGATGCGGATGTGGGCGCCGTCGACGTCTGCATCGGTCATGATGATGATCTTGTGGTAGCGAGCCTTGGTGATGTCGAAATCGCCGCCCTCACCATTGCCCGTGGTCACACCGGTACCGATGGCCGTGATGAGCGACTGGATGGTTTCACTCGAGAAGGCGCGGTGATCGCCGACGCGCTCGACGTTCAGGATCTTGCCGCGCAGGGGGAGAATCGCCTGGATGTCTCGGCGACGGCCGTCCTTGGCCGAACCGCCTGCCGAGTCGCCCTCGACGATGAAGAGCTCGGTGAGCTCGGCGTCGCGGACCGAGCAGTCCGCAAGCTTACCGGGAAGTGCCGCGCTCTCGAGGAGGCTCTTGCGGCGCGTCGCCTCGCGAGCCTTGCGGGCGGCAGTACGGGCCTTGCTTGCCTGCTGGGCCTTGTTGACGATGGTGCGAGCCTGCTTGGGATGTTCCTCGAGGTACTCCGCAAGGCCATCGGCGACAACCTTGTTGGTGAGCGAGCGCATGTAGGAGCTGCCAAGCTTGGCCTTGGTCTGGCCCTCGAACTGCGGGTCCGGAAGCTTGACGGAGATGACGGCGGAGAGGCCCTCGCGAACGTCGTCACCCGTGAGGTTGGGCTCCTTCTCCTTGAGAAGACCCTGCTTGCGCGCATAGTCATTGATGACGCGAGTAAGCGCGGTGCGGAAGCCCTCGAGGTGCATGCCGCCCTCGGGCGTATAGATGTCGTTGGCGAACGACATCACGCTCTCGCCGTAGCCGGTATTCCACTGGAGGGAGACCTCGACCTCGCCCATCTTCTCGACGGGCGTGCCCTCTTCGGTCTTGCCGGCGAGGTAGATGGGATCCTTGAGGCCCTCGGGGACGTCCTTGCCTTCGTTCAGGAACTTGACGAAGTCAATGATGCCGCCAGCGTAGCAGAACTCGACGACGCGCGGCGTCACCTCGCGCTCGTCCGTCAGGACGATCTTGAGGTTCTTGTTGAGGAAGGCCGTCTCCTGCAGACGGTTGTGGAGGGTGTCGAAATCATAGACGCACGTCTCGAAGATCTCGTCATCCGGCCAGAAGGTGACCGTGGTGCCCGTGGTGGTGGATTCGCCAACGACCTTCATCTTCTCGACGGTCTTGCCGCGCGAGAACTCCATCTCATAGATGTGGCCGTCGCGCTTGACCTGAACGACGACCCTCTTGGAGAGGGCGTTCACGACGGAGATGCCCACGCCGTGGAGGCCGCCAGAGACCTTGTACGCGCTGTTATCGAACTTGCCGCCGGCGTGGAGGATCGTCATGACGACTTCGAGAGTCGGGATCTTCTTCACCGGGTGCAGGTCAACGGGGATGCCACGGCCGTTGTCGACGACGGTGATGGAGTTGTCGGCGTGCACCGTGACGCGAATCTCGTTGCAGAATCCGGCCATGGCCTCGTCGACAGAGTTGTCGACAATCTCCCACACGAGATGGTGGAGACCGCTCGAGCTGGTCGAGCCGATATACATGCCCGGACGCTTGCGGACAGCCTCAAGGCCCTCGAGAATCTTGATCTCGCCGCCGTCGTAGCCATGTTCATTGGGAGACTCTGACACCCGACAGTCCTTTCCTTAGGGTTTCTAGTCAATCTTTACTAGTTTAGTACAGGCGTCCTATTTGGCACAGCCTAAACCTAAATCGACGAAAACCCTTACGCATAATATGGCTCTGGCGGATTGTCAGGGGTTCTGCGGGTCCCTTTTGATTTCTCGCGTACTTTCCAACTTCGCGCGACGAATTGAGTATTCCATCGCTTTAGACGCGTTTTCGCGCAGACGAGGGTCAAGCCTCGAAACCTTATCGGCGATACGCGCTGCCTCAATAGTGGAAAGGGGCGGGAGCTCCTCCTCGACACGGGAGGGTTCCTCTTGCGCTACGGCACGCTCGCCCGCCTTCCTACTCAGCTTGAACCTCACGCGGGCGACCTCGAGGCCCTCGTACGAGAGACGGTCAACGAAAAGCTCCGCGTTAGTAGTGAGGTCGACCATGAGCGCGTTGCCATCGAGGTAGACGACGAGCTCCGGCAGGCCCACGCCGCTTTTGGGCTTATTGAGCCAGACGGCAACCGTGTGCTTGGCAGCGCGCTTGCCACAAACCTTCCTCCATGCGTGCAGGGCCTTGTTCACGTCCGACGCGCCGCGAGCGACTCTTTTATCGACATAGGCGGCGACCACGTCTGCCGCGGTGGCGGCGGCGTGCTGCTTGGCGGGGTCGAGCGGGTCATAGACGCTCCTCGCCGCGGCGCGGGCCCGGCCACCCTCGTGCCCGTAGTACCTAGCCGCCATAACGGACCACCTTCATCCCCTCGAGAAGGCTGTCGTCGAAGTAGCCGAGGTTGGTCGTCGTGATGACCGTCTGAATCCCGCCCTCGACGAACTTCGTCACGCAAGCTCGGCGGTTCTCGTCAAGCTCGCTCATGACGTCATCGAGCAAAAGCAGCGGCCTTTCACCGAGAAGGTCTTCGCAGAGCCTCACCTCCGCCATCTTCCAAGCGAGGGCGACGGTACGCTGCTGCCCCTGGCTACCGAACGCCCGAGCGTCGCGCCCCTCGATCTCGAAGGAGATGTCGTCGCGATGAGGACCGACGAGAGTCTGTCCTCGGCGGAGGTCGTCGTCGCGGCTCTCCTCCATGCGCCGGAGCATGAGATCGCGAAGCTGGTCGCGTCCCATGCCCGCCTCGGCGCCGGCGACGCTCGGCACATAGCGGCAAGCGAGCGCCTCTCCGGAGGCAACATCCGCGTACACCTCACCCACGAGTGAGGAAAGGCGCGTGAAGAGGTTGAGGCGATGGTGAAGGAGCGTCGCGCCGCCCAGGGCCACCGACTCGTCCCACGCGTCGAGAAGAACGGGGTCGCAGCCATCCTTCAGAAGGCGATTTCGCTGTTCGACGGAATGCGTGTATGCCGAGAGGACCTTGCGATACCCAACGTTCGCCTGGGCTCCAAACGAATCGAGCTCTCCCCTGCGCATCGAGGCCGAACCCTTCACGAGCGACAGGTCATCGGGGCAGAAGAGAATCGAGAGTAGGGTTCCCGGCAGGTCCTGGCTGCGACAGGGTTTGCCATTTCTCAGGAACTTGCGCGAGCCTTCGGCGGCGACGAGCTCGACGTCAACCACTCGCCCATCGCCCTCGAGGCGTGCGGACACACGCGCCTCCCGAGCTCCGGGGGCGACAAGCTCTGCCGGAGACGGGCGGCGGAACGATTGCCCCGCGGTGAGGTATTGGAGCGCCTCGACGGTGTTCGTCTTTCCAACGGCATTGGGTCCAACAAGGACCGTCACGCCGGGCGAAGGCTCAAGCACGACCCCGTCGAGGTTCCTATATCCGCTGAACGAGATTCGAGTGACAACGAGAGACACGAGCTACATCCGCACGGGCATGAGCAGGTACAGGTAGTTGATCTTCGAGTAGCTCTTGAAGACACCGGGGCGCATCTTCTCCTGGAGCTCGAGCGTGACCTCACTCTCCTGGTTAAGGGCGCTCACGCAATCGCCGACGTAGCGGTAGTTCATGCCAATGGAGTTCGACTGACCCTCGACGTCGACGGAAAGCTGCTCGCGGGCGTCTCCCTGATCCGGCGAGGTCGATGAGAGGAGCATCTGGCCGGAATCGGCATCGACGTCAAGCCTCACGGAGGAGTTCGACGTGGCGATGGAGCTGACGCGGCGCAGAGCGCCGGCGAGATCCGCGACCTTCACCTTGACGGAGGTGAGGCAGGTGGACGGGATCAGCTTCTTATAGTCGGGGAAGGTGCCTTCGATGCGCCTGGATACATAGGTGGTGTTACCAAACACGAAGATGACCTGGTTCGCAGTGCTGCCGATGATGATCGTCGGGGACTCGCTGGGAAGCGATAGGACGTCGTGGAACACGGTGCCAGGGATGATCATCTCGAAGGTCCCGTCGAGAGAGGAGGTCTCGACGTTGGTGTCACACACAACGAGACGATAGGAATCCGTGGCAACGAGACGCACGAGGTTCTCCTCGACGTTGAGCAGGACGCCAGCGAGGATCGGGCGGCTCGTGTCGCGGGAGGTCACCTTATAGACCTTGTCGACCATCTCCGAAAGGATGTTGCAGGGTAGCTCGACCGAACGCTCCATCGCGATCTCCGGGAAGCTCGGGAAGTCGGCGGCGTTCAGGCAATTGAGGTGGAAGGAGCTCTTGTCGCACGTAAGGTGGATGGTGCCCTCGCCGCCGTCAAAGGTTACTGCCGAGTCAGACAGGTTCTTCACGACGCTCGTGAGCATGCGTCCGGAGATGACGGTTTCGCCCTCCTCCTCGACGTTGGCTGCGATCTTGTGTCGAATCGAGGTGTCGAGATCGGAAGCCTGCATTTCTAGAGTGCCGCCGGAGGCCTTCATGAGGATGCCTCCGAGAACGGGGATGGTCGAGTGAGTGGCGATTCCCTTCGAGACGATGGAGAGCGCCTTGGCAAGGGACGACTGGCTGACGGTGAAACGCATGTGTCTCTCCTATCTATATCTATTTATATATAGATATACATGTTAGTAATGGTAGTAAGGCGTGTAGAAACGTAGAAAACTTCTTAACAGTGCTGGTAGATGGCTTATTTCGCTAGCGCATTCACGGGTGATAGAGAACCTGAGTTATCTACAGAGAATAGCGGCTGAAATTCTTTCAACATTTTGACCCTGGTTTTCCACCATCTTCTACCACCTTTCGACATTTTGTTGTCGAATGCTAAGAGCTCGCCATCAGGTCCTCCTTGAGGCGCATGATCTTGTCGTAGACGATGCGGTCCTCCGTGCGGCGTTCCTCGACCCACTTAAGGCTGTGCTTTACCGTCGCATGGGTGCGGCCGCCAAAGCGCTCGCCGATGTCCGCGAGGGTCGAGTCCGTGAGCTCTCGCGCAAGCCACACGGCGACGTGGCGTGGTTCCATGAGGGTCTTGTTGCGCTTGTCTCCCACGAGGTCCGTGTGGGTGACGTTGTACCTAGTCTCGACGAACTTCTGGATCTGCTCAATCGTGAAGGTACGTGTGTTGGCACCCCATTTTGCCTCGGCGATCTTCGTGATGTCCTCGCGTGTGAGGGGAGACCCTCCGCGCTGCCTGTTGGCGGCCTCGAGGATGCAGACCTGGCAGAAGCTCTTGATGGTACGGATTGATGCGCCGGAACGCTCCGCCATGAACTCGAGGTCCTCTTCGGTGAGCTCGCCGTCGTAGGCGGCGTCCCCCATCTCTCGTGCGAAGTCCTTCATCCTCTTATAAAAGGTCCTGAGGAGGCCGAGCTTGAGCTCGTAGTTTGGGACCTGGATGGAAATGGTCACGCCTGAGTCGAGGCGGGTGGACACGCGTTCCTCGAGACCGAGCTCGATGGGGCTCTTGTCTGCGGCGAGCACGATCTGTTTGCCGTGACTCGTGAGGAAGTTGAAGGTGTCAAAGAAGAACTGAACGGATCCTGCCTTCGAGCGGAAACCCTGAATGTCGTCGATGATGAGGACGTCGACGCCGTGGTAGTTGTCTGTGAGCGCCTGCTTGACGTCCTTCGTGGTGTCCACCATTGCGGTGCTGTAGTCATTTACGAATTCCGTAGCGGTTCGATACACGCAGACGCGTTCCGGGTCGTTGACGGCGAGGTAGTTCTGGATGGCCTTGAGCAGGTGAGTCTTACCCATCCCCGGGCCACCGTAGATAAAGAGCGGGTTGTAGGCGTGGCTGCCGTTGGCGACCGCCTTTGCCGCCTGGAGGGCCATGCGGTTCTCCTCGCCCTCGATGAACGTCTCGAAGGTGAGCTCTGAATCCTCGGGTGCGATGTCTCCCACGAGGGGGTTCTTCCGAGGGGCCGCCGGCGCGGGCGCCGCCTGCGTCGCGACGGGTTCGGCGGAGGGGTTCATCAGGCGCTCGAGCTCCTCGCGCGAGATGGTCGTCTGGGTTTGGTGGATATGGGGCATGGGCGCTGGCGTGACCTGGGGCATGGGAGCCGGCACCTGTTGCTGCGCGGCGCTGGGACGCGCAGCGGACGGGTTGCCGGAAGGCGCCCCTCCCGCCAGCGTCACGCAAACGTTGAAGTGCTGGAAGGCCGCCCTTTCGAGGGCGTCTTCGATGATCGGTGCGTTTCTCTCGACGTTGCGCTTCACGAACGCGCCCTTGACCGAGATGGTCAGGGTGTCCTCCGTGAGGTCCTCCGCCGTGCAGCTGCGAAGCATGGCGAGGGTGGCGGGTGCTATCCCCTCTTCTTCGAGCATGTTCGTCACGTCGTCCCAGAGGATCTGGGCGTCTGACTCTTGGGTTGAGAGATCGCTCATTGTGCGTGGATCCAAACTGTCTGGACGGCGCGCCGCCGTCCTTCTCCCAAAATGTTGAAAACTCATTATATGTGAGCTTTGAGCTGAGGTGGAGCAAGTGTTGAAAACCGCTTCGGGCGGCGGTGAAACTTTGATGCCACCGCCGCCCGAAGCGATTCGATGCTGTTTGGGGAAACGGTCGGATATCCCCGCTGGCTCACAGGTTTTCTACTGCTGGATGAGCGTCATGCCCATATCCGTGAGGTACCGCTTCTGCCCCCTCTTGGCGACTATGCCCTGGTTCTCCATCTCCTGAAGCTGGCGGCTCCAAGTTGCGTTTGATCCGCCATATGCCGCCACGAGGTCGACCACGCCCACGCTCTCGTGCTGGGCGAGATAGGCGATGACTTGCTGCGCCCTCTCGCTGAGGGGTGCCGGGTGCATTTGCTGCTGCCAGGGCATTTGCTGCTGGTAGGGAGCCTGTGGCATTCCCTGGGCGTAGGGGTAGTAACCCTGCGTCGCCGGCCAGACCCCGGCACCCCATGGCTGGGGCATCTGCTGCGGATAGCCCTGCTGGTATTGGGGCATCCCTTGCTGCTGCGATTGGAGCATCCCCTGCTGCTGCGCTTGCGGCTGGAGCTGACCCATGCTTTGCTGCGGATAGCCCATCATCTGCTGGGGATACTGTGCCCCTGCCTGCGGAGGGTATTGCTGCGCGCCCGGCTGCCACCCTTGCTGATAGGGATTCTGCCCGGCTGCTGCCGCCATGCTCTGGGGCTGTTGCCAAGCCTCGTTCGTCGGCTGCATCGCAGGTACGGGCTCATTCGCGCTCTCATTGGGCATCGAGATGGTCACGATGGTGCCGCAGTTGATGTTGTCTTCGATGGTGAGCGTGCCGCCGTGGTCTTCCATGTACTGTTGGGCGTAAGGAAGGCCCGATCCCACACCTCGAATGTATTTCTTCATCTCCTCCGTGGCGGAGCTGGTTCCGTATTCGAGTGCGCGGTCCTTCTCGCGGATACCGGGTCCCTGGTCTGAGAAGCGGATGGTGTTTCCGCCGTCGAGGATGGAGACAGTCGGCTCCTTGAAATATGCGTGGACGAGGTTCTCAACAACCTCGCGGATGACCGTGAACGAGATCTTGCCGCCCTGCTCCTTGGCGAGGCGTGTGACGGTCGCGGTGATCTCCTCCAGATAAGAGCGCACGTCCGACGGCTGAATGACGACCACCCTCGGTGCTGCCGCGGGGTCATCGAAGATGGCGATTCGTGTGGGATTGGTGACGACCTCGCCAAGTTCGGGCGAGGTGGAGTTTTCCACCTCGTCTGCTCCCGCGCCTATTTCCGTTGGCCCTTCTCCTACGAAGGGATAGAAGGCATCTGCCATCTTTCATCCATTTCTTTCACGGCCCTAGCGGGGCTTTTCATGCTCTTTCAACAAGATTCCAACAGATGATGAAAACTTGCACAAGCTTTTTTTCACCAACCGAAAGTTATCAACACCTGATGAAAGATTGTTGATAACCTGCGATGACAAACCTCAAGCTGCTCGTGAAATACCTTGTCTACAGGCAAAATGTTTCACGTTGCACTGTTGATTATTTCATCCTTTGCGGATGATTTCCGCCTATTTCTGAAATGTTTGGCAACAGATTTTCTCCTCATGAAAGGCCGATCGATAGCGAACACAAGGTCTTGTTGTTGCGCCCCTGGTGGACCTCACCCGTTGTGGTTTCGTGGCCAAGGCGTGCAAATGAGGTGCTTTTCTGTGGGATAACCTCGCAATTTCCCAATATTCAAATTGACATCATGCAACCCACACCCCTACAATCGGAGAGCTTGACTGCTAATGCAGTGATGAGATTTGTCACTCAGGAGGAACCACTATGAAGCGTACGTACCAGCCCAATAAGCGCAAGCGCGCCAAGTGCCACGGCTTCCGTGCTCGCATGGCCACCAAGGGTGGCCGCGCCGTTCTCGCCCGTCGCCGTGCCAAGGGTCGCAAGAAGCTCACTGTCTAGGACATTCATGGAGACCATCAAGTCCAAAAGGGATTTTGAAAAGGTCTTCCGTGGTGGTAAGCGGCTCAACCATCCTCTCGTCAGGCTTACTGTGAGTCCTGTCGAGGGAGATGGTGTGGGCCGCGTTGCCTATGTCGCTGCAAAGAAGCTCGGATGTGCGCCACATCGCAATAGGTGTAAGCGTGTACTTCGAGCTGCGGCGGCGGAGGCGGATTTTCCGCCAGAGGGCTTCGATGTGATTCTTTTCTCGACGCCAGCGACGTACGGGGCCACCTCCCACGAGGTCGCCGCGGCACTTGCGAAGCTGAGGAAGAGAATCAACGCATGATTACTACGGAGAAGGATGGGCAGGGTTTTATCGCCCGTTGCCTCATTCGTTTCGTGAAGGCATACAAAAGATATGTCTCGCCCATCCTTCCTCCGTCATGCATCTATGAACCAACCTGTTCTGAGTACGCCATAGAGGCACTTCGTCGGTATGGCGCACTCAGAGGTGGTTGGCTTACCCTGGCGCGCATCGCCAGGTGTAATCCTTTCCACAAAGGCGGCTATGACCCCGTCCCGTAAGGGCGGAACAACTGGAGGTACTTCCCATGTGGGATGGAATCATCTACGTCATTGCCCAGATCCTGACGTTCATTGCGAACCTCGTCGGTGACTGGGGCCTGGCAATCATCATTCTTACGGCCATCATCCGTATTCTGCTCACCCCTCTTACCGTGAGCTCGACGCGCTCGATGGCTAAGATGCAGGTTCTCCAGCCGAAGATGATGGAGATTCAGGAGCGCTACGCGGATGATCCCCAGCGCATGAACCTCGAGATGCAGAAGTTCTACAGCGAGAACAAGTTCAACCCGCTGGGTGGCTGCCTACCCACGCTCATTCAGATGCCAGTCTTCTTCGCTCTCTTCTCGGTGCTTCGTTACCAGATTCCCGCCGACGCCCACTTTTACGGCATCTTCGAGTCCCTTGCACTTTCCCCGAACGGTGCCGTCCTCGAGCTCGGTTGGGCTGCCGCTTGGCTCTACATCGTGTTCGACCTCGCCTTTGGTGTCCTGACGCTCATTCCGATGCTGCTTAACCAGCAGGCTACGGAGTCCATGCAGGGTCAGCAGACCAAGATCATGGGCATCGTTATGGCGCTCATGATGATGTGGTTCGGCTGGTCCGTGCCCATCGGCGTTGTTCTTTACTACGTCACCTCTTCTGCTTGGGGCGTCGTCCAGCAGGTCTTCATCACTCGTAAGGTGACCGAGAAGGCTAAGGCCGAGGAGGCCGAGCGTCTGTCTAACCAGCCGGTGAACATCAACGTCGTTCGTCGTGAGCGCAAGCAGCGTCCGCACAAGAAGTCCTAGGTCTTACGACATATATCCGTGCAGGTCGCGCATCCTCGTTAGAAGATGCGCGACATGTCTTATCTGGAGGTAAACATGAGCGAGGAGATTGTGGAGACCGTCGAGGAGTTCGACGCCATCCGCTCCGCCTACGAAGAGACAGGCGATCTCACTGATGACCAGGTAGATAAGGTCGCAGACGCTGCGATTGAGATTCTTAGGTCTATCCTGGGATGCTTTGGTGAGAACAATAGTTCGATTGATGAGTATGACGGTGACGAGGGTGAGTTGATCCTCGATGTCAACGGTGGTAACCTCGCCATTCTCATTGGCCGTCATGGTGTGACTCTCGATGCCCTTCAGGTAGTCTTCTCTTCCATGCTTTCCAAGAAGATTGGCTTCCACTATCCGATCGTTGTTGATATTGAGGGTTACAAGAGCCGTCGCCGCGATAAGGTTCAGTCTGTTGCCCGCAACGCCGCCTCCAAGGCTCGTAAGAACGGTCTCGCCGTGAAGCTTGCACCGATGAATGCCTATGAGCGCAGGCTCGTTCACCTTGCGCTCCGTGGTGATGACTCGATTACTACGCATTCCGAGGGTGTTGATCCCGAGAGGTGCGTTATAATTACTCCGGTCAAGCAGCAGTAAGTCGTTTTACATAGGGTTTCATTCAGGGAGGCTTCGGCCTCCCTTTTCTTTTATCGAACGAATTTGTGTGTCTGGGAGTGTATTTGCCGTTTCTCAATCTCAGTATTGAGACTGTTTAGTATGCGCTCTCATGTCTTCCGCATCATCTTCGATTGTCTCTTTTGATGATTTATCGCGAGGTAGTAAGAGATGGAAACCAACTACGCATATCGTGCGCTGAGTAATTCGAGTACGTATTCAATATCTACTTGCTTGGTGCTTCTCTATTTCTTGAAGGACTTTGGACGCCCTTTGCACCGAGTTCTGCTGAAACTCAAAACGTGTTACTCAGCTTGGATATCTACGTAAGATATTGTCGTTCGGCTCATTTATCATTGAATCTGTTGATCATCATTCCCTAATGACAAAACTTCTCGCTTCGGGAAGTTTTGTCATAGATTGGATTCATCCTATGGTTGCTGCTTGGAATAAGTTTGAGAATCGGGCATGGCTCGATTCTCAACTTTCAATTCGAGGCTCTGAGAGCGTTTCTCAGGCTTTAAAACAACTTCTTGCTATGACTGATGCATTTGACATCAAACTAGGCCTTAGAGAGGCTTCTATGGCCGTACGACACCTTCAGCTAATGCTTGCAAAGAATGAGTGTGTGAATCTCACCGCTATTAAAGAACCCGAGAAGGCACTCGTCCTTCATACTCTTGACTCTCTACTTTTTTTGAAGGTGCTTCAAAGTCACAACCTTCTACTTGATGAAAATCAGAAACTTCTTGATATGGGTACTGGCGGAGGTTTTCCCGGCCTTACTCTTGCGTGTTGTCTTCCGTGTCAAGTGACGCTTCTCGATTCGGTCGGCAAGAAGGTAAAAGCCTGCTCCGAGTTTGCAGACGATCTACTCCTCTCGGATCGTGTCCAGTGTGTGCATGGCCGTCTTGAGGAATATGTGAAGGTTATTCACTGTTCACAAGACGTGGTTGTTGCACGCGCTCTTGCACCTCTTGATGTTCTTCTTGAATATGCTGAACCTTATTTAAAGCGAAATGGTTATCTCGTATTTGGTAAGGGTAAGCCTGATGAGGAAGAGCTTTCTAAGGCAGAATATGTCTCTTCCCTACTTGGTTATTCGAATGTTTCACGTGAAACATTCGAACTTCCTCACGGTATGGGTCATAGAGAGATTTTTGTCTATCAAAAGACATCTCGTAGTAAGGTAAAGTTACCTCGTAAGAATGGCGAAGCGCGAAACAACCCCTGGCAAATCGCTAGTGTTTCACGTGAAACAATTGACTCAGAGAATGGAAAGCTATGGGATATAAAGATGTAAAACGCAGTAATCCGAGCAAACCATCCCATGTCCTGGCGATTATCAACCAGAAAGGTGGCGTTGGTAAATCAACAACCGCAATCAACCTCTCTGCTGCACTTGGTGAAGAGGGTAAGAAGTGTTTGGTTGTTGATTTTGATCCCCAGGGAAATACAACCAGTGGTTATGGCATAGATAAAGAAGAGCTTGAGCACGACATTTATGATGCTCTTCTTGATGGTTACGAATTCAGCGAACTCATCGTTGGAACTCCTGAGAAAAAGGTGTTTGTTGTCCCTGCAACTATTCAATTGGCGGGTGCAGAGATTGAGCTAGTTAGCAAGATAGCTCGCGAAAGCATTCTTAAGAACCTAATTGATAGCGTTAAGGACGAATTTGACTATGTCTTTATTGACTGTCCTCCGTCTCTCGGCCTTCTAACGATCAATGCCCTGTCTGCAGCTGACGGTCTTCTCATTCCTATTCAGTGCGAGTATTACGCTCTTGAGGGCGTTACAAAGCTACTTGAGTCGATGAAGCTAGTAAAGGGTAGCCTAAATAGGGAGCTTGATGTATTCGGTGTCCTTATGACCATGTATGACGGTCGTACTACGCTTTCTAACCAGGTTGTTGAGGAAGTAAAGAAGTACTTTGGGAAGATTGTCTTTAAGACCGTTATTCCTAGAAGCGTAAAGATTTCCGAAGCCCCAAGCCATGGACTCCCCATTGCTATGTATGCAACTACGAATAAGGGTGCAATTGCATACAGGGCTCTTGCAAGAGAGGTGATCCGTCGTGGCTAAGAAAGCAGCCCTTGGAAAGGGTTTGAACGCGCTCTTCACGGAGACGGCGGCTGAATCAGGTTCCGAGCCAGAGGCATCTCTGTCAATTGCAAGTATTGTCACAAATCCTGACCAGCCTCGTAAAAGCTTTGATGAAACGCAGCTTTCGGAGCTGTCTGACTCAATTAAGCAGAATGGTGTTCTTCAGCCTATCCTTGTTAGGAAGAAGGGCGACAAGTACGAGATCGTTGCAGGAGAGCGTCGATATCAGGCAAGCAAGCTTGCTGGTCTGAAGGAGATTCCTGCAATTGTTCGTGAAATTGACGACGCAGAGGTCTTCCAACTTGCACTTATTGAGAACCTGCAGCGATCTGATCTCACCCCCATTGAAGAGGCGAGAGGGTATAGGCAGCTGCTGGATACTAAGGGACTTACTCAGGAGGGACTTGCGAAGATTCTCTCGAAGTCTCGCTCTGCGATTGCAAACACGCTCCGTCTCATGGATCTTCCCCAGGAGGTCCAAGGCATGATGGAGGAAGGACAGATCACTGCGGGTCATGCTCGTGCAATTCTTGCTGTGCCTACTGAGGAAGGCAGAATCAAACTTGCCCAGAAGGTTGTTGCTGAGAATCTGACCGTCCGACAGACAGAAAATCTCGCACCACTATTTTCTGTCACGCGCGACGAGATTAAGCCTAAGAATCCTGCTCCTCAGTACTTTAAGAGGGCAGCGAGGACGCTGAGACAGGCTCTTGATACAACCGTTAAGGTTAAGCAGGTTCGTGGTAAGAACAAGATCGAAATCGAATTCAAGGATGAGGATGATCTTGCCCGTATCATCGATCAGCTGTCTTCCGGTTCTCAGTTGCAGGAGAGCTCATGGGAAGGCTAGCAAAGTCACTAAACAGCTTGATGCTACTTGGTGGTGCGTCCTTGGTCGTTTGGAACCTACTCCTTGATGAGAGGGCTAAGCAAAGCATTAGGGGTGCCGCTGATCAGGTCGTGAACCTGGGAAGCCATCTTCTCAACACCTATATGGAGCCAAATCAAATGACGAATGATGAGGCTGCGGCTGCATATAACAGGGCATGGGTTGAGCAGCAGTGGAGAGAAGCTGGCTACTAAAGGAGATTGACCAAAGAGCACGGTCAGACGTCCTTGACCAAACACACTGGTGGAAAATGAAAGGGAAGTAGAACAAATGTTCTACTTCCCTTTTTTCTACTCACCTTTAGATAAAAACACATCAGCTAGAGACGAAGAAGAAATCCTAAAGATCCGCGTTGTGACGCTGCGAAAGTTGGCCGCAAGCAGCATCGATATCGTTGCCACGAGAGTTCCTGACGGTGGCCTCGACACCAACCTGCGCGAGCCTGCGAACAAACATCTCAGCCTTCTCCTCGGTTGAAGGCTTGAGCTTCGACCCTTCGAGGTCGTTAAGCTGGATGAGATTGACGTGAGACAGAGTTCCACGGCAGAAATCGCAAAGGGCGTCGAGCTCTGGCTTCGTATCGTTAACACCACCGATGAGGGCATATTCGTACGTTGGGCGACGACCAGTGGCCTCAACATACTCGCCCATGACTTCGTGAAGGTGCGCGAGAGAGTACTTCTTCACGCCAGGCATGAGAACGTTGCGCGTCGCCTGAACGGCGGAGTGGAGGGAAACGGCGAGGGTGAACTGCTCGGGCTCCTTGGAGAAACGCCTGATCATAGGAATGATTCCGCAGGTAGAAACGGTAAGATGGCGCGCGCCTATACCAAGACCGTCGGAGGAGTTGAGCATGCGCAGGGCCTTGAGGACTTCGTCGTAGTTATTGAAGGGCTCGCCCTGACCCATCATGACGACGCTGGAAGCACGCGTCTGGAAATCCTCGCTGACATGGACGACCTGATCATAGATTTCCGTTGCGGTGAGAGAACGGGAGAAGCCACCCTGTCCGGTGGCGCAGAAAACGCATCCCATGCGGCAGCCCGCCTGAGAGGAGACGCAAACGGCGAGCTTGTTGCGTGTAGGCATGCCAACGCATTCAGCGCGCGTGCCGTCCTCATAGGAAAGGAGGTACTTGCGGCTGCCATCAGCAGAGATCTGACGAACGAGTTCGGAGGTTCCGCCAAGAGAGCAGTGCTCGGCAAGCTGAGCGCGAAGAGCGGCAGGGACGTTGGTCATCTCATCGAAGGAGGTAACGTGCTTTTTCCAAACCCAGTCTTCCACCTGCTTCGCGCGGAAGGCGGGCTGGCCAAGTTCGGTGACAAGTGCGACCAGTCGATCGTGAGAAAGAGTGCGAAGGTCGAACTTGCGTCCGGATGAGTCGGTATCATTGAAGGGCATGTCGCGGCCTTTCTGGCGTGACGAGGAATAGATTGCCGCAAATAGCAGCGACACGAGTGTATATCACGGGAGATGGAGGACTTGAGAAACCGTGCCTGTACCTCGCAATCTGCGCAGCTTTAGTGGCCAGATGGACTGGAGCGACACAATGGACGTGACTGAGTGCAAAGTGGCACTACTGTGCGGCGGCTGGTCAGACGAGCGCGAGGTGTCCCTGACGAGTGGCCGCGAGTGCGCCAAGGCCCTCGCTGAAGCTGGATTCTCGAGTGTCGATGTCTTTGATATCGCCGCCCCTGATTTCGTGACCTCGATCGCGAGCGGCAACTATGATGTCGCATTCGTGGCGCTTCATGGTCGCTATGGCGAGGATGGCTGCGTCCAGGGATTCCTCGAGCTTCTCGGCATTCCCTACACCTTCTCCGGAGTGCTCGCGAGTGCCGTGGCATCCGATAAGGCGATGGCCAAGGACATCTATCGCGAGCACGGCATCCCGACGCCGAAGGACGTCTGCCTCTTCCAGGGGGACGACGTCGATCTGGATTCCATCGTCTCCGCGCTCGGCCTTCCCCTCTTCGTCAAGCCCGTCTCGAGCGGCTCGAGCAATGGCGTTTCTCGTGTCGATGACGCCACAGAGCTTGCCTCCGCCATTGAAGAGGCGTTCAAGTTTGACACGCGCGTCCTCATCGAAAGTGCGGTGAAGGGAACCGAGATTACGATCCCCGTCTTGGGTAACTCGAAGCCCGAGGCTCTGCCCGTGGTTGAGATTCGCTACGAAACTGCCTTCTATGACACGAACGTCAAGTACGAGGACCCCTCTAAGCACCATGTCATCCCGCCTGAGCTTCCGGATGCCGTCGTCGCTCGCGCTCAGGAGCTTGCCTGCAGGGCCCATGTCGCGCTTGGCTGCATGGGTGCCTCACGCAGTGACTTCATCGTGGACGAGTCTGGTGAGCCCTACATTATCGAGACGAACATCATTCCCGGCATGACCGGTTCCTCCCTGCTTCCCGACTCCGCGCGCCGCGCGGGCAGGAATTTCCCGGACCTGTGCCGCTACCTCGTCGAGCTGGCGCTCGAGCGCGGCGCTCGCGGTACGTCCGATAAGCCGCGCACCTCTATGCCTGGAGAAGTCGAGTGCTAGAGCAGGGACAGAGTAACGGCAGAAAGACAATCGCAGACATTCTTCTTCCGGAGACGCCGGAAAGCGTCGCGGCTGCGTATGGCCGCCTCGCCGAGCGCGCGAAGGTCGAGGATTTCGGCCTGCTAGAAGAAGACGTCGTGGTTCTCGACACGGAAACCACGGGGCTATCTTTCGCGGATTGCCAGCTTACGGAGATTGCCGCGGCCCGCCTGCGCGGGCGAGAAGTGGTGGAGACCTTCCGCACCTTCGTAAACCCAGGCATGCCGATACCAAAGAACATCGCGGCGCTGACGCACATTACGGATGCTGACGTTGCGGATGCCCCAACGCCAGAAGAAGCGGTCGCAAGTCTGGCGGAGTTCGTTGGCGGCGCGCCCGTGCTTGCTCACAACGCGACTTTCGACAGGACCTTCGTCGAGCGTGTTTCCGGCGGGCGAGAGGTTAGCGACATGTGGGTCGACACCCTCGCCCTCTCGCGCATCGCCCTGCCCAGGCTTGTGACGCACAAGCTCCAAGATATGGCCGAGGCATTTGGCTGCGACTCCGTGACGCACCGCGCCATGGATGACGTGGAAGCACTAGCGGGCATGTGGAGGATTATCCTCTGTGCCCTCACGGATTTGCCCGCCGGCCTGCTTGAGGTTCTCGCCAACATGCATCCCGAGGTCGAGTGGGCCTATCGACCCATCCTCTCTCACCTGGCCCTCGCGAATCCTGGCGTACCGTTCTCCCTCGTCGGCGCGCGCCGCGAGCTCGTGGGCGATCTCAGGGTCTCGATGAGGCCTGATGTGGATGAAAAGCCCACTTCAGCGACCGCACCCTCCCGCGACGAGGTCTCCCAGGCATTTGGCCCCGATGGTGTCATCGCCTCCATGTACGAGGGCTATGAGGCGAGGTCAAGCCAGGTGGAGATGGCCGAGGAGGTGCGCTCGGCGCTGGAGAGCAAGACACTCCGCTCCATCGAGGCGGGTACGGGTGTAGGGAAATCGGTGGCCTATCTCCTGCCGCTCGCCCTCTATGCGAAGAAAAACAATGTCACGTGCGGTGTTGCCACTAAGTCGAACGCGCTTACGGATCAGCTTGTCTCCCACGAGCTGCCGGCGCTTTCAGGGGCATTGCCCGGGGGAGTGAGCTACACCTGCCTCAAGGGTTATGAACACTATCCGTGCCTTCGTCGTCTGGGAAGGGCCGCTTCCGGTGACCTTCCCATGGGCGAGGCAAGGCAGAATGGCCGCTCGGACGCCACGATCGCCGCGGATATGCTTACCGCAATCGCGGTGACTTACGCCTATGCATGCCAATCCGTCGAGGGCGACCTGGACGCGCTCGGGATCAGGTGGGGAAGCGTTCCGAAGAGCATGCTTACGGTTTCATCCGGAGAATGCCAGCGCTCTCGTTGTCCTTACTATCCCAATCTCTGCATGCTCCACGGTGCCAGGCGTCGCGCGGCGTCGGCTGACCTCGTTGTCACGAACCATTCGCTGCTGCTTAGAAATGTCGAGGCAGACGGCAAGATTTTGCCTCCGGTTCGAAACTGGGTCATCGACGAGGCCCACTCGTTTGAGAACGAGGCTCGCCGCCAGTGGGCGCTTGAGGTTTCCGCGGAACGCGCGCGGGCACTCTTTGAGTCCCTTGGTGGCGCGAAGACCGGCGTCATCGCTTCGTTCTCCGCGCTTGCCGCGGGTAGCGAGGCGGCAATGCCGGCGATGGGGCTCCTGGCGAAGGGCGCGAGCAGCACCCAGCGCGCGAGCGTCGCCTCAGCCGATTTCTTCGATGCGGTGAGAGGTCTCATTCGCCTCGCCCGCGGAGGCGGCGGCTATGACACGGTCAACGTCTGGCTTGGTGAGGAGAACCGCTCGACCGACGAGTGGGCAGCGGTCAGTGAGGCTGGTCTCACGCTCATCGACCGTCTCGATGCCGCGCGCCATGACCTTGAGGGCGCGCAGCGCGTCTGCTCGGCAGCCATCGAGAACCTGCCTGGTGACCTCGCGGACGCCTGCAGGCAGCTCGAGGAAATGTCGAAGGCGTGTCGCGTGATAGTCGAGGGTAAGGACGACTCGTATGTATGCTCCGCCGAAGTTTCTCGAGCGAAGAGGCGCCAGGGTTTCGAGCGCCTCGTTGCCGAGAAGCTCGATGTGGGCGAGGAGCTTGCAGATCGCTGGTATCCCGAGATGCGGAGCGTTACGTTCTGCTCCGCCACGATGAGCGTTGACGGGGACTTCTCACACTTTGAGGAGTCCATGGGGCTCAATCGCCTGCCCGCGGCTCGTCATCGCGAGATTGCCCTGCCTAGCTGCTATGACTTCGATAAGAACATGTCCGTTATTGTCGCCCGAGACCTTCCTGATCCGCGCGATTCCGGATATTTGGCTGCGCTCGAGAACTTGCTGTATGACGTGCACGTTGCGATGGGCGGCTCGGTGCTCACGCTGTTCACGAACCGCCGAGAGATGGAGCAGGTATACGCGGCTCTCTCCGACAAACTCGCCGCGGCTGGCATCGAGGTCGCGATGCAGGAGCGTGGTTCTTCGACGCGGAGGCTGCGCGAGAAGTTCGTTTCCGAGAAGTCACTTTCCCTCATGGCACTCAAGTCGTTCTGGGAGGGATTCGATGCTGCGGGCGATACCCTGCGCTGCGTTGTTATCCCCAAGCTTCCGTTCTCGAGCCCCGCGGAGCCTCTGTCTCAGGAGCGTTCGAGCAGGGACCGCCAGGCCTGGAGGCGCTGGAGCCTTCCAGAGGCCGTGATTTCGCTCAAACAGGCTGCGGGTCGCCTCATTCGCACTTCGACCGATACGGGCGTGCTCGTTCTCGCCGATAGCCGAATCACGACGAAGGGCTACGGAAAGACATTCGTGAGGTCTCTTCCGTCGGCGAACGTTTCGGTGCTCGGTGCCGATATGGTTGGTCGATATCTAGAGTCGTGGAGAGAGAACCACTAGGGACGGATAGTCGTTAAGATGCGGGCGGGGACGACGTGATTTCTCCCCGCCCGCTCGTTGAAGCGATGATGGTCGCGACTATGTGGTTCTCCGCCGCGATTATGCGCGCCGTTGAATTATTCCCACGACAAAGCGTGCGTGCTGGTCATTTCCGCGACTGATAGTTTGCAAGCTTACGCGCTGCCTTGTCGAGGTCGCGTCGTGCCGTGTCACGCATCTCCGCACGAAGGTTCGCGCTTGGACTGTCACTCTCGAAAAGGCCCGGATCCCTATCCTCGAAAGTGACCTCGCAACCGAGCGCGAGGACGTGGCGGGGGAGCCAGTCGGCGCGAAAGTAGGGAACATCCACGAGGATGTGACCGTCTTGGTTTTCGCCTGCCGCAACGGCGCCCTCCCAAGAGAGTACGGTCTTGGCTGCAAGGGGCGTGCAGGTGAGTCTCAACACACCCATATCCGGCCGCTCTGCCCCGGAAACGCGCGCACGGACGGGCTTGTCCTCAAGCTTGACGTCAGACATGCCTTCGGCTCTAAACGTGCGAGCCGCTCGTGCGTCAAGGTCGTAGCCATCAACGAGCCAGCCGTCGTCGCCCACGCGTAGTGACAGGGGTACGAGGCGGCGCGTCTTAACGAGCGTGTCATTTTCCCCGCGGTACTTGAAGGTGACGGGAGGCTGCTCAACCTCTGTGTTCTCGTCGTTCTCGCGCGTTCCGCGGACGATGGAGCGCGCGCAGGCAACGAGGGCGTGGTGAGCTTCGGCAGAGACTTCCGAGTCAAGCGGTTCGTTCGAGCGGATGTGGTGGGTGGGGAAGAAAGTGTCTTCGAATTCGGTTCGAAGGGGATCGCTCTCCTCAAATCCGAGGAGGTCGAATGCGTCCGCAAAAACGTTTGCCTGTTCGGTCGTGAGACGTAGCCGCCAGGGGTGGGTTGTGGCTGCCGTGGCGCAGATGTCACCACGCGACCCCTCGAGCGAATAGAAGGAGACGATGGGCTCGGAGGGGGAGTCCGACTTTGCCGGTACGCCGTTGGCGAGGTCGTTCAGGATTTCCAGAACCCTCCCCTCGGTAATGCCGAGGAGTCGTGCGAGGTCGGCGGGGTTGGTGGTGCCATGGGCGCGCCAAAGGGCGAAGACGACAGACAGCATCTCGCTTAGCCTGCGTTCGACAGGACGTCCTCGCTGCGCGCGAGGCTTATCAATGGTGTTCGTCACGAAATCGCCCCCTCGAGAAGTCCCTTCCAGGAATCAACAAGTTCAGTGGGCTCAAGAGGCCAAACGCCCTGCTCCACACACCACTTCGCTGCCGCATTGACGTCTTTTACGATGCCGGTCCACACGCAAGCGCCGCCCTGGCGACTTTGGATCGTTCCGGATTTTGGCCCTGATTTCTTGAACGCCTTGACCGCGTCTCGCCCAGCGTAAAGAACGGCTTCGACGTGGTCGTCTCCGATTTCGAAGGGGAGGAGACGCCAGTCGTTGATGTCAAAGTCCGCAGGGATTTCGTAGCGATCATCGCCCTCGCGCACCTTGACGCTCGTGGCGCGAGATAGGTTGTACGTGCGCATTGCGGAGTCTCTGCCCTCGCGCTCGCTTAGGCCAACGACGTACGTGGAACCCTTGAGCGAAAACATGCCCATGGGACTCAGGATGCGCTTCTTGGGGCGCTTGTCCGCGATGGCCTGATAGGTGAGCTCGACGGGAATCCTGGAACGCAAGGCGTCGGCCACGGTTTCCAGAATCAACGGATCGCAATCCGTCTTGGGGGAGGCGACATCGCCGGGGCCAGCGCAGGTGGACAGCGTCACGCGTGGGATGGCTTCTCCGAGTGTCCTCCGTCCGGCGGTGGAAGGGTTCTCGGCAAGCGGGCGGAAGAGCGTGCCGAGAACGCGAGCATCCTCGTCGGCTTTTGCCGTGGGCTTGGCGAGAGAGCGTTGCCCGTCGAGTCGATAGCTCTTGGCGGTGCCATGGGTTTCCTCGACGAGGAAGATGCCTTCCTCCTCTAGCTTCAGGCAGTCGCGGCCAAATGTCTTGTGGAACGACGTGACGGCGACATCACCGTAGAAGCGGTCCTTCAAATCAGAACCAGTCAGCGGTGTGCCTTCGGCAAGTTTGAGGGCCACGCGAGTGCGCAGGACTTCGCGGTGACCGATATGACCGCCCTTATTCGGGGAGCTTTTGGCCATGGTGTCCCCCTCACTTGAAGTTGGTGCTCCGACAGCTGTTACCATGTCAGCAATGATCACTCCTGGGTGTGCCCACATTTTATTATGGGTTATTCCGCCCCGGTGTGACCGGTGTTTCGCGGAAGGGGACATTATTTGGCCACGAGAGGTGCAAACGGGCGTGCCGACGGTCGTCGAGGTCGCGTTGTCAACGATGGTAGAGACCGCCGTGCAGCCAGTCGGCCCGCTAGCCATGCCCGCCGCCGCGTACATGTGCGTGACGGGGCGCGGGAAAAGTCCGGGCTTCCCTTAGCTGCGAGAATGGCCATCGTATTGGCCGTAGTGGTGGCACTTGGCACGGGAGGCTTCTTTGCATGGCGCTGCCTTACCGGTGGGATGCAAGCTCGCGAACAAATCAACCTCGCGATCAAGGCTGTCCAGGAGGCAGATACCGTGATCGTTGAGGTTAACGATGCCGTGAGCTCTCCGATTGGCGACACCGCCTCTTTTACGGATGAACAACTCAGCACTGGATCGAGATCCGCGACCGAGGCGCTTACGCGCGCTTCCGATCACATTTCGCGTGCCCGTGGCCTCAACGAGTTCCTTGACGATGACCAGCGCGCGGTCCTTTCTGCGCTTGATGATTCGATTTCGGCGCGTAAGTCCATGCTCGGAGCCGGGCAGGTGATCGTGAGCGTCGATGCTTCTGTGGGCAAGGCGCGCAACCTACTTGAGCAGTCACTTGCCAAGGCGGCCTCGGCGGATGCGAAGGCCAAGGAGGCGACGATCGCGGCGAACGAGTACGCGAAGCACCTTGCTGGGCAAGAGAGCCAGCAGGCGGACGCAAACGTGCCGGTGACTATCGACAATGAGGTTATCTCCCTTCTTAACGAGGCAAACGATTTGCTCGGACAGGCAAAGTCGGCTTTTGGCGATGCTGATTACAGTGCTTATGAGGCCTACCTTTCCAAAAAGGTGGAAGCGGCGCAGCTGATGCTCGAAGCTGACTCGGCGATTCTGTCCGGCGATTTCGAGAGGGCGGGGGAGTGTGTCGCCAAATACAACGAGACGGATGCCGCGGCTTCTGAGCTTGCTGCCGCTCTGCCCGCAACGACCAACGATGTTTTCCTCGACCCATACACGCGACTGACGAGTGCCGAGCGCGAGAGCTATCTCGCCGCCCAGCAGAAGGCAACCGAGGCCGACGCTCTCGTGCGCAAGTATCTGGGTGTTGGAGTCAGCGTGGCCACGACTGATCCCGCGGCCGCGTCTTCGACGCCGGGCTCAGTCGCAGCAACTACCGCGGGCGCCGCCGGGGATTCAGCGGCGGGCGATGTGTCTGCATCGGATTCCCCCACAACCCAGGCCCCTTCTGCTTCCTAGGCCGACCGAAGATGCGTTATTGCCTGCTATTTGCGATGATTCTGACTCGCCATTTTTAGTTTCTTGTCACGGGCCCTTGAGCACTTACCGTGCAGGGATGCCGCATATGATGCCCCCGCTCTGCGAAATGTGCAGGCAGACGTATACTCTTGACCAACGATTGCAGGTAGCGGCGCTACCGCTATTTGGAAGGTGAACGGATGAGCGTTACGAAGGAATATCTCGAGTCCCTCGACTCTGAGGTTGGCATTGCACCGGCTAGCAGCCAAGAAGAGCTTGATTGCGCGCAGTATCTGGCGGGGGTCTTCTCCTCTCACGGTATCGATCCGCAGATCCAGGACTTCACTGCGCCGTCGTTTGGCTATCTGCCGTATGGCGCTGTGATGGTGCTTCTGTTCGTGGGAGTCGTGCTCGCGGGGCTTGGCCAGGTTGCCACGCTCGCCGTCGGTATCATTCTCGTGCTAGCTTCCGTGGCTCTGCTCGTCATGACTTACAACGGCAAGGACGTTATCTCGAAGGCGAGTCCGCGTTCTCATAGCCAGAACGTCGTCGCCCTTCATAAGGCTGAGGGGGAGGGCAATTCGCGCAACCGCCCCATCGTGGTCGTTGCTCACTATGACACGCAGCGCCTCGACCTCCTTTCCCGCCCCGAGCTGGCCGTGGTCAAGAAGTATCTTGCCGTTGCCGCTCCGTATACCGTCTGCGTTACCGCTCTGTGCGTCTTCGTCCAGCTCCTGGGCTTCCTTCCCGAGGCTGCGCGCCGTACCTTCTGGGTTATCGGCATCATCGCCGCTCTTCCTATGCTCCTCTGGGGTATTGCCCTCATCGCCTCTCGATTCCTTCCCTATGCTGCCGGCGGCGTTGACAACAAGTCTTCGCTTGCAGCCATGCTTGGCGTGCTCGATCGTGTGAACCCCGTTGCCGGGCGTCCTGCCGCCCCTTCCGAGTCCAAGTCTGATGAAGCGGAGGAGGAGGGTGCTCCCGTTCGCGACTCTGCCGTTCGCCCGGCTCGCCGCGAGCCGGCCATGCGCCGCGAGGTCGAGGAGGTCATCGGTGCCCGTCACGGCGAGACCATCCTTCGTGAGCTTGGCATCCTCCCTGAGGATTGCGACATCACCTATATCGAGCCCGAGGTTCGTCTCGTTCCCGTTGATGAGCCCGACATCGAGGAAGGTCTCGACCGCATCACGGACCCCTCCGCCACGTCTGATCTTCCCCTTGTATCCGAGGATGAGGCCATCGACGTCGCCCAGAGCGAAGTTGAGGCCGCCGACGTTGTCCAGGCCGAGGTTGACGACGATGCCGCGGTTGATCCTGGCGCAACGGCACCGATGGAGGTCGTCGCCGAGGAGGCTGACCCGGATGCCACCAGGCCCATGCCCGTGGTCGACGACGCTCCTCGCATTGATGCCGCCGAGGTTTCCCTTGACCCCGCGACTCTGAATCAGCTCGAGGATGGCGAGAGCGTCTCCGAGGGGCCGACCGTCGAGAACGATCAGTCCGGCATCACCAATATGGCCGAGGAAAGCGACGAGGACGCCGCCGAGGCAACGCGTCCCGAGCGCCCGCGTCCCTCCGCGGTCGATGATCCGGAGTGGGGACACAGCACGTATGTCCCCAAGGCGCATCCCGCCGCTGGTAATGTCGCCCGCCGTGCTGCGCTTTTCGACCTTCCTGACCCCCTTGCGAAAGAGAACGACCCCTTCGCTCCCCCTGCTGAGGCCGCGCCGGCTGCCACCTATGTCGCTCCCGCGACGGTACGTCTCGATGACGACGCCGACGCCACGCAATTCGTCCCCGCGAATCAGGCGGCATCTCGTCCCGTTGCTGATGACATTCAGGTGCTGTCCGCTCCGGTCGAGAGCCATCAGGAACAGCCCACTCGAAAGAAGCGCCTGGGTGGACTCTTCGGGAAGAAACGTCGCCAACAGCAGGAGTCCATGTCCGAGTGGCTCGGTGTTGACGAGGACTATGATGCCAAGGCGTCTGGCGAAGGCATCGGTTCCTGGGATAACTTCAACGACGACAACCTTGAGCACCATGGCGGTGGCTACAAGGGCGGCGCCGCTCTGAACGTCAACCTTCGTGGCCTCAAGGACAAGATTTCAAGTCTTCGTCCGGGTGACGTTGCGGGGGAAGCCGAGCAGTCCTCCGACGAGGAAACGCCGCTTGACGATGCTGCGGGCCTTGACGTCATTCCTGGCGAGAATCCCGTCGCCGAGGCTCCGCAGGAGCCCGAGAACGCCGATGACTCTTACGAGCCCGAAGCGTATGACCCCGAGGCTCCGATGCCCGAGGTTCCCGTCAAGTCCATCGAAGCCATCAACGAAACCAATGTTGATCGCAAGCTTCGTGATGCGATTCTCGCGATGAGTGATGATGACCTCCGTGCTCACGACATTTGGTTCGTCGCGACCGGTGCTTCCGCGCTTGGCCACGCTGGCATCAAGGACTTCATTGCCAAGAACCGCAAGTCGCTTCGTGGTGCGTTCGTCATCAACCTCGAGTGCGTTGGTGCCGGAGACCTCACGCTTCTCACGAATGAGGGTCTCGGTGCTCCCCGCCGTGCAGACCGTCGTTTGGCGAGACTGATTTCCTCCGTCGCTTCTGACCTCCATCTCGATTTGGGCCAGCTGTCTCGCACCTGGGCCGACACCGAGGCGACTCCGCTCATGCGTAGCCACCTCCGTGCCGTCACGCTCATGGGCCTTGGCGACAACGAGCTCCCCGCCTTTGCCCACACTGCGGATGATGTCCCGGAGAACGTGAATCCTGAGCAGGTCGAGAACGTCTGCGCCCTCATCATGGAGACGATTCGCCGCTCGTAGGCTGGATCTCGACAAACACGAGTAGCGTCCGATCACGCTGGCCACTTTGTTCTGACGAACAGGTGGCCAGCGTGATTGCTTTTTGGGCGCCAAGACACAACACTCGGGCGTCAGCCGCTCTCGCGGTCGAATCACAGAGGATGCTCGAAAGCCAGTTTCTTAGCTCCGTTTCACTGCATGCATCAAATACCTGTATCTTCTGATACGTTTTATCGACTCTGAGGGCGCAGAAGGGTTTGAAGGTAGATATGCCGTCGGTTGTTTTCCATTCGAGTGTGCCGATGCGGTCGAACTCTTCCTGCTGCCAAGTCTCGGCGATGGGGGAGAACTGTCTTCCCGTTGTTCCCATTCGGTGGGCATAGACGAGCTTTTGAAGCCTCGCATTTGAGCAGCGCCAATCGAGGAAGGGGCAACCTGATCTTGATGAGTTGCCCCAGATGTCATGAGACAGATAGAAGAAGGGGTCGCTTTCGTGCGCTTGTGCGACGGGATAGTCGATGCTTGTGCCGTTGACGCGCAGCCATGCCGCAGCACCGTCTGGTAATAACGGCTTTGCCGTGCTGCCGTCGCTGGACTCGCTTTGATACTCTTCCGCTACTCGCCCGTATCTCCATTCGGTTATCTCGTCTGCGGTGACTTCATGCGTTCCAAAGACAACCAAGACCAATCCGGTCAGCAGCAACGTGATAGAGCACGCAAATCCCGCGATGCTTGGCAAGTCGAGCGCAAAGCCCGTGTCGCTGAGCGGGGTCTTCTTTCGCCCCATTTCCATTCGCTCTCCCGTCTGGCGAGAAAGACCAATGCGTCAAGCTCCACCCTCCTGTCTGGCGAGAAAGATCAACGTTCAAGCGGCTCGCGGTGCGGAGACAAGGAGGTGTGCCACCTTGCCGCCCGCCCGCGAGCCGTCGGCTCACGATGCTCGCTCGAACGTGTAGGAGATTGAGCAGAACTCAACGGGCCCCGTCGCAGCCTCCTGGACGCGCTGTCTCCACTCGCCCGTGCCAGAGACGTTTGAGATGCTGAGTGCGAGCTCCTTGCTTCCCGATCTTGCGATTTCGAGGGTTGCCCCCGGTTTATCCCCTCCATCCCACGAGTGGATGACTTCGCCCGCGTCGGAGAGCTGCCAAGAAGCATCGCTGGGCGTCCCGGTCGTTTCGATTTGCGAGGCCTTTACGTCTACGACGGATAGGTTCTCGATGACGTAACCGCCGGGAACCGCCACCGTGCCGTCGGAGAGAATCCTGCAAGGGAGCAGTGAGGGAACCCTGACGGCTATGGTCGGGCTGTACGTTGCGGTTACGGTCATGTCCTTGCCGACCGACGAGAAGTCCTCGCTCCAACCGTCGAAGTGCCAGCCATCGTGGCTTGGCGCCTCGGGAGATGTGGCCCCGCTTCCCTCGTCAACGGTCTCTTCCCCGAGCTTGTCTCCGGTGACGCCGTCGATGAAGGTAACGGTCCAGATCTTCTGGAACTCAGCCGAGATCGTGTGGTCGCTCGTGACGTTCGAGAAGGTGTAGGTGTCTCTAGCCCCCACGGATTCACCGTCTACGAGCACGTCCTTGATGCGCCAGCCAGGCGAAGGCGTGATGGTGTACTCCTTTGAGTCCCCTGCTGATACGAGACTATGCCCTGCCGGACTAATCGAGCCGCCCGCGCTTGCCTCCGCGGAGATGCGATAGGGGATATCGATGTAGAAGTCCCAGCCCGCTACTGTTCCCGCCGAATCACGGAAGATGTTCTCGACCGATGTGATGTGGTGGCTTCCTCCACCACGCACTGCGAAGCTGGCCTTTTGGGAGATTGAGTCTCCTTTATAAGCCTTGGAATTCCAATCGGGCCCGATGTAAGCGCATTGTGTGCCGTTGTCATAGATGGTCTTCGTCGTTGTCCACCAAGCGCTGCCGTTCTTGCAATAGATCTCCGTTTTGATGTCGACCTGAACGGTCCCCTCGGGATTGGCGTCTGGATGGATGTAATAGGCACATGTCTGGATAGCCGTGCCACCCTCGCTGCGCTTGACCTCAACCCATTTGCCGGTTGGCGAAGACTGGGCTCTCGCGGGGGCGCGTCTCGGGAGAGGCCCCGTCTGCTGCTGGGGGAAGGTGACTACCACGTCGTCGTCGAGCACCTCGATATCGTCTGCCAAGGCAGCGCTGGGTGCGGAGATCATCGCGAGACACGTTACCGTTGCGAGTGTGACGAGGACCTTCCTAAGCCTGCGCATGGTGCCTTCTCCTCCTTCCCAAGTAGATCATCAGCATGAGCGAGATGGCAACGAGGACGGCACCGACGGTGATGCGTCCCCACACCCCGCCTCCGGAGCCAGTCTGTGCGAGGACGCTGGCAGGACCACTCCAAATCTCGGGAGGGGCGGTGACACCCCTCAAGGTAACGTCGGTGCTGCCTTCTGAGGCGAAAGCGACTCTTGGGGCGAATGCTAGGTAGGCGAAGATGCTGCCAAGCAGCTTTTGGGCGATGGATATGGTGCGCCTCGACGGCTTACGGCTCATGACGTTGCCTGTTCGCCGGCGTGGGCGCCAGGGGCAAGGGTGAAGGTGACGGTGCCGATGTGGACGGGCGAGGAGATGTCCGTGGCTACTCGCCCGACGGTGCCGGAGGTCTCGAGCTTGATGTCGTCGGTTTCGACCGCGTCGCTCTGGTAGGTCATGTTCCACTGGGGGCTCGTGATGTCGATGCCGCCATCCGTGGCGGCAGCGGCGGCACGGACGGGCGCTCCGGTAGGCCCGAGGGACCAATCGATGGAGTCGTCTGCGGCGGAGATATCCTCCGTGTGGTTCCATCCGTTGTTGGAGGTCACCTTCACGTTGGTGACCTTGAGGCCGTAGGCGGAGAGGTTCTCGATGCGCGTCGCGTCTGCGGTCGGGCCGGTGAGCGTGCCGTCGGAGGCGGCTACAAATGGGATGACGGTAGGCACTTTGAAGCGTAGGTTGCTGTCATCCGCCTGGACGGTCACCTTGGTGTTTCCGGTGTTGCCCTCCGCTGCGATTGCCGGTATGGGAGCGAGCACGGCAAGGGTCGCGCCCGCCGCGGCGGTCACGGCGAGGCGTCTCAACGCCAGGCGCACCCACTGCCGGCAGAACCTCTCCTCAGGACGTGTGTCTCGTGCGTTCATTCGATCTCCTTTCGTTGTGTCGGGGGAATCCCCGCTGACGGCGTTAGTTGGTGGCAGGCTTCGTGCTGGGCGCGGACGCCCCGGCGCTTGAGTCGATTGGTTTTGTGGTGGTCGTCGCTGAAGCCGTCGCGTCCGTGGCGCCGGGCGAGCTGACTGCCGCCTCGCTGGCGCCGGGCGTCTCTTCGCCTGCGTCGAGGTTCGTTGCGGGGATGACTTCCACCTCGATCGCGGTGGGCGACCCGTGGTCTTCGAGGGTTTCCGTGTCGAGAGCCTGAACCTCGACGCGAGCAGTGCCCTCCTTCACCTTGGGTGCTCGCACGGTCTCGATCCGCTCCCCCGGCATGAGGGGATCAGACTCGTAGACGCAGGTGTCGCCTTGGGTTATGACAAAGCGTTGGGCAAACTTGTTGTCGCCGACGTTTTCGAGGCCAACTTGCAGCTCATGGCTTGATTCGTCGAGCTTGAGGTTGGGGAGCACACTCACCGTCATCATGTTCTCGGCGACTTCGCGGTCGAGTTCGGCCTGGATCTCCTCACGGCTCTGCCCCTCTCGAGCCGAGGTGAGGAGGGCTCCAGTGCCAAAGTCGATCCCGCTTCCAAGAACGACGGCAATCGCTGCCCCCGCGCACGCGACAAACCCCGCTACCAGGATCGGCCATCTCCGACGGGGCTTCTCCTCCGGCAGGCGGAACTGCCCCGCCCTCATTACGCCGCCTCCGTGGTTGGCCGTGGCGATGCAGACGCTCGCGCCCGCCCGCCGCCGCCCAGTGCCTGGGCGCGGCCCGCATGACCGGGACCAGGGAATGCGCCGCCCCTCATCTGGTCAGCGCCGCGCGACCTAATCGTGCGGACAATTCTCGTCCGTGATCTGCTCTTCGTCGTTTTCATCTGCTCCTCCCTTTCGCGTTGGTGGAAGGAGCATAGGGAGGGGACCTGACAAGAATGGGTATGCCTGCCGACAGGATTCTTACCGAGCAGCTACGGGATGAGGTGAATTCTGCGGTCGTAATGGGCCGGCGGTAAACGTTGGCGTTTGGCCCGCGAACGGCATTAAAGGCGGCCATGTTCCCGCACATCCACAACCGCTTCATTCCTGCGGCGCCATATTGATTGTTGAAAGTCGGAAAAGGCCAGGTCAGACGGACGACATGGCATCACGCCTTGCTGCCAAGCGCCCTCTTCTCGCGCCTGGTGCTCTCCCCGCGGACGCTTGCTGTGTTAGAATCATCCGGCATGCGGGCATCGCCAAGTGGTAAGGCAACGGCTTCCCAAGCCGTCATTCGCGGGTTCGAATCCCGTTGCCCGCTCCATGAGAGACAGGGCCCGGCGCACGCGCGTCGGGCCTTTTTCGTGCCGGTTTGAGACGGCGGCCGTTGGGTACATCACAAGACGCGTGGTTGGGTGCACAACATTCGCGTGTCTCCACGTGCCAAGTCGAAAGGAATTCCATGAGCGACATCCCCATGAGCGACGCCGAGTGCGCGCTCTCCATGAAGCGCCTTGAGCCTCGTCAGCGCCTCTACGCCCAGCTCCTCGTGCGCAATGGCGTGAACATCCAGCCCGGTCAGGAGCTCGTCGTTTCCGCTCCTGTCGAGGCCGTGGACTTCGTCCGCCTCGTCGTCGCCACCGCGTATGAGATGGGCGCTGGCCACGTCACCGTCATCTGGGGCGATGACGAGCTATCGCGCCTCGAGTACGATAACTGCCCGCTCGAGCGGTTCAAAAAGCTCCCCTCCTGGAAGGTCGAGCAGATGAATTCGCTCGCTCGCGAGGGTGCGGCGTTCCTCTGGCTTGATGGCGAGGATCCGGACGCTCTCCTTGAGGTCAATCCCGCGAAGCCGGCTGCCCGTTCCGCCGCGTCGCATCGTCAGTGCACGGAGTATCGCCACGGCCTCGACTTTGGCGAGAACTCCTGGTGCATCGGCGGCGTGCCGGTCAGCGCCTGGGCGCACAAGATCTTCCCGAGCCTTTCTCCCGCAGAATCCATGCTGCGTCTTTGGGAGGCGATCCTCGAGACCGTCCGTATCGTCGACGAGGACCCGGAGAGCGCCTGGGAGACTCACGACGCCACCCTCGTCAAGAACAAGCGCCACCTGAACGAGGCTCACTTCGACGCGCTTCGCTATGTTTCGGAGAATGGTACGAACTTCACCGTTGGCCTGCCTGCCCGCCATGTTTGGGAGGGCGGTTCTGCCAAGACGAAGGATGGCGTGAGGTTCTTCCCCAACATGCCCACCGAGGAGGTCTTCACCTCTCCTGACCGCAACCGTGCGGACGGTATCGTCCACTCCGCGCTTCCGCTCGTTCACAACGGCTCCGTCATCCGCGATTTCTGGCTCAGGTTCGAGGGTGGCCGCGTGGTCGAGTTTGGTGCCGAGCAGGGCGAAGAGGTCCTGCGCCACATCATCGAGACGGATGAGGGATCCCGCCACCTGGGCGAGTGCGCGCTCATCTCGAAGAACACGCCCATTCGCCAGAGTGGCCTGCTCTTCTATAACACGCTCTATGACGAGAACGCCAGCTGCCACCTCGCCCTGGGCATGGGCTTCCCGGATTGCTATGAGAACGGCGTCAACATGGACAAGGAGTCTCTGCTCGCGGCTGGCGTGAATGACTCCGCCACCCACGTCGACTTCATGATTGGTGCTGATGACCTCAACATCTTCGGCATCACCGCTGATGGCGAAGATGTTCCCATCTTTGACCACGGTCAGTGGAGCTGGGAGTAGCGAGTTCGGGGTGATGGTTGACCAGTTTCCGCGAGGACGCGCCGTCAGCTCATCATGTGTCCGCTGTATCAGCTAGAATCATGCAGACGCGCCGTTAGCTCAGTTGGTAGAGCAGGGGACTTTTAATCCCAAGGTCCAGGGTTCGATCCCCTGACGGCGCACCAAGACAGAGTCGCAGGCCGGAGTGCTCGGGCGCTCCAGCCTGCTTTCTTTTGCGCAGTTGGCGGCATGTGCCCTTCGCGCGGTAGAATCAAGTAGTTGTGCAGATTCGTCGCGCGTCGCGACGCAGGCCAAACCCTTGGAGGAGCCGCATGATCGACCGTTATACCCGTCCTGAGATGGGCCACATCTTCTCGCTTGAGAACAAGTACGCCATCTGGCAGGAGATCGAGGTCCTCGCCTGCGAGGCCCAGGCTGAGCTTGGCAAGATTGGCATCACCAAGGACGAGGCCGCCTGGATCCGCGACCACGCCAACTTCGAGAAGGCCAAGGTCGACGAGATCGAGGAGGTCACCCGCCACGATGTCATCGCCTTCCTCACCAACATGAAGGAGTATATCGACGCCGACGTCCCAGCTGACGCTCCCAAGCCCAGCCGTTGGGTCCACTATGGCATGACCAGCTCTGACCTTGGCGACACCGCCCTCTGCTACCAGCTCACCCAGGCCTGCGACCTCATCATCGAGGACGTCCGCAAGCTCGGCGAGATCTGCAAGCGCCGTGCCTTCGAGGAGCGCGACACCCTCTGCGCCGGCCGCACCCACGGCATTCACGCCGAGCCCATGACCTTCGGCATGAAGTTCGGCTCCTGGGCCTGGGAGCTCAAGCGCGACCTCGACCGTCTCGTCGACGCCCGCAAGAACGTCGCCTTTGGCGCCATCTCCGGTGCTGTGGGTACCTATTCCAGCATCGACCCGTTCGTCGAGGAGTACGTCTGCGAGCACCTCGGCCTCGTTCATGACCCGCTGTCCACGCAGGTCATCTCCCGCGACCACCACGCTTACCTCGCTGGCGTCCTTGCCACCACGGCTGCCACCTGCGAGCGCATCGCGACCGAAGTCCGCAACCTCCAGAAGACCGACACCCTCGAGGCCGAGGAGCCGTTCCGCAAAGGCCAGAAGGGTTCCTCCGCCATGCCGCACAAGCGCAACCCCATCACCATGGAGAAGGTCTGCGGCCTCTCGCGCATCGTCAAGTCCAACGCCCAGGTCGCCTTCGACAACGTCGCCCTCTGGCACGAGCGCGACATCTCGCACTCCTCCGCGGAGCGCGTCGCCCAGGCCGACTCCTTCATCGCGCTCGACCACATGTTCCAGTGCCTCATCCGCGTGATTGACGGCCTGCAGCTCTATCCGGCTCGCATGATGGCCAATCTCAACAAGACCCGCGGCCTGATCTTCTCCTCCAAGGTGCTACTCGCCCTCGTCGACACGGGCATCACCCGCGAGGAGGCCTACGCCATTGTTCAGGAGAACGCCATGGCTACCTGGCATGAGGTTCAGGACTGCGTCTCTGGTCCGACCTTCAAGGAGCGCCTCGAGGCTGACCCGCGTTGCACCGTCAGCGACGAGAAGCTTGACGAGATCTTCGATCCGTGGGACTTCCTGACTCGCATCAACGTCGTGTTCGACCGCCTCGAGCAGCTGTCCTTCGAGTAAGCTCGGCCTCTGCGAAATTCTCGCGCGTGAACCCTCCCGTCAGTGGGGATACTGGCGGGAGGGCTATTGATAGAAATTGACGAAACATGGAGGGGAACGTGTTCACCTACGACTTCCGCCCGAAGGGCGTCTGCTCCCGCATGATTCACATCGCGCTTTCCGATGACGGCTCCACCATCGAGCAGGTTTCTTTCGAGGGTGGCTGCAACGGCAACCTCAAGGCCATCTCCAAGCTCGTTGCCGGTCATCCGGTCGAGGAGATCTCCAACATCCTTGCTGGTAATACCTGTGGTCCGCGCAAGACCTCCTGTGCCGATCAGCTCACGATTGGTCTGCACGAGGCGTCTAAGGCTGCCCGAGAGGCGTAGGGGACCATCTTGTCCATCCTGCCCAAGAGCATATCCCGTCGCGGCTTTCTCCGCGGGACCGCTGCAACCGCTGCCGGTGCGGCGGCGATTTCGGTGCTTTCGTCCTGCAAGGGTTCTGACACTACTGATGAGAACGATCCTATCGTCGTGGAGTCTGGGACCGCCACGTACGTTTTGGGGTCTGGCGACATTGAGGGAAAATACCAGGAGGCTAGTGAGGGCGCGGGCACCGCGTCGCTCGCGGAGGCTGGTTCCTGGAATCTCCCCCTCGGCTGTGTGCTTCGTCCCTCGGAGGGATCATGGAAGCCCTATGTCATGCCGGGCACCTCACCTGCTGCCATGACCTCCGCGGGTGCATTCTCGATTGCAAGTGGCGCCAATACGGTGTTCCTGTCAGCGGCGACCGCTGGCGGCAATTACGTCATTTATGACGCGCAGTGCTCGGACTCCGTGTATGCCTGGATTGAGTTCGACGTCGTCACTCATGACTGGAAGCTCTTCGCGGCCTCCCTTACGGATGGCGGTCTTGGTACCGCCTCGGCCCTTTGGCAGGCGGACGCAAACTACGACCCTCCGCTCATGTGTTGCTCGGGAAAGAACGTGATCTGGCTCGTCATGCCTTCAACAGGCGGAAGCAACACGTCGGAGCCCTCCTCCTGCTACGTCTGGCAAGCTGGCGCGAGCTCTGCCGACGAGGTCGTTCGTTCGCAAGGCCGCTTCGGTTGCGCTCCGTCGGTCTCCGATGGCAACGTCGTTCTTGTCCCGCGTGTCCGCGTGAACGAGGGGCGCTATTACGGCATCACCGCCTATTCGCTCGAGAGCAACTTGTCTAACCAGGTGGCGCAGCTTGTCCTGCCCTCCTCTGTCGCGCCGCTCTCGGCCGTCTACATGGGGGGACAGTTTGTCTTCTCCATTGAGAAGAACTATGGCGGTAGCACCGGCCTGCTTGGTTCGATGGGCACGTATATCGGTTCGGGAGATGGCCCGTTCATCGCGCTTCCGCGCGAACCGGTATCCGTGGTTGCGGGCAAGGGCGGCGTCTACCTTGTGAAGGTCCGCGCCTCGCACCTTATCGTGGATACGAACGCCCAAACGTATGCCACACTCGTGGCCCCCAACCGATGCCTCGACTTTGGCGATTATCCGGCAAGTATGGGCACGACTTCGACCTTCGTGACCTTCGCCACCGTCAAGGACGAGGACACCGGTTATCCCAGCTCTGTGAACGTGAGGGCTTGGACTCTGTAAGCTTGGAAGCACGGTGTCCGTTGCTGCCGGTCTGGCTTGCCTACCCGCCTGCCGCCGACTCGATGTGTGCTAAAACCCTCTTGTGGGGTAGACTGAACCCAGGAATGCCTGGAGCGCATATGCCTCCAGGGCACCAAACAGCTGATGGGAGGCCTTCATGGCTTCAGATACGAAAAAGATCCTGCTTGTCGAGGATGAGAAGAACATCCGCGAGGCCGTCGCGGCCTATTTCGAGCGCGAGGGCTATTGGGTCCGCGCCGTGGGTGACGGCCAAACTGCCGTTGAGGAGTTCGAGAAGCACGGTTTTGACCTCGTCGTTCTTGACCTCATGCTCCCCAAGCTCTCGGGCGAGCGAGTCTGCCGTGCCATTCGCGACCAGTCTGATGTGCCCATCATCATGGTCACGGCAAAGGACCAGGTTGAGGACCGCATCATCGGTCTCGAGCTCGGTGCTGATGACTATCTCGTCAAGCCCTTCTCGCCGCGCGAGCTCGTCGCCCGCGTGCGCGCCCTTCTCCGTCGTGCCCGCACGGAGAACGAGCCCACGGTCGAGGTCCTCGATTACGGTGACCTGGTAATCAACATCTCCGCTCACAAGGTGACCGTCCGTGGCAAGGAAGTTGACCTCACGGCTTCTGAGTTCAAGCTGCTCGTGACGCTCGCCCGCTATCCAGGCCAGGTCTATAGCCGCATGGAGCTCGTGGAAAAGGTCCTCGGCTATGATTTCGAGGGCTACGAGCGCACCATCGACTCTCACGTCAAGAACCTTCGCGCCAAGCTCGGCGACGATCCGCGCAACCCCACCTGGCTCTATACCGTCCATGGCGTGGGTTACCGTTTCGACGCTCCCGAGCCCGCCGCCAAGGACGAGAAATAGCCGGTAAGCAGTGGTTCCCGCCAAGTTTGTCATAGGCAAGCGCATCCGTCAGGATGCGTCTCGCGAGGATGATATCCCCGAGTCCCTGCGCACGAGCGATTCCGCTCGTGCGTCGTGGAAGACGCTGTCGAATCGCAAGTCGCGGCACATGTCATATCGAGCGCGTATGACGCTCATGTTTGCGAGTATCGCGGCCATGACGGCCGTGATACTCGTCGCCGTTCTCGGCGTGAATTGGGAAGCCCAGTTCATGCACTACACGCGCTCAAACATGGATCGCTATGCCGCCGTCATCGCCGATGGCCTTGCCGAGGACTACGATTCCACGACCGGTCTTTCTGGCAGCGCGGTCGATCGCATTGTGCAAGCGTCGTCCATTTCAAGCGAAATCGGCGTGCAGGTCCTCGATGCTGATGGCAAAGTTGTGTATGACGATACCTGGGCGGGCGGTAGTTACGAGACGGCGGTAACACCTGACGCCGCCACTGACGCTGCTGGTTCTGTCGAGGAAGAGGCTTCCACCGTTTCCGCGCCCGCGCCGGCACGCAGCAATGCCGTTTCGCTCGCGCCCACTGACGCCGAGTCCGTTGTTATGCGCGAGGTAAAGCTCGAGGATGGTTCCGTGATCGGCACGGTCCGTCTCTGGGCCTTCGGGTCTGACGCCCTGCTCACCAAGGGTGACGCCGCCTTCCGCACCAACTCCTATAAGGCCGTCGTCACGGCGAGCGTTGTCGCCGTGATCCTCGCCTGCCTCATGGGCGTCCTTGTGTCTCGCAAGCTCGCCAAGCCCGTGAAGTCGATTACATCGACGGCTGCCCAGATTCGCTCCGGTGACCTGACCGCCCGCACGGGAATTGTCGGCGATGACGAGATTGGTCAGCTGGGCGAGACCTTCGACGATATGGCGACGACTCTCGAGCGCGATCTTAAGCTTGAGCATCGCTTGACGAGCGACGTTGCCCACGAGCTGCGCACGCCTCTCATGGCGATGCTCGCCACGGTCGAGGCTATGCAGGATGGCGTCCTTCCCTCCGACGAAGAACATCTCGAGACCGTCGCCTCGGAGGTTCGTCGTCTCTCGCGTCTGGTTTCTGCGATGCTTACGCTCTCGCGTATCGAGAATGGCACCACACCCTTCAGGCCTGAACGCACGGAGATGGTCGGCCTCGTTCGCTCCGTGGTCGAGTCTCAGGAGCAACTCTTCAATGACCGCGGTCTGCGTCTTCGCTTCGACGCGAACGCTCCTCGTGGCGAGCTCTATTGCGAGTGCGATCGAGACATGATTCGCCAGGCTCTTATCAACCTGATGTCGAACGCGTTGCGCTATACGCCCGAGAATGGGTGGGTTGTCGTGAACGTTGGGCAGGAGGGCCGAGACCTCAAGATTGCCGTTTCCGACACCGGCATCGGCATCGCCAAGGAGGACCTTGCCCGCGTCTTCAGCCGCTTCTGGCGCTCAGACGCGAGCCGTGAGCGTGCGAGCGGCGGCCTCGGCGTCGGCCTCTCCGTGACGAAGGAGATCATCGATCGCCACCACGGCTACATCAGCGTCGAGTCTGAGCTTGGCAAGGGCACGACGTTCGTCCTCCACATCCCACGCGAGCAGGAGCGTGGGCACCAGCAGGACGCCAACAAGGGCATGACCGAGTAAATCGTGCGCGTTGGGCGCTGTGGTTAGCTAGTTCTGTGCGGGTGATTGGGCATGCGGGGCGTTGCGCGGCTCATTCTATTTCGCCCTGGCTTATTGTCGTTGTATGGGCGTTCGGCTTGCCGGTTCGATGCTCGGCCCATGGTTCCCCGCTTCGCGGAACTGCCCATAAGGCCCGCTTTGATGTGGCCGCGCACCTGCTATTCCTCTACAATGGATTAGTTTGATAAATGCGGTAACTCTTACGAGAGGAAGCGGTGCTTCATGGCGACCATGGGTATTCGTCCGGATTCGCAGGGCAAGGTTCGCGACATTTATGATTGCGGGGACTCCCTGCTGATGGTCGCAAGCGACCGTATCAGCGCATACGATTTCATCCTCCCGGATGAGATTCCCTTCAAGGGCGAGATCCTCACGCGTATCTCTGCTTTCTGGTTCAACAAGTTTGCGGACATCGTGCCCAACCACATCATCTCGATGGATCCGGCGGATTATCCGGAGGAGTTTGCTCAGTACTCCGATTACCTCCTTGGTCGATCCATGCTCGTGAAGAAGGCCACGACGATTCCCGTCGAGAGCATCGTCCGCGGCTACCTCACCGGTTCTGGCAAGAAGACCTATGACGAGAACGGCACGGTTTGCGGCATCAAGCTGCCTGAGGGTCTCGTCGAGGCCTCCAAGCTCCCCGAGCCCATCTTCACCCCCTCGACCAAGGCCGAGATTGGTGATCACGATGAGAACATCTCGTTTGAGCGTTGCGTCGAGATCGTGGGCGAGGATACCGCCAACAAGCTTCGTGACGCCACGCTTGCCATCTACAACGCCGCCTCCGCGTATGCCGCCACCCGTGGCATCATCATTGCCGACACGAAGTTCGAGTTTGGCTTCATTGACGGCGAGTTCTCGATTATCGACGAGTGCCTCACGCCCGACTCCAGCCGTTTCTGGCCCGCGGAGGGTTATGAGGCCGGTAAGGTTCAGCCCAGCTTCGACAAGCAGTACGTCCGTGATTGGCTCCGTGCCAATTGGGATATGACCGGCGAGCCGCCGCACCTGCCTGCCGAGGTTGTCGCCGGTGCCTCCGAGCGTTACCAGGAGGCCTACGAGATTATCACCGGCGAAAAGTTCGTCCCCATGAAGGAGAGCAATGTCTCAGCGTAGTCCGTTCAACCAGCGCAACATGTCCAAGATCGGCACCGGTGCCGCTAATGCCGATGCCGAGGCCGAGAAGCCCGCTTCCGCAGGCATGGCCCGCAAGTCGCCTAGCTCCGCCAAGCCCGCTCGTGAGGCTGCCGGTTCCGTGCGCGTCGTGAAGCAGCACAAGAACCTCGACGGCTCCACCTCCACCGTCGGCATGACGAAGGAGGAGAAGAAGGCTCAGCGTAACGCCGAGCGCGAAGAGGAGCGCTTCGTTGAGGGTCTCGTCGACTCCGTCATGAAGCTCGATCCGCTGTACAGGAAGTATCGTCGTACGTGGTGGATCTTCATGGCCATCGGCGTCGTGTGCGTCGCCCTCTCGTTCGGCTGCGGCTACATCGACTCGCCCGCTGGTGAGAACATCTTCAAGCTCGGCACTATCGGCGGTATTGCCTCCGTCGTGTTTCTCTTCCTCGCCTATGCGTTCATCATCACGACGATCGTGTGGGAGTTTAAGATGATTCGTCCGCTCCGCAGGACTGCCGAGCACAAGATCTCCAGCATGAGCGACAAGAAGCGTCACGCCCTCATGGAGGAAATCTACGAGGCCGAGGAAAAGCGTCGCGCCGAGAAGAAGTCTGGCAAGTAGTTTGTGTTCCTCATCAGCTCGATAGACCGAAGGGTCCGAGAGCTGTAGAATATTCTTCCGTTCGCATTAGTGCGAGCGCCGCCAATGGCGGGATATAGTCTGCCTTCGTAGCTCAGGGGATAGAGCACCGCTCTCCTAAAGCGGGTGTCGGCCGTTCGAATCGGCCCGGGGGCACCAGACATTCAACAGGCCAGGGGTATCGAGTCCCTGGCCTGTTTCTGTGTGCTTGGGACAAGTTGTCGAACGAGACAATAAACGAATCAAAACCATTCCGAGTTTAGCCCTTAAAATGATTCGAGACCGGAAACGATGTTGGAGGTCCGACATGTCTGTAAACAAAAAGGAGGCCAAGGAGTTCGTTAAGCGATGGCAGAAACGCCTCTCGGCCATTCCCACGGGCTCCAATAACGAGCAGCAGGACACGCAGAAGTTCTGGGTAGACCTGCTAATCAACGTCTTGGGCGTTCCGTCCAACACCATAGATAGCTTCTTTGGCTTCGAGCGCGAGGCCCGCGGCCATCTCTTCAACCTGTACGCTGAGAGGCTCGGTGAGTGACGGTGTCGAATTCCATCTATAACCCCATATCGCTAGAGGTCGGCAACCTGCTGAAAGACGTGCAGACGGGTAAGATTGGCCTGCCTGACTTGCAACGACCCTTTGTATGGGGCAACGACAAGGTCCGTGACCTTCTCGATTCCATGCTTCGGGGATATCCCATCGGTTATGTGATGTTGTGGGACTCTCCGAGCGATGACGCTGGAAAGAAATCTGTCATAGGGTCGAATCAGAAGACCTACACCGTTCCGAAGTCCCTCGTCATCGACGGGCAACAGAGACTTACCGCCCTTCTTAGCTCGCTGTATGGTGTGCCCGTGCGCGACAAGAATTTCAAGGAACGTACGGTAAGAATCGCCTATGACCCTATTGCTCGCATCTTCAAGAATGCTGATGCTTCGACCGAGAAGGATGCGCGTTTCGTGCCCGACGTGTCTGAAACTTTTGGGGCGAACCACGATAACAGGCTGAGTGCCTATCGCAGGGCGTTCATCAGGCGTCTGAATGAGTCGAATGTCAAAAAAGGCGAGCCTGAGCTTGATGACGATGGTGAGGATGCCGTCGAGAGTGGACTTAACGCGCTGCTTGGCCTTGAGCGCTACTTGCTACCGACACTGGAGATATCCGAGTCTGCCGACGAGGAGACCGTCTCGGATATCTTCGTGCGCGTAAATTCGCAGGGACAGGCCCTCAAGCAGGATGACTTCATTATGACCCTGTTGTCGGTCTACGAGCCCGCCATGAGGGGACGTATCGAAGAGTTCTGCGCCATGAGCCATGCGCCCGCGAAGGGCACCTCGTATAACCCGCTCATGACCGTCTCGCCGACGCATATCATTCGCGCGACGGTCGGCGTGGGCTTTAAGAGAGGCCGTCTGCGCTACGCCTACCAGATTCTTAGAGGCAGAGACCTCAAGACAAAGGAGACCACACCGGAGACGCGAGCCGAGAATTTCGCCACATTTGGGCAAGCCCTCGATCTCGTTCTTGACTTGAACAACTGGCACGCGTTTATTAACACGCTTGCGGAGTCGGGTTACGTCTGCTCGGAACAGGTTGGATCGGGTAACGCGCTTATGTTCTGCTACGCGTTCTACCTTATCGGACGTTACGAGTTCAATATGGAGCCGCTTGCTGTGCGCAGACTCGTGCGCCGTTGGTATTTCGCCGCTGCCATCACGGGGCTCTATGTTGGATCCTTCGAATCCGAGTTTGAACAGCAACTCAACGACGTCTTGCGACTCGGGAGCGCTGAAGAGTACCAGGCGTATTTCGACCGCAGGCTCGCTGCCATTATGACGGACGACTATTTCTCTATCACCCTGCCCAATGCTCTCGATGCCAACGAGGCGACGGGCCCGACCTGGTGGGGTTTCGTCGCGGCACAGGTCGTGCTTGGTGCCAAGGCTTTGTTCAGCACGGCTCCGTTGTCCCAGCTCCTTCTTACAGGCTCATCGGGCTCAAAGAAGGCATTGGAAAAGCATCACCTGTTCCCGGACAACTACCTGAAGTCCAAGGGTTACCTCTCGCAGCGGAGCAACCGAGGCAACTTTACCCTCGTGGACTACCAGAACAATATCTATATCTCAGACGATACCCCGAGCGAGTACGTCAAGAAGTACCGCGGCGCGCTGGGGGAGGACGAGTATCGTCGCAACTGCGAGGAGCATGCCTTGCCTTTCGGTTTTGAAGACCTTGACTACGAGGAATTCCTTAGCAGACGTAGGCAGCTTATGGGCGAGCTAGTGAAAAAGGCATACGAACAGCTTTAGGCTTGTGGCGTTGCGTGGGGTTTCCTGTGGTCCCAAGACAACTCCAGTTTGGTCATTAATGCCTTAGCGAGGCCATAAAGAAAGGTGCCCGACGTTCGCTGAGTGAACTGCGCCCCGAATCTTGGACGGGTTAATTAAAACGCGCGACTAAACCGCCATCAAGGACTGGCTTCGGAACTC